>CAKPSO010000011.1 GCA_934183185.1 uncultured Bacilli bacterium | reverse complement strand
GTAGAAATAACAAATCCTCAAGCTCCACTTAGAAACTTTACATTAATGGATGAAAGCTATCCAAATATACCAATTATAGATGGACAAATAATACTTCAAGATAATTAAGAAAAGGCTATAGTGAGGCCTTTTTCTTTATAATTTCTTTGAGTTTTGGTAAAATGATTAATTACAAGACTAATGAAAATAAATGTATTAAGTTAAAAAATTCAGTTTTATATAAAATTTTCAACAGCCCTTATTGATAAAAATCTTTACAATTGATAAAATATAATATATGGTGATGATATGAAAAATATGATAATAAAAATAAAGGAAAATAAGAAAACTTTAGGACTTGCACTAATGCTAACTATCCTAATTATGTTGCTACTTGTAGTTATTTCATTACTTTTGGCCAAAAAAAACTTAAATGAATATAAAATAAGAAATGAAAATATTTATATGTATTTTGGAGAGAAAAAATTTGAGTTTAATAGTGATGTTATTTTGGATAAGGACAATAATATTACGTCTTTAAAGACAAATAATAAAAAACTTAATCTATATTCAGAACCAGTCTATATAAAAAATAAGAAAAAGGTTATTTTTCCAAAGAGTATGAATGTAGTTTTTCCTAAGTCTAGTTTTAAACAATATAAGATTAATTATTATACTGTTTTAACTAAAGATAATGAAGATTATAAACTAACTAATAAAAATCTAGATTATAGAATTAGTAATTCATTTTTATATGATGGTAATGACTTGTATTTCTTTATAACTAAAGGTACTGTTACTTTTTCTAATCAATCCATTGATATATCACCCATGAGTTATGTAAATTATTCATATGGTAATGGAGAATTATATATTTATAATTATGATGAAGATAAAGTTTATTATTACCCAGCAATGATTGATGGAGATGTTATATTTAAAAACGATGATTTTGAACTTAATATTAGTTCGGATAGCGTAAAAAGTGGTACTAAAAATAAATTATTAAGAAAAAATATAGATGATTTAGGTCGATTAAAGTAGGGTGATAGTGTGAAAAAAGCAATAATTGTAGCAACAACTATACTAATTGTTTTTATTCTTATTTACTTTAATAATTATTCTTTTATTAGAACCTTTGATGTTTCAGGATATGTATTTAACAATGATAATATTACAGATAATTTGATGAATGGAAAAACAAGATCAAATAAGAAATTATCATATAGCTCAGTTCATACGAATGATATATTATATTCTTCTAGAGGTAATTATTATATTGGAGAAAAAAATAAAAAACAAATAAATAGTAGTTACCCAGTTGTTAGTAAAGATGGTAGTGAAGTAGTAATTATTAATGATGTAGGAAATTTAGTTGATAGTAAATGGAATAAGATTACAACTGTAAAGAATACTATTGTTTCTAATAAATTTTTATATAATGAAACAGATTATGAAAGAGCAGATAGTAGTGTTTATTTATTTATAGAACTTGATAATGGTATTTATATTAACCTAGATAGTATAAATATAAATATTAACGGTAAAGATAATAAATTACCAACTAATTCATTTATATACTTTTCTACTAATTATTTAAGATATTATTATTTAAGTGGTGATAAGTATATTTATAAAGAAATAGGCGGATTAGATCATACTGGTACAGTAACAATTAATAATAAAATAATTACTTATGATAAACTTTTAAAAGAACTAGGACTAATAGATAAAGAAAAAACTGATAATACAACTATTAATAATGATAAAGAAAAAACTGAAACTAAAGTGCCACTTGAAGATAAAGATGCTCCTAGTACTGTTAAAGAAGGAGAAACCGTTATTTATGTAAAACCAACCGCTAAACTTAAGAATTTAAAGGGAAATATTTATTCTGTTAAAGCAGATCTAGAGATAAGTGACACTGCAAGTAGAATAAGTAAGATGCCAACATTAGAATTTTATATTGGAAATAGCTTGTATGTTAGAAAGACATTTGGTACTGAAGGTACAATTGAAGTTTCTGGCTTAAAACCACAAACTGAATATAATGTAAAAGCATATTTCGAATACAAGAATGAAAAGAATCAATTAGTTAGAAGTAATATAGGTGAATTTAAAGTTTCTACCTTAGATATTTCCAATGTAGAAAAACTTAAATTATCTATTGATAATATTAAAACTTATCCAAACTATGCAGAGATTAATAATATTAGATTAGATAATAAAGAAACAGATGAAGTACTAAAAGGATTGAAGTCATTACAACTTAGTATTGGCAAAAATAATTATCAGATTAGTACATCATTGATTAGAAAATTGGTTAAGTTAGATCCAATAAATTATTCTACAGCTAAAACATTAAAAAGTAATACAAAATATGATTTAAAATTTATAGCAACTGATATAGTTGGTAATGAATTAGAAATTGAATATGATGATATATCATTTAAGACTTTAAAAGAGAAACCTAGTTTTAGCATGAAAGTAATTAGTACTGATATAGATAAAGCAAAAGTATTATTTGAAGTAACTAACCGTGATAATATTGCTATTAGCAATTTAAGATATATTTTAACTGATGTTGATAAACAAGTGATATATGATGGTAAAGTTCCAGATGATAAAATACTTACTTTTGAAAACCTGGATGCAAGTCAGGTATATAAAGTTTACTTATATGGCGATTATGATTTGGAAGATGGAAAAGGTATACAAAAAGACTTAACTTTATGTGAGGGTAAGTTTACAACCAATCCTATTTCATCACTTGGGTATCCCCGCTTAAAACTTACAAAAAATGAAATAACAAGTAGTAGTGCATCGTATAATGTTACATTAGATATTGAAAGTACCAATGATAAATTAATTGAATTAATATCATCCATGAAAATAGATGTAATAGATAGTACTGATGATTCTACTTATAAATCATTTAATATAGAATCACTAGAGATGGAACAATTTAAAGCAGGAAGTATTTATAATCTGGATATTAATGATTTATTATCTAACCATAACTATTATTTTGAAATTACTACTTATGTAAAATTAGGTAACAAAACATATGAACTTACAACACTATTTAATATCAAAGATTTTACTACTCTAAAAGTAGATGCTACTGTCCAAATTATAAATAAATTTACAACTGAAAACTTAATAGATTTTGATGTTAGAATTGAAGATATAGATGGAGCAATAGCTTCTGATAAAGTGTATTTAGAGGTAAGAGATAGAACTGGTAATTTAGTTTATATTGATGATTTAAAAATTAATAATGAATATCAAAGAATTACTATTAATAAATTAGAGGTTAATGAAACCTATACATTTAAGTATACAGTTGAAGAGTATAATATTGGCTTTGATAATAGTACTTTTGAAGATAATAAAACTTTATATACAGAAGATATTGTTACCTCTATTGGATTATATGGTACAGTAGAAATTGATAGTCTATTAAATCAAATAACTAGTAAGAATATATTTGATATAAATAATAATAAAAGATGGAAAAGTAATGGGGGATATGATAAAGCAAGAAGAGAAATTGTTGATAATGTAACTTTTTCTTTGGGAGCCAAAAATGGCTATAGAACTTACTTTTATTATTTACCAGAATATGTTGGTAAGACAGTAACTGTATCATTTGAAGCTAAATATAAAGACAATAATACAAAACCATTTTATATATCAAATAGCAGTAGTAATAATGCTGCTAGTACACAAGTAACTGGTATTAACTCTAAAGAGTTTAAAGCATTTTCTGTAAAATATAAAATGAGTAGCCCATATATTGCAATTACTATTCGTGAAAATTCTGGTGAGAATAATATTACTACAGTATTGTTTAAAAACTTCCAAATAGAAGTTGGTGATAAGAAAACTAGTTACGAAAAGTATAAAGATAAAGAAAATTATATGGCAACTATTATTACTAATATAACTGATTCTAAAAGTGAAATTACTAAAGATGACTATAACTATTATTTAAGATATTATAAAAATAATAAGTTAGTTGATACTGAAGCTTTTAAGATGGATGAAAGCGGAAATGTAATTGATGCTGTTAATAAGCACGAGATTGAAAAGTCAGCTAATTATGAAATTAAATTAAGTGTAAGAATTAGAGGAAGATTTTATGATTTAAATAGTGTTGAATTTACCAGTGAAGATGAAATAAGAACTATTCATAACGTAAAAGAATTTTTTGCAATTCATACTAGTGGTAATTATCTTGTAAGTGAAGACCTTGATTTTACTGATTGTACGAGTAATGTTTCTGAATTTAATGGAACAATTGATTTTCAAGGTCATAAATTGATAAGAACCTTATTTAGAGAGGGAAATAATAATGGTAGTACTTCAACTTCTCTTATTTCTAATTTAAAAAGCAAGGGCGTTTTGAAAAATTTAGATATTCATTATTATTATAATAAAGATATTGCACATGGTGATTTTTATGGTCTTGTTTACTATAATTATGGAGCTATTTCTAATTTAAAAATTACACTTGAACAGTCTTATAAACAGGCAAATGTTACTAATAGTTTTATTAGTCATGTTAATTATGGTACTATTGAGAATTTTGCTATACATTTAAAAGTTCCTTTATATGGGGCCCGCGGAGTTAATGCTGGTAGTTATCATAATTATGGGACTCTTAAAAATGGTTACTTGTATGGTGAACCAATAGACGGACGTGGACTTGATAATACTGCTCTTGACGTTAGACGATTAGGCGGTTTTGGATCAAATGCCAGTGAGAATTCTTACGTTTCTAATGTCTTTACTACAGTACCTATTCTTATTGATGAAACACAATCTAATATAGGATATCAAAATGAAGTTGGTACAATGTTTCCAAACATTACAAGAACTATTATAAGAAATGCTTATTCGTATACTTCAGGTAGTTCCTCTATAAAGAATTTTAGACAGCTATCACATGATGCCAATATATACAGTGGTACAGTCAATGCTAAAAATTTATATTATGCAGATGATGAATTTTATTCAGGAAGTTATTCTAATAGAATTTCTAAACTTTCTCTTCGGGATGAAAATTTTCAAGAAAAGATTCTTAATAGTTCAGGAGCCTTTAATGTTAAAGATTATGTTAAGTATGGATATTATCCTCAACTTAATTGGCCTAGTGTTATGCCTAAACAAGATTATATTGAATTACCTCAAGTTACAGATGCAGACTTGATTGATATCTTAACTGTAGATGAGGTAGAAGATGGTGATGAAGAAGCAAAAGTTACAGTCACTTTAAATAATCCAGCCGGTGAAAAAATAACAGATATTCAAATTGCTAATATTTCTACTACAATTCTTAGTCAGTCATGGTCTTTAGGTAAAACTAAACTTGTATTTAGAGCTTATAATCCAATTGCCTTTGTTTCAAAATATAGCGTAAGAAAAATAGTTTATAAAACTGCAACTAATAGCACTTATTCAAGAGATTTTACCGAAAAAGAACGTATAATTGATTTTGATGTTTACCGAAAGATTACAAATATTGATGAATTTAATAAAATTGCCTCTAAACCTACAGAAAATTACCGATTGTATGCAGATCTTGATTTTATAAATAAGACTGTAACTCCAATTAGTAATTTTAAAGGTAAATTTGATGGTAATAATCACACAATTTCAAACATAAGAATAGAAAATGGTAATCCTATATTTTATCAACTTACTGGTGGAACAATTAAAAATTTATTTGTAGAAAATTATCGTAATCTATCATATGCTAGTCATGTTGGTTTTATAGGTTTGGTTCAGGAATCAACAGATGTAGAAAATGTACACTTAAAAGGTGTTACTTTATATGGATCCTATAGAGTTGGTGGTTTAGCCGCTTATACTAACAACTCTACCATTAGTAATTGCTCTGTAACTGATATAAAAGTTTATATTAAAGATGAAAATCATAAGTCATATGAAGGACGAATTGGTGGCTTCATTGGTGAGAATACTACTACTATAATTGAAAATAGTTTTGTTCATGGACTTGATATGAATGTTACACAAGCTTTTGCTACCTATGGTGTAGGAGGATTTATTGGTAGAAACAACTCAGGATATGTTTATAATTCATATGCAGAAGGTATGCTTAATACAAATACATTAGAAGTAGGAGGAATAGTAGGTTATAACTCCGGTTATATTTCAAAAGTGATAAGTGCAGTTGATGTTTATACACAACAAGATTCATTAGGAGGAATTGTAGGGTATAGTACTAATGATTTTATCTCAAATACTTTAGTGGTAGGAGATGTATTTAGTAGTAAAAAAAGTAATAATCAAGGTCGTACAATTGGTAATAGAACTGCAATTAATTCAAATTATGCTTGGAGTGAACAATTACTAAATGGTCTTATTTCTACTCAAGCAAATGGTGATATTTTAATCACTTCAGAAGAACTAACTCATGAGCTTAATTATCAGAGTTTAATTCAATTAGGAGAAGAATTTAATTATAGTAAATTGCTTGCTAAAAACGGTCACAATATTTTGCCTAAATTAACTTATAAAAATAGTGATAAATTATTGCCTAATCAGGAAGATATAGAATTTTATTCTAGTGATTTTAAAATAAAAGAAATTACGACTAGTAAAACAATAAATACTGCTATCATTAACTTAAGTATTAACAATCCAGATAATTTTGAAATCAAGAATATCAATTTTAACGATATGGAAATTATGTCTGTTAATAAAAATATTAATTTGGATGGGGAAACAATATATGAAGTAACTGCTAAACCAATCCATTATTATGATAGTTATCTAATTAATGAAGTTGAATATGTTAGCAATGGTAAAACTAAAAAAACAAGTTTTGGAGCTAAAATAGATTTATCCTTTTATAAAGATATTTCTAAATATGAAGATTGGCAGAATATTAGTACTGATCTATTTGAAAATTATAGATTGATTGCCGATATAGATTTTAGTGGAAAGACTAATGTTAAAACAAATGTTAATATAAATAGACTTGAAGGTACAGATGGTGGTCATACTTTAAGTAATATTACGGTCAAATTTAATAAAGCAGGTCAAGGGCTTATTGATACTATTGCCGCTAATATTTCTGACGTTAATTTTACTAATATTAATATTAGTAATAGTGGTAGTGGCAATTACTCTGGTGTCGTTAATTATCTTAATGGTAATATGGAAAATGTTAATTTTAATAATGTTACTGTTAACGCTCCTAATATTTCTTATGTTGGTATAGTTGCTCTTAATCTTGCTCAAGACATTCGTACTATTAATATGTCGTTAATAAATGTTAGTGGTAATTCTTATATAGGAGGATTTATAGGACGTACAAGATATTTTGATATAAAAGATGCAAATCTAAGTAATATTAAAATTAATGCTAATGGAAGCTATGTAGGAGGATTTATTGGTTATTCAGATTGGATAAATGATCCCACAGTATTTAACATAAACGGAAAAAATATTAATGTTAATGCTAATAATGGAAGTTATGTAGGAGGATTATTTGGACAAGCTACAGGAAGTAATTGTTCTATTACAGATAGTGAAGTACTAGGATATAGAAATGTTGGAGGTATGTATGGTCAATCAAATTCTAGAAATGTAACTAGAGTAGTGGTTAGAAATACTAATGTTACAGCTAGATCAAATACTATTGGTGGAATAGCTGGGTATTCTGAGAATATAAGTAATGCCTATTTTGCAAATGGTCATATAACTGGTACCACTACCGATTCATCTAATGTAGGAGGAATTACTGGTAATGGAGGATGGACAATTTCCTCTTCTACAGTAGTTGATTCAATTATTGAATCAAAAGGTGACAATGTAGGAGGAATAAAAGGAAAACTTTCCTATGGAAATGTATCTGTTGTTGGAGTTTATAATACCAGTATTACTGGTCGTAATAGAGTAGGGGGAATTGTAGGAACTCACGAAAGTGTAACTAATACACTTCAATATGCAACTTCTAATGCCACAGTTATTGCTACAGGTAGTTTTGCTGGCGGAATCTTAGGATATGCTGCAAACATGAATACAACCGAACAAATATATAAAATTTATGTTCATCATAACTTAGTTGAAGGAGGAACAATTACTGCATCTAGTTATGCAGGAGGGTTAATTGGCTATGCTGAAAAGATGTTGTTTAATGGACATTTTTACAGTAATTATGTAGATTGTGATGTTACTTCTAGTGGCCCACGTGGATATATAATTGGTGGACATGATGACTATGCCGATAGAATTAATAATTTAGCATTATATATAGGAAACAAATCAAATAATGTAGCTGTTACTACTAATGATATCCCTTCTAATGTTAAATTATACTCGCTAGATGATCTTAAAAATAAATCAAGTTATACTAATATTGGAATTGATAGTAATTTTACCTTTGATAAATTATCTAGTTCAAAATATCCAAGTGTAAACTCTACTTATCCAGATGAAAGATACTATAGTGATATGCCAACAGCAGGAAAAACTATTTCAAAACTTTCTCGTAGAAGATTAAAAGTAGCTTCCTTTGATCCTTTACCAGAAATTAGTGTTTATGCAAGTGATGCAGATAAAATAAATATAGAGTTTAGTAAAGTTGATGATAATGCAACATTTACCATTAATAATGAGTCTAAAAAGCTAAATGAACGTACTTATACCTATTACTATAATTTTATAGATGATTTTACTATTTCTATTACCAATGGCATAAGTACTAAAAAGATTAATATTAAAGCATCTAAGTTGAAAAATAAGATAGATGTTATCAAAAATAAATATTATTATATAGATGAAAAACAAATTAACACGAATGATAATGATTTATCTAAACTAAAACTAACAAGTAAATCGGTTTATCCTATTAATATTTACAATAATAGAATATTATATAGTGATGGTAGTATTTATGATTTAAAAACTAAGAAAAAAAGCATTTCTTCTACTGATAACTTAGTTAATACTGATGGTGTTCCAATGTATAGCTTTAATTATGCTACTGAAAATATTAATACATTTTATAGCTATTCTAATGTAAATGGACAAATAATTGATAAGCAGTTATTTGTTAAAGATAATAAGTTAGAAGTAGTTGATTCATCACTTAATAATATTAAAAATAATATATTTGTTAGTAATTATAATGATGATAATTATTTAATATATCTTGGTACTGATGATTCACTACATAACATAAAAGATGATATTAAATTCCCAGCTAGATTTAAAAATAGAAATATAAAAGCGTTTACTAGTGATATATATAATTCAAGTGATATTATATTTGTGTTATATAATGATGGTAATTATGTAGTTTTTAACTATAAGACTGGAAAAACAGTTATTGAAAATAAAACCAATACTGAAGACATATTTAGTTATTTTATAAGTAGTTTTTCTAAGGTAAGTACCAATAATTCTAAGATTGATGATTATTCTGATAGTAAAGAATTAGAAAGTAAATTAGAAGATAAATCTATTAAAGAGGTATTAAATTCTACTACTGGTAACGATAGTTCTAAAGTTAACAGTATTAATTCTACTTACTCATCAGTTTATAATCCCGTTACTAATAAATATGAAGTATATGAAATACCTGTAAATGATTCATCAGTACCCTCTGATGTTATAGATAAATTATCTGGTCCTAGTACTAATTATGTTATAGAAGGTAATCCTAAACTCAACAATTATTATTTTGGAACTGGTAAAACCAAAAAAAACGTCTTACTATCGGTAGGTATAATTATGAGCTCATTAATAGGTGGAATTATCTTACTACTTATTATAATTAGAAGACAAAGTAAAAGGCAGAAATCTTTATAAGTTTTTTGCTTTTTTTATGCTTGTTTGATATACTATGTATAGAATATAAGATGATAAGTAAAATGATTTGAAAGAGAGAATTGATTTCTATGAAAAAAGGTTTTTTAATTGTTATTCCAGTTTTAGTAGTCACTATTATAATGTTTAGTTTTGGGCTTCAAGTATATAAGAATAGATTTATTAATTTTGATAGTAGTGGACATGTTATTGCAAAAGTTAGTGAGTCATCAACTAAAAAGTATTTCTTTACAAAAGATAGTAAATACAGAATTTTAGATGACAAAGTCAATATTGAAACTACAAAAAAAGAAAGTGTATCAATTCCTACAGAAACATTTATTCATTATGATGATGGATCAATCTCAACGTTTTCTAAGTCTGCAATTTTAGATTTAAATGACTTAAGTAAAAAGACTTATAACTACTATAATATTTATCCTGGAACCGTTTTTACTAAAAATAGTACAAACTATACAGTTACCTATCTAGATAAAAGGTTAAATTTTAATAACTTTTTGTTAAAAATATCTGATACTAAGTATATGATAATTGGTAATAAGATGGAACTTCAAATAGGAGATATAAAAAAAACAATTGAAAATAATTATTTAGAAGTTAGTTATCTTGAGGGAAATATTATTAAACTTGAAAATCAAGGAGTCTCTTATCAAAATATTAGTAGTGATGTTACTATTACAATTGGAGATATAGTAATTGATTTTTCTGGCAAGAATATTTATCTTAAAGGAGAAAGAAAACTTTCTTTAGGAGAAATTACCATTGACTCTGATGATAATATTGAAATTAATAAAGAAGAAAATTCTACTATTACAGATAAATATAAAAAAGATAATCAAGATAACAAAACAAATGAAAATGAATCTAACAACAGTAGTAAAAATAATCATGAAAAATTACCTTCAATTAATAATGGTATTATAAATACTGATGATGATAGTATAGAAGAAATAATTGATTCAGCAAGTAGAATAAAGGATGCAGAATTCACAGTTACTGAAATGGATGTTACATCAAATAGATTAAGAGCAGAAATAACAGTATCAGATAAAGAAGCAGTGCTAGAAGGTGATATGTCAGTTAAAATTGTTGAAACCGGTACCAATAAAATAGTTTATGAAACTACCGTAGAGGCTGGAACAAATAGTTTTGACGTTGAAAGTGAAGCTTTACAACCAGAAACTAATTATATATTAATTGTTAATTCTAACTATAGTAAAAATGAAGTTCAGTTTAACAAAGATTTTATTCAAAAAACATTCATGACAGAGCCAATTGGTATTAGTTTAGAAAAAAATTATATAAGTGATGATAGCTTAGAAGTTAGTATTAATAAAACAGATTATTGTAATATTTTAAGTTTAAAAGCAACTCTAAAAGATAAAAATGGAGGCATTATTTCTACTAATGATGTTGTTTTAAATGATAGTGAAACAGCACTTACCTTTAATAAATTAACTCATAATAGTAAATATACTGTTGAATTATCAAATTTTGTATATAAAGATGCTGTAGTATCTAGTGACTTCACAATGAGTAAAACATTTACTACTTTAAAAAGTAAACCTACTTATGGTAGTACCTCATTTTCTATAAATAAGAAAAATGGTGAATTTAGCATGATCTTAAAAAATATTTCTGACCCAGATAATGGAGTTACTTCTTATAGATATGAAGTATATGATGCTAGAAATATTGCTGCTGGTGATAATACTCCACTTGCTACTATTAACAAGACTGATACTTCGTCAGCTACTTTAAAAATAAATGACTCTGATGTTAAAAGAGGAGTTCCTTATGTATTTAGAGTAGTGATTGTATTCAATGATAATGATAAAGAATATGAATATGTTACAGATCTAAGTGATGTTATGAAGATGGATGGAGTTAAGTATCCAACTGTTAGTTTTGAAAAGGAAAAAGTTACATTTGAAAGAATTGTTGGTAGAATTATAATTAATGATGATGGTAATACTATAAATTTGGATGATGGTTCAGTTATAACTATTACATATACTGATTCTGTTGGAGTTAGTAAAACTATCACTTCGAGTGGTAATTTAAATATACCAATTGATGTTAATAACTTAAGAAGTAATGAAACTTATTCTTTTGCTGTTAGTGCCAAAGTTGACTTACAAGATGGAAATCCAGCTATTGATAATTGTCATGTTGGTAGTGTTATTGTTAAGACTGAAGATCCTAATCCGTTTAAACTAATATATAATGTTAGTGAAGCAAGTATTGATTATTCTTTTCGAATTAATGCTCAATTAATTCCTAATAATGAAAATACAGAGTTAGAAGCAAATACTTTAACAGGTATTCAATTTAATTTATATGAAGGAAAAAGTACCGCAGGAGTATTAAAAAAATCAATCAAAAAAGTTGATAGAAACTTAGATGAGTATGTTTCAACATTACGTGATGAATATTATGATAATTCATTCACTATCGAGCCTAGTTTATTTGGACTTAAAAACAGTGATTTATCTTCTGAATATTATACAATTGAAGTAACTGGGGCATATGATTATACAGATTATAAAAATACCTTACCAATAAAAGATAATATTATTACTGTTAAGACTAATGGTGTAGTTCCTGATCCACCAGATAATATTAATGATGCTATTGATTTTGAAGTTATTAGAAATAAAGATGCTTCATCTCCTTATAAAAGAGATGATTTAGATGGTGAAACAATAATTGGCTATAAAATTAGAGCCGGCTATGATAATTCTAAGAAATATGCTAAGAGTATTAACTATCAATTAAGGTCAGCTGATGGAAACGTTATAGCAACTAAGAAATATGAAGTACCAGCTTCCGGTGATATTAATTATGTTGAATTTTATTGTAATGATGGAAAACTACCTGGTACAGAAGTAAATGAGTTTAGACGTGGGGAATCATACTATTTTACGTATACTGCCGATCTTGATTTAGATTTTGATGGTAAAGCAGAAACCTCTTATCCTACTGGTGAAATAACTTTAAGAAGCAAAGGAATTAGTCCAGAAAAACAAGAACCACATATTAAATTATATCCATCATCTAGTAATGATACTGAGTATATTTGGAAATATAAGTACAGTGATATAGATCATACGTTACAAAACCAATTTTTAACTGCTTATATAGATAATAATCTAGTATCTTCTACTAAAATTGAAGAAACTGATTCTTATAAACCTCTTAATCTTTCTGTTAAAAATTCTGGTATGTTTAAGATAAGTGGAATATATGAGTATATTAATAATGATACTTCATTTCAAAAAAATAAAGTACTTACTACCCAATATTATGAAGGAGCTATTTCTCCTGATTTTGGTGAAGTAAATTTATTCAAAGATACAAACAGAGTTGTTATTAGTTTCTTAGATTATAATAATAAAATAGATTTATTTAATAGAGTTGCTAAAATAGATATAGATTTTATTGGTTCTTCAAAAACTATTACAGTAAAAGACTTAACAATAAATAATGGTAATATTGTTGTAGATTATTCTGAGATAGAATCTTTAATGGGAGAGTCTATTTCTACTAAGATTTATTTTTACTATGATTCTGGAGTTTATGGATTTGAAAGCCAAGGAGAATATCATGTTCTACAAACTATTCAAAGTAGTATAGACTCTACTGCTTATTACTATTCGTATAATAATAACACCATAGATACCGATATTAGTGCTGCTAATAAATATATGACATTTAAATTTAATAGTAATTCAGATAAATTATTAGTTTATAGTAAAGGTGATTCTTCTAAAGTCTCATATATTGAACAGTTAATTGATCAAAGTGGAGTAAGTGCCAATTATACTTATTATTCACCTAAATCTTTGAAGAAAAAAGAAGTTAAAATAGCAAATAGTGATGTATTCTCATTTAATTCTATTATTCCTGCTGTTAGTTTATTAGACTCTAAAGGTAATACTTCAATTGAGGCATTACTAGTTAGTGCTAATATTCATATGAAATTATATGGTACTGGAAATAATAGAATTAAAGATAATAAGATTTATATTGAACTTTATAGTACTAACGATGATGCTAGTGAAAGTAAACTTGTTGATACTTACACTTTTAATGTAGATGACTTTAGCAATAATAAATCAGTTAAACTTGAGAGTTTAATGCCACAAAGTAACTATTTTATCAGAATTTTAGCAGATGTTTATGATGGAGCTAGTTATACTAGAACCAGGTTATATGATGTTGATGATCAAACTACTACTAAAAATTATTATTTTAAAACAATTGGTAATGTTGGGATTAGTAATACTAATGTTGTGTATAGTCCAAAGTCTTATGATAAGAGATATTTAAAGCTTAGTTATAATCTTGATGAAATTGTTGGATATACTTATATCAAATACGAAATATACGAAATTGTTGATGATACACATGAAAATGATATTTTAATTGATACTAAGACAGAAAATGATATAGCTTTTAAAAAGCAAATGATTAAATATATTAATTTAAGCGGAACGGGAGTAATTACAGGTAAAAAATATAGAATTTATATTAAACCATATCTTACTACAACAATAGATGGAAACGAAACAGACTTTGCTTTAGAAACTTCTTATGTTGACTACTATTTTGCTAAATTATATTCTCCATACATTTCTATTTCTCATACTTTTAGTAATAATAATTTAACATTTAGAGTTAATTTCAAAGATTATGCTAAAAGCGTAGTAGATGGAGTTTATAATATTTACATTTTAGATGCTAATGGTCGTGATGTTACTCCGGAAAGTGTTAAAAATAAATCATTTAGTATTAGTGTGATTAATCAACAATTTACTATACCTAATGTATCTTTAGGTGAAAAATATGTTTTATATATTGGCTACAATGCTAATTATGATAATAGTTCAACTAATTTTACAGCAGAAACTAGAACTTATTCTACTTTAATTCGTGATAATGAAGGTATATCTATTGGTAATGTTTATGCTGATACGGATTTATCTGACAATACACGTGTCAATTTAACATTCTTTGATTCTACAAAACTTAGTGATATTACTTCAATTAGATATTCCATTTATGATAATAATGGGTATAGCGTTGATAATGAGGTTGATTTCAAACCACAAGCTACTTCTACAGGAGATACCAAATATTATTTATTCTCTATCCCTGAAGCAATTACTAATGAAGGAATTTACTTCATTTCAGTACAATTCTTTAAAGGTAGTAAAATTATTGATGAAACAACATTAGAATATCGTTTAATCTATTAAATAAATTAATGATATTGCTGAAAAAATCGAAAGGAGGAGTTTATGAAAAAAGTTAAAACCAACAATGTAGGAATATTTTCATTATTTATATTTATAATCATTGGTATTATTGCATTGTTTATATATTTTATATTTAGATTTATAAATATTGATAATAACAAGTATGATGTTGCCATTGGTAGTGTATATTATGATGATGATTTGAACTATGCAAAGACTGATATTAATAGTTATTTAGCACAGAAATTTGATGGGAATTATTATCTATATCAAAAAGAAAAGAATAAAACTGTTTCTTCAAAAGTTGGTAAAAATCCCGTCGTATATAATCAAAGTGATTATAAGTTATATCTATATGGTAACGCTTATCAAATTATGAATACCGGTGATGTAAAAGCTTTAACTGGGGTTACTGAAATTCCCAAAGCTTCTCCTACTAAATTTTTTAAATTAAAAGATAGAAAGTATTTGATGGTAGATAGTGATATTAAAACTGAAGATAAAACTATTAAGACTAGTGGATACATAATAATTGAACTTGATAAACAGGGAAATCCGACTTTTGCTAATAATGAAGTCAATCTTAAAAGTATTGGTCAAGTAGTTTTAAAAGGTACAACTATGAGTTTTGATATTGCAAACGAAGTATTAATTTATAATGATAAGAAAATTAATTTAAAGAAAATTATTGGTAGTACAAATAACTATAAAAAAGATGATAATACAAATAAGACTGAGAGTAACGATAATGATAATCAAACAGATAACTTAATTGATAATACTTATTATGATAATTATTTAAAGAATGTTATTAACAGTGTAAATAATTTAAGTAATAGTGCTAATAGAATTAATGACAAGACTCAAGATACTATTAAAAAAGGAGAAATATACTTTGATTTTAGTAAGTGGGCTGCTCTAAAGAGTGTTACTTCTAGTGTAACAACTATTACTGTTAATTATAGTGTGTATGACCCTAATAATGAATATCAGAGTGTATTTTTACAAGTAGATGATAATAATGGTAATATTAATAGAATGTTTGTTAATAAAAATGAAACTAAATATATTATCCGTGAATTAAATAAGGATTCTTCTTATACAATATCTTTTGGGTATACTGAAACTTCTAATAAAGAAGAAAAAGTAGAAGACGTAGTTACGGTTAAGACAAAGAGTCCTTCGTGTAATTTAAAAATTAATAAAATAACTTCAAATTATATTACTTATAACTTAAAAATAGATAGTGAATATGTATATGATATTGGTCAAGCAGTTTTGTATATTGATGGAGTAAAAGCAGGTAGTGATGAGATAAATATGAAAAAAGCATCGTCATCTAGTGGATTTAATGGTACAATTAGTTATAATAGATTAGGGTACTTAAATGAGATTACTCTTGAAAGATTGTCTTATAATGGAACTAGTGAAGTTATTAGATGTAAAGATAGTTTTATAGGAGGTTAAAGTATGGAAAGTGTATATTCTGCTACATTATTTGCAATTGGAATTATGTTAGGTCTTGCTTTTTTAGGACTTGGTATAGGTATAGGTATCTTATCAAGTAAAGTGGCTGAGGCTGTTGGAAGAAATCCAGAAACTAAAGATATTGTTGTAAGAAGTGTTATGACAATACTAGTTGTTACTTCTGTATTTCTACTATTCTTATTCTTATTTGTTTTCTTCTTATTATTCTTTAATCCATTAATAGGATAATATGACTCTTGCAATAGTAATTACATTACTAGTATTGATATTAATGACTCTTTCTATCTTCTTTTTACTAAAATATGAAGTAAAAAAGATAAATGAAAAAGCCAAGGTCTATTTTACGTTAAAGACACAAGAATATACTAATGATGTATTAGAAAAAGAACCAAAGATTTTAAAAGAAGAGAATAAAGAGGAAGAAAAGAAAGAAAGAAATCTTGAAACGTCAGTTATATATGTAGATCAAAAAGATGACTATGTTATAGATAATTTATTTAGTGTAATGAAACATGTAGATGATAAATTTTCTATTAATCAATGTGATATTATTAAAAGATTTATAAAGGAAAATGTTAAGGATGAAGATAGTCATCATTATGATAAATTGATTAAGATGAAAAAATATATTACTGATATTGGTATTTATAATATTGTTATTAACGATGATAGTAACTTTATAAGTAATATAAGAAGACATTTAATACTTATAGATGAGGATATATATAATGAATTTTTTTTAGGAAAAGATGACTTTAATATTGAAGAATTTATTAATTATCTAGACTTTGAAATTGGTAAATATGATCCTAATATATACATATATGTTGGAAATAAGAATGAAAATTATGATTACTTAGATAAAAGAATAAAAACTATTTATAATTCTAAGATATATAAAGGTATAAAAATTATATATAAAAATGTTTTATATGATTATAGTCTTAGTTGATATATAGGAGGGATTGCAATGCTAGAAGAAAAACCGGAAATTATTACACTTAATAATGATTCTTTAGATAATTTAAAAGATACGGAGATTGAAGTGCTTGATGACTCTAATGAATCAGATATAAGTAAAGAAGAAAATAACATTTCTTTTACTGATAAAAATAGTAATAAATATGTTGATAGTATTTTAGATAATAAGTTAAACTCAATAGATGCTAAAAAAAATGTTTATGGTGTAGGTAAAGTAGTTAGTGTTAAAGACTTTATTCTAGAGGTTGTTGGATTTGAAGATGTAACATTTTATGAGAAAGTTAATATAGATAATAAAGGTATTGGCTATGTCATCCAACTTAAACCTAATAAAGTAGTAATTGCAATTCTTGAAAAACATGAAAATATTCAAATAGGTGATACAGTTTATCAAACTAATGAAACATTTATGGGGGACTACTCAGATGATTCTATTGGTAGAATAATTGATTTATTTGGTAATGATAAGTTATCTAATAAAAAGTTTTCTAATACCAAGAAGATAGCAATAGAGATGGATACTATTCCTATAATGGATAGAGGAGATGTAAAAAGACCACTTGAAACTGGTATTGCCGGAATTGATTTAATTTATCCTATTGGTAAGGGTCAAAGGCAATTAATTATTGGTGATAAAAAAACAGGTAAGACACAGATTTGTTTAGATACTATTGTTAATCAAAGGAATAAGAATGTCATTTGTATTTATTGTGCTATAGGTAAGACTAAAAAAGAAGTAAAAGAGATTTATTATGAGTTATTAAAAAGGCATGCTACAGATTATACCATAATTATCACAGCGTTTTATGATGATTTACCTTCTATTTTAACACTTACCCCATATTTTGCCTTAAGTGTTGCCGAATATTATATGACAAGTGGATATGATGTACTTGTTGTATTAGATGATTTAAAAAAGCATGCCGATGCATATCGAGAAATTAGTCTTATTTCTGGAAAAAGTCCAGGTAGAGATGCTTATCCATCTGATATTTTCTATTTCCATTCAAGACTTTTAGAACGGGGTTGTCAGTATAAAAATGGGGCAAGTATAACAATACTCCCTGTAATGGAAACTAAGAGTGGGGATATTACTGATTATATTTCTACAAACATTATTTCTATCACTGATGGACAGATAGTATTATCAACTAGTTCTTTTAATAAAGGAGAAAAACCGGCAATTGATTATGGACTTTCTGTTTCACGTTTAGGGGGAGCTGTCCAAAGTTCTGAGATGAAAGCTATGGGAGCAGAGGTTAGAAGAACATTACTTAGTTATTTGGAAACTAGACAAGTTTATGAACTTGCAAATGAAGATGAAATGAGTCAAGAATTAAGAGATAAATTATTTAAAGGTCAAAAAATACTTGAGTCATTACTTCAATATAAATATAGTCCTCTATCTCCTGAGAAAATTAAAGAAAGATTTAACAGTTTAGGAGTAGGACAAGATGGCTAATATAAAAAATATTGTCCAAGTAATGAACTTTCATTCTTTGATTAGAGTTGATAAGGCCAAAAGAGAAGCTAATAAATATTTTGGAGTAGAAGATGAGATTAATAGACTTCTTTACAGTATTACCAATAATAAAAACCTAAAATTAGATAAAAAACTATTATTAACAAATAATAAAGGGATTATTTTAAATATATATATTGGTAACGATTTAGGATTTTGTGGAGATTTTAATTACTTATTACAAAAATCTGTTAGAGAAGATAAAGAAGCTTATAAGATAGTTATAGGTAAGAAATTATTTCAACAAATAGATGATAAAATAATACTAAAAATAGAAAAAGATAAATTCTTAGATGAGTATTATAAAATAGATGATATTATTAGTGATTATATAAGTAACAAAAAAATAAAAGAAATAAATGTAGTATTTAATCATTATTATAATGTTAATGATATAAGATTTGAAAGAAAAAAATTATTTCCTCTTGATATTAATATCGAAGATAAGAAAGATATTAATCTTGATGTTGATTATGTTATGGAAACAGATGTTAATGAACTACTTACTAAGATGATTTCTATTGCAATATGTTATCAAATAAAAGTGTTTGAAAGTAATAGTTGGGCATCTGAAAATGTAATGAGAGAAAAAATTACTAGGGAAAGTATTGATAAGATAGATAAGATAGAAAAAGAAAAAAAATTAGAAGAAGTTAAGAGTAAGAAGGAAGCTTCTTTTAAGAAACAAATTAATAATTATAAGAATACTATGAGGTGATTAGGGTGATAAATAAAATAATTGCAATTTCTGATATTAATATTCAAATTTATTGTGAAATTCCACAGGACTTTAAAATTGGAGATATTTTATCCACAAGTACTGGGGATAAAATATATAAATTTGAAGTAATGGAAATTAATAATAATACAATTACTGCTATTCCCCTTTCTAGTGTTATTGGTTTAAAAAGAGGACTTCCTGTTACCAAATATAGTAATGGTTTAACTATTGAGTATTCTGATAATATACTTGGTAAAGTATTTAATAGTTATGGTGATTTAATAGATGGTACTATGATAAATAATCCTAAAAGGAAAAATATTTATAATAATGATATTAATCTTTCTAACTTAAAAGTTGATTATTCAACACTTCCTACAGGAATTAAAGTTATTGACTTTTTTGCCCCCATATCCAAAGGATTTAAAATGGGACTTCTTGGTGGAGCAGGAGTTGGAAAAACGGTTGTTATAAAGGAACTTATTAATAATTTATATATGTCACATAACTCTAATGCTGTATTTGTAGGTGTAGGTGAACGTTCACGAGAAGGAAAAGAATTATATAATGAAATGAAATCATCTAACTTACTTGATAAAATAAGTATTGTTTTTGGACAAATGGGAGATAACCCAGTGTCTAGATCAAAAGCAGTATACTCTGGTCTTACTTTAGCTGAATATTTACGTGATAATAAAAAGCAAGATGTCTTATTATTTATTGATAATATATATCGTTTTGTTCAAGCAAAAAGTGAAATTTCTACAGAATTAAAAAGAATACCGGTAGAAAATGGTTATCCTACTACGATGGCAAGTGATGTATCAGAAGTAGAAGAGAGAATTAATTCACTAGAACATGGTTCAATCACTTCATTTCAAGCGGTTTATGTTCCAGCAGATGATTTAAATGATGAAGCGGTTCAAACAATTACTTCACATATGGATGGACAAGTGGTATTAGATAGAAAAGTTGCAGAAAAAGGCCTTTATCCCGCAATTAATGTATTTAAAACATCATCTAAATTAATTGATGTAGAAAAAGTTGGCCAAAGGCATTATGATTTAGTCCAGAAGGTACTTCAGTATTTAACACGATATGAAAAATTAGAAGAAATTATAGCAGTTCTTGGAATAGATGAATTAAGTCAAGAGGATAAATTAATATTTTATAGATCAAGAAAGTTAAGAAATTATTTTACTCAACCAATGTTTGTGGCTCAAGATTATACAAATATACCTGGTAAATTCGTAAAAATAGAAGATGCTTTGGATGATGTAGAAGCAGTACTTTCAGGTAAATATGATAGTGTAGATGAATCTAAATTTTTATATATTGGTACTCTAAAGGAATTAAATTTATGATAGTTAAGATATTTACATTAAAAAAAGGATTAAGGAAAATAGATGGTGTAAGTGCCATTAGAATAAAGAGTAAAGATTATAATTTATTAATTTTAAAAGACTATGTAGCTATTATGGGAAGAATTAATGGTGATTTTTCTATAGAAATAAATAACAGTATTATAGAATATAAAAATGTAGATGCCTATTATGTAAATTCAAATAATGAATTTAATGTTATTATAGACGGAGAATAAATATGTTTGATGAATTTATGTATGAAATGATTAGGTTAATTCCTTTTGCAATAGTTTTTCCAATATTTATAACAATTATTTTCTTAACGTTTAGAAAAAATATAAGAAAAGGAATTAATAAAAATAATATTAAGTTTTATGGATTATTTATTGAATTAAATAATAAAGATATAATTAGTATTTCTTTATTATTGCTAGAATATTTTATTGTAATTGTTTCCTTATTTATAAATGAATTTACAATTATAAATGTTATTATATTATTCTTACCTATAGTTATATTTGATACAATAAATGGTCACTTTATAAAGATACTCATTGATATTATTAATTATTCTCTTATTTTTTTAATATTATATTCAAAAAATATATTTTTTAGTTATTTAATAGATGTAGGTAATTACTGGTATGTTAATGTCATTATATTTTTATTGTCAATATTTATAACCTTATATATGAGTTTTATATTTTTAAAAAATTTTAATTCTATAGTTAAAACTAATAAATATATTAAGACTAAAGGTAATGTTTAGATAAACTTGAATACACATTTATCATTAAAAGAGTTAGGGGAAAGTAACAAAAAGATATATTGTAATGTTGATTTTTATTCAGAATGACTCATAATATCAGAAAAGCTTAAGCTAAGATATTACTAATATAGAATTAGCAAATATATTGAAAAAACAATTATTTATAAAAAAGTTGGTGATATTGGATATAGTAACTTGAAAAGACTTGATTATCTATTTAGTGAAAAAGAAAAACAAATACTATTTAATAAGTCAGAAGATACTACATATTTAAAGCTTTCAAAAGTATTAAGTAAAACTAATAAACAGTAATTAAAATAACAATATTTAAGAATAATCATTATATAGTAAAGGAGATAAATATGGACTATATTATAAGAAAAATGAAAAAGAGTGACTGCTTTTCTGTAGCAAGAATAGTAACGACTGCATGGAATGAAACTTATAGAGGTATAGTAAATGATGAATTTTTAGATAATCTTTATTTAAACGAACAAGAAAGATCAAATAATTTCTATAAAGAACTTGATAAGAATATTAATCATCAATATGTTCTTGAAGTAAATAATGAAATAGTAGGATTTATTAATGTAGATGTATCTGATGATGCTGAATATAATGATTGTGGAGAGTTGTATGCTTTATACTTGATAAATGATTATAAAGGACAGGGTTATGGTAGAAAGCTATTTGCTATGGCAATTAAAGAATAAAAAAATATGGGATTTACAAAGATGATAGTAGGTTGTTTAGCAGCTAATCCTACAAATGAATTCTATAAACATATGGGTGGAAAATTAATAAAACAAAGAGTATTTGAAAAACTAAAATTACCTGAAAATGTATATTTGTTTGAAAAAATATAATTATAGAAATGATACATAGCTTATAAAATATGTATCGTTTTTGCTTTTTTTCTAAGATAAAATAAAAAAATAACTTGTGATAAAAAAGAAAAAATTATATAATTATTATGCCATCTATACATATAAATGGTTCTTTTAAAGTATATTAGTGTATTGAGTTACTTTTTTTATAGACTTATAGATTGGGGGAATAAAATGGAACAATAAATTTTAGAAAATTTAAGATTAGATATAGAAGATATAAAAGAAATAATTAGATCAAACTTTGAGGAAATGCAGGAACTAGAAAAAAATCCTAAAGTTAAAAGATATATTCATTTATTGCATTTAAAAGAAGAGTTAGAAAATGGTTTAAGTTTAAACAATGATAAAGAAATTGCAATTCATGAACTTGGAAAATATACGCAAGGTGTTATACAAGAAACTAATGATATTTGGTTTTTAATTGGTAAATATACTTTAGAAGAATATTTAGATACTTTTGGTACTACTCCTAGTGTAAAAGATAATTTCTTGTTATATGTCAATTTAGAAAATGAAAAAATGCATAACTGTATTATGCCATCAAGTCAATTAGATTTTGAAAGTGAACATACTGTTATAAAAACTAATAAAAGAAATGATTGGCAGGGATATTATAAAATGAGAAATAAATTCTTTGTTGATTGTGTAAAAGAGGGAGAAACTACGGCATACCAAAAAGTATTAACAAAAACTAATGGCTAGTTCAACAATTGGTCATTTTTTGATAATACAATTAATAATTAGTTAAATATGTGTTATAGTATTTCTAGTAATATTTGGAGGTTTAAAGTGATAAAAGAAGTAGAAGAAAAATTAAAGAATATGGGATATGATGTTAAGTTATCTAAAGAGGATATGTTAGCAGTAACATTACTTGGTGAAACAACTGATAAAAAACAGATAGAAAGAATCTTAGAATTAATGTCAGTTAGTACTATACAAGAAGGAAAATTTACTAAAGAAGAATTAAAATACTTAATAACCAATAGATACTCTAAAGGTTTAAGAAAACTATTATGTTATTCATTCTTATCAAAAGAAGAGATTTTATACTATTCCTTTATCTTATCAAGAACAAATGATGATGTATTACTTAATTGTATGAGAGATGTTATGTGTAGTTCTAGTATTCATAAGAATAATGAAGTAGAAGAGTCACTAATAATATTAAAAAAGTCAAAAGAAAGTTATCAAAGAATAGCAGAACGAAATATCTTATTAAATAGTGAAGCTATAAAAGAAGATATATCATTAGAACTAGCTAGTAAAGTTTTAAATAGTAAAGAAGAGTATCAAGCTAGAGGGATAAGTGAATTATTATATGATCAAGAAGACTTAAATAAAGAACAATTATTAATGGCAGCTGATTCTATTAATAGTTCTAAAAGTGAAAGACAAGTAAAGTTTATTGAAAAACTCGCTAAAGATGAATATTATAAAAGTACAGGACTATTACTACCTGCCCTAAGAATAATTGATGAAGTAAAAGAAAACTTTCAGCTAGACTATTTAAAAAGAACAGTAGGAATTTGTAAAGAACCAATTATATTATTACCTTCTCTAAAACTTTATACACAAACAGAAACTAGAGAAGAATGTGATTTATTACAAAAAAGATTAGCATCATTAAAAAAAGAAGATATAATAGCATCTCTTGGTAGTGATTTATCATTAGTATCAGCTACTGAGAAAGCTAAAATAAAAGAAAAAACAATCTAATCGCTTTGATTACATTGTTTTTTTGATACTTAATAGTATCATCTATATATAATGGGAATCTTCACTAAATTCGTGAACCCTTCCCACTAATATATTATGCAGTAATTACTAATTTATACACATAATTGATTAATAAAAAATAATTTGTTAAAATGTGAATAGAAAGAGGGATTATTATGGAACTATCAGAATTAAAAAGAAATTATGAAAAGATTGATAAAAAATTAGCAGAACTTTGGAGGTTACTTTGACTGTGATAAGAAAGTAAAAGAAAAAGAAGAATTAGAAAAGAAACAGTTAGAAGAAGGATTCTGGGATAATAAAGAATTAAGAGAAAGCGTTTTCTCTAAGCTTAGCAACATAAATGCAATTTTAGAGAATATAATTTCATATAAAGGAGATACTAAGAATGCTCTAGATTTAATAGAACTATTATCCCTAGAACCAGATAATGAATTAGAAGAGACATTAATAAAAGATTATGATAAATTAAAAGAAGAAGTAGAACAATTTGAAATATACTTGCTATTTGATAGTGAATATGATACTAATTCTTGTACTATTGATATTCATTCAGGAGCTGGTGGAACAGAAGCTTGTGACTGGGCAGAAATGTTATATAGAATGTATTTAAGATACTGTGAAAGACAAGGTTATAAAGTAACGTTATACAATTATCAAGCAGGAGAAGAAGCTGGTATTAAAAGTGTTTCTTTCAAAGTAGATGGTAGTTATGCTTATGGCTATTTAAAAGAAGAAAAAGGTGTTCATCGTTTAGTTAGGTTATCTCCATTTGATTCTTCCAATAGACGTCATACATCCTTTGCAAGTGTTGATGTTACTCCAGAAATAGATAAAAATATAGATATAAATATAGATGAAAAGGACATAAGAATAGATGTATATCGTTCAACTGGAGCAGGAGGACAAGGAGTAAATACCACGGATAGTGCCGTAAGAGTAACTCATCTTCCTACTGGTATAGTAGTAACTTGTCAGAACGAAAGAAGTCAAATTCAAAATAAAGAAACAGCTCTACAGGTTCTAAAGTCTAAGCTTTATGTATTAGAACAACAGAAAAAAGAACAAGAACTAGCAAAAGAAAAAGGAGAACAAATGAATATAGAGTTTGGTTCACAAATAAGAAGTTATGTAATGCATCCATATTCAATGGTAAAAGATCATAGAACATCATATGAGACAAGTAACGTAACTAAGGTTTTAGATGGTGACTTAACTCCATTTATGGAAGCATATTTGAAAGGAGCAAAAAATGAATCCCAAGGCAATTGTTAATAATATTTATCAGCATAGTAAAATAAAAAGATATACACAATTTATCTTTGGTTGTTTACTAGTAGCTCTTGCATTTAATTTATTTTATTCACCTAATAACATAGTAGCAGGAGGCGTAAGTGGTCTATCAATCGTCTTAAACTATTTCTTTAAATTTAATCAATCTTATGTAATATTAATAGCTAACATATTTTTACTAGTACTATCTTTTATTTTTCTTGGAAAAGATAAAACAAAATTAAGTATTTTAGGTTCAATCTTATTTCCTATTTTTGTAAATCTAACTAGTTTTTTATCTAAATATGTTAGTTTTAATCAAAGTGAGATGCTTTTAGTAGCAATCTTTGGGGGACTACTTCAAGGAGTTGGAGCAGGACTTATTTTTAAAGCTGGATTTTCTACTGGAGGAACTGATATTTTAAATATGATTATATCTAAAAAACTAAAAATAGGTATGGGACAAGCAATGATATTTACTGATGGAACAATAGTTTTACTAGGATTCTTTGCCTTTGGTTTTAATAAATTAATGTATGCCTTAATAGTTTTATATCTAGTTACTTGGGCAATGGATAGAGTACTACTAGGAATAAGTGATGCTAAAGCGTTTTATATAATAACTAAAAAAGATAAGGAAGTTAAAGAATATATCTTAAAGGAAATGAAACATGGAGTTACTAAATTTGAAGCAACTGGTGGTTATAAAGATAAAGATCAAAATGTCTTAATGAGTGTTATACCAACTAAAGAGTATTATAGATTCAAAGAAGGAATTCATCTAATAGATCCAGATGCTTTCTTTGTAGTAACAGATGCTTATCAAGTATTTGGGGGAGAATAGATGAAGAATATTCTATATCGTTATGGAGTATTAATAATCTGTCTCTTTTTTTCTAGCATTGTTTTTAACCTATTTTTATATCCAATTAAATTAGTAACTGGGGGAATGAATGGTATAGCAATTATTGTTAATTATCTAATAAAAGTATCACCATCCATAGTTATCTTTATAGGAAGTAGTATTTGTCTTTTTCTAAGTACAATCCTCTTATCTAAAGAACAGACAATAGCAAGTCTTTTAGCAACATTTATTTATCCATTTTTTGTATCAATAACATCACCTGTTACTAAAATTATTACCGTAGATACCTCTGACTTACTTCTAAGTTGTCTAATAATTGGTATATCATTAGGAATAAGCAATGGTTTTATGTATAAAGTAGGATTTAGTAACGGAGGAATTAATATTATTAGTCAAATATTTTATAAGTACTTTAAAATTCCTCTTAGTAATACCACATTAATTATTAATATGATAATAGTAGTACTTGGTGGAGTATACTTTACTTTTACTAAAGTCTTATATGCTAGTTTTATCCTAATAATAAGTAAAATAGTAATGGATAAAATTCTAAGAAAAGATAAATGTCTATGTATAATTACTAACTAAGAGTGTCAAAATTAAAGATTTTGATGCTTTTTTGTGCATGGTAATAATTAACTCTATCAAAAAATGTCTAATTATGCTAAAATGTTAATTGAATACGAAGGTGGGATAAGATGGAATTAATTAGAATAAAAAATGTAACCAAACAATACAAAAATGGTGTAACAGCAATTTATGACTTATCTCTTTCAATAAAAAAAGGATCTTTTGTCTTTGTAATAGGTGGAAGTGGAAGTGGAAAGAGTACATTTATAAAGATGTTATATCGTGAAGAGAAACCAACAAAAGGAGAAATAATTGTCGGAGGACTTAATGTTTTAAAACTTAGAAATAAAAAAGTATATAAACTAAGAAGAAAATTAGGAATAGTATTTCAAGATTACCGTTTATTACCTAAGTCTACAGTTTATGAAAATGTTGCTTTTACTATGGAAGTTTTAGGAGCTAAACGTGATGAAATCAGAAAGAAAACACTAAAAGCAATAGAATTAGTTGGATTAAAACATAAGATTCATAACTATCCAGATCAATTATCAGGTGGAGAACAACAACGTGTTGCTATAGCAAGAGCCATTGTAAATGAACCTAAACTTTTACTTTGTGATGAACCTACTGGTAACTTAGACCCTGATATGAGTATGGAAATTATGCAAGTACTAGAAGAAATTAACAAGTCCTGTGGAACAACTATTATTATGGCAACTCATGATAAAGATATTGTTAATAGAATGCAAAAGGAAGTAATAGTTTTAAAAGATGGACATTTAGTAAAACATGTAGAGAAAGGGGAGTATGAAGAATGAAATTCTTTAGAATGTTAGGTAGAAGTATTAGAGATGCCTTTAAATCAGTCTTTCGTAACTTTTCTCTATCACTAGCTTCTATCTCTTGTATTATAATAACCTTACTTATAGTAGCAGTAGCTATCATTTTAACATTTAATGTAGAAAACTTTACTAAGGAGATGGAAAAAGACTTAACAATAGTTGTCTTTCTAAATAATAATGCTACAGAAGAGCAGGTAAAAGATGTACAAAATAAACTAGAAAAAATGGATAATGTTGAAAGTTTAACTTATCAAAGTAAAAATGCTGTCAAAGAAGAAATGCGAAAAGAAAATGAAGTATTTAACGAGGTAATGTCTACTTGGAAAGACAATGATAATCCTTTAAAGGATACATTTCAAGTAAAAGTAAAAGATGTAGAGAAGATTAAAACTACAGCTGAAAAAATTAAGAAAATGGAACAAGTAAGTGTTGTTAATTATGGTGAAGCTTGGGTTGATAAGATGATTAGTATGTTTAGTGTAGTAGAAAAAGGAGCTTATGGTGTAGTTATTGCCTTAATTTTAGTAACAGTTTTTCTAATTGTTAACACTATTAAACTAACAATCTTCTCAAGAAAAAGAGAAATATCAATTATGAGACTTGTTGGAGCTAGTAATGTAGCTATTAAAACACCATTTATTGTAGAAGGAATGATACTAGGTTGTCTTGGAGCAATTTTACCAATACTAGGAGTATGCTTTGGTTATGTAGCCCTTTATAATCACTTACATGGTTACTTATATACAGAAATTATTAGATTAGTAGAACCAGAACCATTTATTTATATGGTATCAGGAATAATACTTGTAATAGGAATATTAGTAGGTATGATAGGTTCATCTTCTGCTGTAAGAAAGTATTTAAAGGTGTAGTATGAATAGAAGAAAAATAACTGTCTTATTATTAATATCTCTTTGCTTACTACCTTTTAAAGTAGATGCTAAAACCATAAAAGAATTTGAAAATGAGGTAAATTCTTATGCAAAACAATTAGAAGAGAAAGAAGCAAAGATTGCTAAAAATGATCAAGAAGTAGCAGAAATTAAGAAAAATATAGCTACTTATGAAAAACAAATAAGTGATTTAGAAGTATCTATGAAAAGCCTACAAGATGAGATAGATAAGTCTAATGCTGAAATAGAAAAGAAAACAGAAGAGAGTAAACAACTATTTCAGTATTTACAAGTAAGTAATGGTAATAATGCTTATATGGAATATGTTTTTGGAGCAGAAAGCGTTACAGAAATGGTTTATAGATTAAGTGTAGTAGAACAATTAACAGAGTATAATCAAAAAGTAATGAATGAATTAGATGAATTAATTAAAACAAATAAAGCTAAGTCAGCTGAATTAGCTTCTAAGAAAGAAGAATTAAAATCACTTAAAGCCAAGCTTGAAAGTGAAAAAGAAAGAATTAATGCTGATACTAAATCTATTAGAGAATCTATGCCATCAGTTCAAGAACAGTTAAAAGCTGCTAAAGCCAATCTAGCTTACTATAAAAAGTTAGGTTGTGGACCAAGTGAAGATATTTATGCTTGTCAATATAGATATGATAGAGCTCATAGAGGTAGTAGTGCTGGTGGAAGTAATATTCCTGTTCCTCCATCAGTAAATGGTTTCTTTAGACCAATGACTAGTGGTTATGTTACGCAAAACTGGGGTGGCTATGGAGGACACTTAGGAATTGATTTATCTAATTCAAATGATAGAACTATTCCGATTTATCCAATAGCAGATGGTGTTATCTTTAAAATATATAGTGATTCATGTACTAGTGGTAACTGGTGTCCTTATGGTTGTAACGGAAATGCTAAAGTTGTTAAAATAAGACACTTAGTAAATGGTAGATATATTTATTCAACTTATGCACACTTAAGTAGTTATGGAAATATCCGTGAAGGAATGCAAGTTAATACAGGTACGATGATTGGTAGAATGGGTAATAGTGGTTGTTCAACTGCAGCACACCTACACTTAGAAGTTACAAGTTGTGATTGGAATGTTGGAGGAGGATGTAGTAGTTATTATGCTTATGAAAAAAGTACTATTAATCCAAGACAATATATTGGTTTCCCATCTGCTCTTAGGGCTTGGTGGACAGAAAGATAAGAAAATTCTTGTCTTTTTTCTTTTCTTTATTTATAATAACTAACAAAGTGAGGGGTTTTTATGACGGAAAATCAAGAATTATTATTAAGACTTATTAAAGAAGGTAGAACTTGTAATGATATAAGTAAAGAATTAAATATTTCTAATAAGCAATTATATAATAGACTACTTACTCTTAAGAATAAAGGAATAATCATCGAAAAGAAATATTATAGTAATGGCCAAATAACATATAAAAAACCATCTTTATCCGATATTATATACAATGGATTGAGTGATAACCCTAAAAATATACTATCTTTACATGAAGAAGAAGATATGAAGATGTTAGTAATATCCGATTTACACTTTGGTAATAAATTAGAACGATTAGATTTAGTTGATAATGCCTTTAATTATTGTGTGAAGAATGGTATAAACATAATTTTATGTGCAGGTGATATGATTGATTCATCATCTAATAGATGCAAGGATGAATATAATACTATAGAAAAACAACTGAATCATTTTGTTAAAGATTATCCACATGATAAGAATATTTTAACTTTTGCAGTTGGTGGTAATCACGATTTCTATGCTTTTTATAATGAATCAAAATCAATCATTGATTATACTAATAATTATAGACATGACATTATAATTGGTAATTTCTTACTTAATACTATTAATATTAAAAATGAAAGTATAGATTTATATCATCATATATATAATTTTAGTAAAAAACCAACTGCTTCTATAATAAGACTACATGGCCATGCCCATAAATATAGTACACAAATTGATTCAAAAAATAAATTACAGATAGTAGTACCTTCGCTTTCTGATATTAATCAAACGCTACCTACTGCTTTAGAAATGAATTTACACTTTAAGAAAGGCTTTATTGAAACAGTTGATTTAAAACAAATATATTTTATTTATCGCGATATGGTTTTAAGTGAAACTAGTTATAATTTAATGAAAAATAGAAATATTGTGTATAAATTAATAAATAATGAAATATGTAGTGGTGATTCAGATATTAGACAAAAAGTTTATTCATTAATAAAATAACTTTAAAGTAGACAAAATTTTACATTTGAAATCTAAAAACATTAGTAAATTCTATAGATTGTGTTAAACTTAATATTAAGGAGGATACAATATGGAATTTAATTTTAGAGGAAAAAAAGCTCTTGTTACAGGAGGAGGAAGTGGTCTAGGTAGAGAGTGTGCTTTACTATTTGCTAAAAATGGAGCAGATGTATTAGTAGCAGACTTAATACCTGAAAGATGTGAAGAAGTAGCAACAGAGATTAGAAAATATGGTGTTAATGCTATTAGCTATCAAGTAGATGTTACTGATTATGAACAAGTTGCTTCAATGTATAAAAAAATAGTTGATGAATGGGGTACAGTTGATATAGTTGTTAACTCAGCTGGTGTTTGTTTAACTGGTGAATTAACTGAAGAAAGTTTAGAAAATATTGATAAGACAATTGATATTAATATTAAAGGAACAATCTATTCTTGTAGAGAAGCTTTAAGTATTATGAGAGCTAATAAATATGGCAAGATTGTTAACATGTCATCAATAGCAGCTAAGGCATGTTCTGCTGGATTTAGTGTTTATAGTTGTACTAAGTCTGCAGTATTGGCATTAACCGCTAGTTTAGGAAGAGAAGCTGCCAAAGATAATGTTAATGTTAACTGTGTATGTCCAGGAATTATTAGAACAAGTATGTGGGAAGATATCCTTGATCAAATGGCTGGAAGTGAAGATGCTACTCGTGAAAAAGTATGGAATGCTTGTAACAATGTAACACCTAATGGAAAACCACAAGAACCAATAGATATAGCATATATGACAGCTTTCTTATGTACTGATGAAGCAAGATATATCACCTCTCAAAATATTGGCGTTGATGGTGGATATACTTTCTAGTAATAATTATAAAATAGAGCTATTATTTAGCTCTTTTTTAGTGACAATTTCTTCCAAGCTTGATAAACTTTTATTAAGAGAGGAAATAAGATGAAAAATGTAGTAATTATAGGAGCAGGACCAGCAGGACTTTCTTGTGCTTATGAAATATTAAAGAATAATAAAAATATTAAGGTAACAATTTTTGAAGAGGAAGAAATGGTTGGTGGTATTAGTAAAACAGTAAATTATAAAGGTAATAGAATAGATATAGGAGGGCATCGTTTCTTTACTAAGAATGAAGAGGTGAAAAAACTTTGGTTAGAATTATTACCACTTCAAAATAAACCGGCTTATGATGATAAAATCTTAAATATAGAAAAAAAGTTTCCTAAGAAAGGAAAAAATCCAGAAAAAGACGATGCAGTCATGCTTATTAGAAATAGAGTAAGTAGAATTTATTACAATCATAAATTTTTTGATTACCCAGTTAATTTTAATTTTAAAACTATTAAAAATATGGGATTTGCTACTACTTGTTCTTGTGGAGTAAGTTATTTAAAATCAACTATTCATAAATTAGATGAATTTAACTTAGAAAACTTTTATATTAATCGTTTTGGTAAGAAATTATATTCCATGTTTTTTGAAGGGTATACTACTAAAGTTTGGGGTAAGACACCTTGTGAAATAGACTCTAGTTGGGGTAGTCAACGAGTAAAAGGAATTTCTATTAGTAAAGTTATGATTGATTATTTTAAACGAATCTTTCATTTTGAAAATAATAATAAAGAGACATCTTTGATAGAATCATTTTATTATCCTAAATATGGACCAGGTCAGTTATATGAAACGTTGGCAGATGAAGTAAAAAAACTAGGTGGTAAAATCATCAAAAATGCAAAAGTTATAAAAATAAAGAAGAATAATGAAAAGATAACTTCTATTATATATTTAAAGAATAATAAATATATAAATTATCAATGTGATATTTTAGTTAGTTCTATGCCTTTGAAAGATTTAATATTAAGTATGAATGATATCCCTAAAAAAATTACTAAGATAAGTAGTAATTTACCATATCGTGACTTTGTAACAGTTGGCTTGTTAGTACCTAGTTTTAAAGTAGAGGATAGTAATACTATTCATGGTAGTGTTAATGATAATTGGATTTATGTTCAAGATAAAAATGTAAAGTTAGGAAGAATACAAATATTTAATAACTGGTCACCATATATGGTTAAAGATCCAGTTAATAATATCTGGATGGGTCTTGAATATTTTTGTCAAGAAAATGATGAGTTCTGGACTATGAGAGATAAAGATATAGTTAATATGGCTAAAGAAGAATTAAAGTCTATGCAGTTTTATGAAGGAAAGATATTAGATAGTATTGTAATAAGAGTAAAGAAAGCTTATCCTGCTTATTTTGATAGTTATAAAAATATAGATGAAGTAAGAAAATATATAAATAATATAGATAATTTATATTGTATTGGAAGAAATGGTACTCATTCCTATAATAATATGGACCACTCAATTTATAGTGGATTGTTATGTGGTAGAATGATTAATAATGAAGAACATGACTTAGACAAATTATGGAATGTTAATGTAGATAAGTCATATCATGAGGAAAAATAAATGAAATATAAACCTAATAAATATACTAGTTATTTATACTTTATTATTCCTCTTCTTCTTTCAACTACTATAAAGATAAGTAAAGAAAGCGATATTTGGTTTATTCTTTCATACGGTAAATATACACTAACAAATGGTTTACCTCATCATGATATACTATCTATGCATAATAATTTTTCCCTAGTAGTTCAACAATGGTTATCAGACATAATTTACTACTTATCCTATAAATTATTAGGAGGAGTTGGAATATACATATTAGTATTCTTACTAAATTCTTTAATACTTTACTTTCTTTATAAATTAAGTATGGTTATAAGTAATAAAAAAGTATTTAGTTCAGTTATCACTAGTTCTATTATAGATATACTTTTAATGACTTACTTTGTAACACCAAGACCACAGATGTTTACTTTTCTAATATTTATAATATTACTTTATATCTTAGAAAAATATTTGCAAAAAGAATCAAAATTTATTTGGTTAATTCCAATTCTTTCTTTGTTACTAGTTAATCTTCATGCTTCTATGTGGCCTTGTTTATTTATACTTATGCTACCTTATTTAGTTGAATTTAGTTATAACTACTTAAAGAAGAAAGATAAAAAAGTGTTTAAATTATTACAAGTTGTTTTCTTCTCTATTATAGTAGGCTTTCTAAATCCTTATGGATTAAAAGCAATGACTTATTCTCTAACTAGTTATGGAGTAGATACTATAAATAAAATGGTTATGGAAATGTCACCATTCACTTTAAAAGGAGTATTAGCTCCTACTAATTATATAGTATTAAGCTTATTCTTTGGCTTATTAGCTTGTATGTTTATCAAAAAGAAATATTCAGTCCATCAAGTATTATTAATGTTTGGAATATTTTATATGGTATTATGTAATTTTCGAAATGTAACTTTATTCTATATTTGTATTTTACCATTTTTTAGTATCTATCTACCTTTTAGTGATGGAAAAAGTAAGTTTATACCTAAAAAACTTTACATAGTAGTTATAATTTGTCTTTTAATATTAATTGGTTATAATACTATGGATGGAAAATATAATCTAGTAAATCCTAATAAGAAAATAATAGAATACTTAGATAAAAATGCCAAAAAAGATATAAAACTATATGCTAATAATGATAATGGATCTTATTATGAGCTTAGTGGTTATCATCCTTATATGGATGGAAGAGTAGAAGTATTTGTAAAAGCTAATAATCATAAAGAAGATATTATGTTAGAGTATTATAATATGTCATTTGGAATATTAGATGTGGAAAAATTTTTAGATAAGTATAAATTTACACATTTGGTTGTTAATAGAAATGAAATGTTATATAACTATTTAAAAAACAATAAAAACTATCAAAAAGTAGTAACAGTTGATGAGACTTATCTCTATATTAGAAAGTAGGTATTAAGATGTTAAAAAAATATAAACCAAGTAAGTGGCTTAGTTATCTATATTTTATATTTCCTCTTTTTTTAGTAACAAAAATAAATATTGGAAAGGAAAGCGATATCTGGTTCTTATTATCATATGGTAAAAAAATAGTAACAAGTGGTTTTCCTAAATATGATTTCTTATCAATGCATGAAAACTTTTCTTTTGTAATGCAACAGTGGTTGTCAGCTTTATCTTTTTATCAAGTTTATAAATTACTAGGAGGGGTAGGATTATTTTTATTAGTATTTATTATAAATGCTTTAATTGTCTTCTTCTTATATAAACTATGTATGTTATTAAGTGATAATAAAGTATTTTCTTCTGTAATAACCACTTGTATAATAGATATTTTATTACAAAGTTTTTTTATAATACCAAGACCACAGATTTATAGTTTACTATTATTTATAATAACTATATATATACTAGAGTTGTATCTTAAAAAGAATAGTAAATCTATTTATTTATTACCTTTAATATCGCTATTACTGGTTAATTTTCATGCTTCTATGTGGTTATGTTTATTTATACTTACTATGCCTTTTATCTTTGAATTTACTTTATTATTTATTAAGAAGAAAGATAAGAGAATAGTTAAATTAGTACTTATGGTTTTATTATCATTCTTAGTTGGCATCTTAAATCCATATGGTATAAAGAATATGTTTTATTCACTAACTAGTTATGGAGTTGATTTGATAAATAGAGAAGTTATTGAAATGCATTCCTTTACTACAATGGAACCTTTAACACTTGCTAATTATTGTTTTATTGGAACATTTTTTATCCTTTTAATTGGAATTATTTATCATAAGAATAAAAAAATAGAAGCTAGTCAGTTATTATTAATATTAGGTACTACTTATATGGCACTTTGTAATTTTAGAAATATTAGTATATTTTATGTGTGTGCTCTTCCTTTCCTTAGTATTTATTTACCGTTTCAGGATGGAAAAGAAGAAAAAATACCTGTTAAGTTATATATCTTATTTATAGCTATGATAGTTTTAACTATCTCTATGAACACTTATAATGGTAGTTATATCTTAAAAAATATCAATCAAAAGTATATTAATTATCTTGATAAAAATGCTAATAAACAGATAAAGCTATATGCTGGTTATAATGATGGCTCTTATTTTGAATTTAGTGGTTATCATCCCTATATAGATGGAAGAGCAGAAATATTTTTAAAGAGTAATAATAAAAAAGAAGATATATTAGATGAATATTTTAGTGTTTATTATGGAAAAACTGATATAGCTAAATTCTTAGAGAAATATGATTTTGATTACTTAGTAGTTGGAAAAGATAGTTATTTCTTGTATAATTATCTGAAGACTGATAAAAATTATCAAGTGGTAGTTAAGTCTAAAAATAAAAAAATGTATAAAAGAATTAGGAAGTGATAGATATGTATAGAAAAGATTATATCTCATGGGATAGTTATTTTATGAGTATTGCTAAATTATCAGCTTTAAGAAGTAAAGATCCATCAACACAGGTAGGTGCTTGTATTGTAAGTAATGATAATAGAATTTTATCAATTGGTTATAACGGGGCACCTAATGGATTTCATGATAGTGATTTTCCTTGGGAAAGAGATGGAAAGCCAGTAGATACTAAATATATGTATGTTTGTCATGCAGAATTAAATGCTATTTTAAATTTTCGAGGAAACAAAAGAGACTTAGAAGGTTCCAAACTTTATGCTTCACTTTTTCCTTGTAATGAATGTGCTAAGTCAATAATTCAATCTGGTATAAAAGAAATTATTTATTTAGATAATAAATATAAAGATACTGATAGTTGTATAGCTTCTAGAAGATTGTTTGATGAATGTGGAGTTACCTATAGAGAATTCAATCCAGATATTGATTCTATTACTATTGAGCTAAAGTAAAGCATATAATTAAGAGGGATTGATATTATGTTAGAAAATACAAAAGTTGGTCAAAAAATTAATTGTTCTGATTTCCTTTTTGAGAATAAAGATATAGTAGAAAATGATGATGTATATGAAAGAATAAATTGTAAGAGTTATCAAAAAAATGATGATATTTCTTTGAGGGATTTAACTTATATAAAAATGTTACATTATAATTATGATGATGATGTAGTAGTAGGGGAAATGATAGTTAATAAAGTTATTCTTGATGAAGTAAGAGAAGTATTTTCTTCCTTATTTATGTTAAAATATCAGATTAATTCTATGCGGTTAATAGATGACTTTTGGGTGGAAAGTGCAATTAAAAGTGATAGAAATAGTATTTCTCATAATAATAGTAGTTCTTTTTGTTATAGAAAAATACCTAATCAAACTAACTTGTCAAAGCACGCTTTAGGACTTGCTATTGATATCAATCCACTAGATAATCCTTATACTCCAAGAAATAAGGATGGTAGTTTTGATGATAGTTTATTGACAGACTATGAAAAGAATTTACTTATTGATAGAGAAGAAAAAGCTAAACATAATCCCCATATAATTACTCTAGATGACACAATCTGTAAGGTGTTTGCATCGGTTGGTTATGAGTGTGGTGGTATTTGGCCATTGCAGAGTGATGAATTTTCTTGCGATTGGCAACATTTTGAACTAAATGAAGCTAAGATGAAAGAAATTAATGAAAGAATAAATGCTAGTAAGAAAGAAAAGAGAATTTAGTGATTTTCTTTTTCTTTTACAAAAAAACATTGACGAACGTATATTTGGTAATTATAATAGAGATAATTAAAACAAGTGAAAAAAATTTGATTAATTGTTTATAATAAAAATATACGATATAAATGAGCGGAGGTAAAAATGTTTGAATTAGTTAGTAAATATAAACCAAGTGGAGATCAACCAGAAGCAATTGAAAAATTAGTTGATGGTATAGAAAAAGGTAAAAAAGAACAGGTATTATTAGGAGCAACTGGTACAGGTAAAACCTTTACTATGGCTAATGTTATTAAAAGAACTAATAAACCAACTTTGATACTTGCTCATAATAAGACTTTAGCTGGTCAATTATATGCTGAAATGAAGGAGTTATTTCCTAATAATCATGTTTGTTACTTTGTTTCATATTATGATTATTACCAACCGGAAGCATATGTTCCAAGTACTGATACTTATATAGAAAAAGATTCATCTATAAATGATGAGATAGATGAGTTAAGACATGAGGCAACATCTTCTCTTTTAACTTATCGAGATACAATAGTAGTAGCATCAGTATCATGTATATATGGTATTGGAGAAGTAGAAGAATATAAGAATAAAATGTTAACTCTTAGTGTAACTGATGAACTAGAAAGAGATAAGGTACTTGCTAAACTTGTAGAAATGCAATTTGAAAGAAATGACTATGATTTTCATCGAGGAACTTTTAGAGTTAGAGGTGATATAGTAGAGATAATTCCTGTTAATCAAGATAAAACTGGTTACCGAATCGAGTTTTTTGGTAACGAAATAGATAGAATTAGTGAAATAGATGTTTTAACAGGAGCGGTTATTACTAATAAAAAGACAATAAGTATCTTTCCAGCTAGTCACTTTGTAGTTAGTGATGATAAATTAAAAGCTGCAATTAAGAGAATAAAAAGTGAACTTGCGGAACGATTAACCGAATTAAAAGCAGAAAATAAATTATTAGCTGCTGAAAGATTAGAACAAAGAACTAATTATGATATTGAAATGTTAGAAGAGACTGGTTTTTGTCATGGAATTGAAAACTATTCTGCTCCCATGGCTGGTAGAAATAAAGGGGAAACACCAACTACTTTAATGGATTTCTTTCCAAATGATTATTTACTAATGGTAGATGAATCGCATGTCACCCTACCACAAGTAAGAGGAATGTATAATGGTGATAGGGCTAGAAAAATGAATCTTGTTGATTATGGTTTTCGTTTGCCTAGTGCTTTAGATAATAGACCATTAAAATATGAAGAGTTTGAAAAGAAAATTAATCAAGCTATTTATGTATCAGCTACACCAGGTGATTATGAACTTTCTAAGACAAATGGCGAGTATGTAGAACAAATCATTAGACCTACTGGTTTACTAGATCCTACTATTGAAGTAAGAGGACAAGAAGGACAAATAGATAATTTAATAGAAGAAATAAGAATCCGTAAAGAAAAAAATGAAAGAGTATTAATTACAACCTTAACAATAAGAATGGCAGAAGAATTAACTAATTACTTAAAAGATGTTGATATAAAAGTAGCTTATCTCCATACGGAGATTAAAACCTTAGAAAGATTACAAATTATTCATGACTTAAGAGTAGGTAAATATGATGTAGTAGTTGGTATTAACCTTTTAAGAGAAGGTATAGATATTCCTGAAGTATCACTAATAGCAATTCTAGATGCTGATAAAGA
>CAKPSO010000010.1 GCA_934183185.1 uncultured Bacilli bacterium | reverse complement strand
AGGATAGATCAAGGGATAATTAATGGTGAAAAGAAAAGAGCTAGAGCTGCTGGATTAAGAGAAGGACGTGAAGAAGGCTCAATACAAAAATCCAAAGAAATAGCCAAAGCCATGATAAAAGATGGCGATAGTGTTGATAGAGTATCTAGAATTACCGGCTTAACTGTTGATGAAATAAAGAAAATAGCGTAACTATCTTAAGATATCAAAGTAAAAAAATATAAAAAATTTAAATTAATGTGAGAAAACTTGAAACTTTCTTAGTATATTTAAAGTGGAGGCAAAATTATTATAAATATTGAGTGTATGTTTCAACAACCTTTAGTTTTTCTTTATTACCATTGTAAGAGTGCCTCCCTCTAATATATGGTAATATATGTCTTCTTTTTTCTTGTTTAGAGCCTTGTTCAATTCCTTGTTCAATTTTTTGAGTTATATCATCATCTAGTCCATGTTGATAAGATTCTTTCTTGATAGAATTCTCTTTTTTTTTTTTTTTTTTTTGACCGCTTCAGCGTTATAATGTAGTTTGAATTCTTCTGTTATTATTTCATTATTATTTTGTTTCTTTTATCACATAATTTATCTTGATATTAGAATACTTTTTCTTGTTTCAAAACCTTATATATAGTATAATTTACTAGTAGAATGGTAGTGATAAAATGTACTTAAAAGAAATACAAGCGTCAGGTTTTAAATCTTTTGCTGATAAAATTGATATTCATTTAGATAATAATATTACATGTATTGTTGGGCCTAATGGTAGTGGTAAAAGTAATGTTGTTGATGCAGTACGTTGGGTTTTAGGAGAACAGTCAGTTAAAAGTTTACGTGGTGATGGAGCTATGAGTGATGTTATATTCTCTGGTAGTAAAAGCCGTAATCCACTAAATGTAGCTAGTGTTTCTTTAGTATTTGATAATAGTGATCATTATTTACAAATACCATATACAGAGGTAGCTATTAAAAGAAGAGTCTATCGTACTGGTGAGAATGAATACTTTCTTAATGGAGAAAAGTGCCGCCTAAAAGATATTACAGATCTACTACTTGATAGTGGTATTGGAAAAGAATCATTTAATATTATTTCACAAGGTGAAGTTCAAAAAATACTTAGTAGTTCTTCATATGATAGAAGAGTTATATTTGAAGAAGCAGCTGGAGTATTAAAATATAAAAAGCGTAAAGAAGAAGCATTACGTAAATTAGATAGAACTCATAATAACTTAGATCGTGTAGAGGATATTATTCATGAACTAGAAATACAAATAAAACCACTTGAAATTCAAAGCAAAAAGGCTAGAGAATACTTAGAAAATAAACAAGCTTTAGAAAAAATTGAAGTAGCACTTTTAGCTTATGAAATAGAAATAATTAATGAAAGGTATCAGTCTTCTAAAAAGAAAATTGAAGAATTAAATCAGGAAATACTTAGTCTTTCTACGGTACATAGTAGTGATGATGCCTTGATTGATAAAGAAAAAGTTCATTTATTATCTATAGAAAGGGAACTTACTGCTTGTAATGATAAACTTTTAGAATTTACTAAACAAGAAGAAAAAATTAATGGTGAAAAGAATATCTTACAGGAAAGAAGTAAGTATAGTGCTAGTGATAGTAAAGTACATGAGATGATAGCTTCACTTAGAGAAAGCCAACTAAAATTAGAAAACGATATAGATTTACTAGAACAAGAAATTAATTACGATAGTGATAACTTAAAAAAACTAAACGATAATTTTTTAGGACAACAATCAACTAGAAAGCAAATTCAAGATAAAATAGATAAATCTCAACGAGAATTAGGTTATCAAAATAAAAAGCAGTTAGAATTAGAAAATAAAATTAGTGTTTTACAAAATTTTCTTGAAGCTGGTGGTAATCTAAGTAATAGTGTAAAAGCTATATTGAATAATCCTAAATTGACTGGTGTACATGACTGTATTGGTAATTTAATTGATTGTGATTCTAAATTTGCAAAAGCTTTAGATGTAGCTTTGGGTGCTAGTAAACAATTTTTAGTTGTTGATAATGAGAATGTGGCTAAAGAAGCTATTAAATATTTAAAGGAAAAACAATTAGGACGTGCTACTTTCTTTCCTCTTAATGTTATAAAGGCTAGAAATATAGACTTGGAAACTGAAAAAATATTAAAACAGGAAATGGGATATATAGATAACTTAGCTTCACTTGTATCATTTAAGAAACAGTATAGTGATATAGTTTATAATCAATTAGGTAATGTTTTAGTAGTACTTGATATAGATAGTGCTAATCGTATTAGTAAAAAAATTGGTTATCGTTATAGAATAGTTACTTTAGATGGTGAAATTATTCATGTAGGAGGTTCTATTACTGGTGGTAATACTGGTGGTAGAAGTATGATTAGTGATAAATATGAACTTGAAAAGTATATTCGTATGAGGGAAGAACAAAAACAAGTAATATCAGACTTAGAAGGACAAATACAAGAGTTAAATACTAATTTAGATATACAAGATAAGAAAATTTATGATATTAAATCATCTATTGCGGGATTAGAGGAAAAAGTACGTGCTAAGAGAGAGACACTTACTGATTATAAGAATCAAAAAGGTAAGATTGATAGCGAATATAAGAGCCTTGATCACGTAATTGATTCATCTATTTCTAAAGAAGAAGAACGCTTAGTAACGGCTTATTATGAAGCTCGTAAGCAAAAAGAAGAGGCTAGAGTACTAGTACTTAGATATCAAAAAGAAAGAGAGCAAATAAAAGCTAATATTGAGGAAATGGAAGCTAAGAGTAAGCTAAATAATAGTAATTTTTCTAAGAAACAGAATGAGCTCAAGGAACTTGAGTTAGCTGTTAGTAAAATGGATATGCAACTTGATTATTATTTAAATACATTAAGTGAAGAGTATGAACTTACTTATGAAAAAGCTAGTTCTAATTATAAACTTGATATTGATGCTGATGAAGCTAGACAAAAGGTAACTACTTATAAAAATAATATTAAAAGAATTGGCATGGTTAATCTTGACTCTATACAAGAATATGAAAAGGTGTCAGAACGTTATAATTTCTTAGATAGTCAAAGAAACGATTTACTTAGTGCTAAAGATTCATTACTTGATATTATAGAAGAAATGGATACAGTAATGAAAGAAGAGTTTATAACTACTTTTAATAAAATAGAAAAAGAATTTGAAGTAGTATTTAAACAGTTATTTGGTGGTGGAAAGGCTACTCTTAAACTTACTGATCCTGATAATATTTTAGAAACAGGAGTAGATATTATTGCTTCTCCTCCAGGTAAGAAATTAACCACGATTAGTTTGTTGTCTGGTGGAGAAAAAACACTAACTGCTATAAGTTTGTTATTCTCGATTTTAAATGTTAGACCAATACCATTTTGTTTATTTGATGAAGTAGAAGCTGCTCTTGATGAAGCTAATGTTGATAATTTTGGTAAGTATTTGGATCATTACAAAGAGAAAACACAGTTTTTATTAATAACTCATAAGAAGAAAACTATGGAATATGCAAATACTTTATATGGTATCACGATGCAGGAATCTGGGGTTAGTAAATTAGTTAGTGTTAAATTAGAAAATATTAATGCAAAGTAAAAGATGATTTATAGTCATCTTTTTTAGTAGTAATATGGATTATAGTAGTAGTAATTATTACTATAGGCCATTGGATAATAGTAATATGGTTGTGGGTAATAGTAGTTTGGTTTATTAGTAGTTCCTAAAGCATAACCTGCTACTCCTCCTAATAAAAGTGGGGCTACAACTCCTCCCGCTATAAAACGATCACCATTTTGATTAGTACGATACATAGTTTGATTACTATATCTAGGCATACCATAACTAGTTTGATACATAAATATTCACCTCTAAAATATTTTATGTAACTATTTAAAAATAGTGATGTATTCCTATATATAAAAATTATTATGAATACTCATCTTTATATTTATAAAATATTAGTATTGTGTTATTATGAATATGTAATTTGTGTCTTAGTATAGGGGGATAATATGATATACTTACTAGAGTTTTTAATTTTACTACTTATATTTGGAATCTTAGATTATTTTACTTGTCATAGTAAAAGAATCTTTATTTCAACTGTAATTAGAATAATAGTTAGTTTAGTATTTAGTAATTTACTTTACTATTTAATTATGCATACACTGACTATTAATACTTATAATCAGGTATATATATCTACTAGTATACTATTTATTATTCATACTGTTTTATCTTATAAAAGAGCTAAAAAAATACCATTTATTAATTTTATAATTAAAGCTATATCAGTAATTTTAATATTAGAATTAACTATATTTAATTATAAACATTATTTGACATTAAATCTACCTAGTAATAGTGTTACTAATATTGAGTTAATTAATTTAGAAAAAAATAATGGTAAATACAAAGTTACAGATAAGAATTTTGCTGGAATTAAGATAACACTTAAGAATAAAAATATAAATTCTATGTATTTTCCTATAAAGAATACTCGTAGTGATTTGGTAAATTATACTATTAAAGTATATTTACCAGATAATGATGGTTATGTAACATATAATAAAACTAATTCTTATAATGGGATAACTAAATCATATTATAAAGAAATACACCATACTATTGATAGTAAAACATTATTTATACAGTTTAATGATTATAAGGGTAATTTCTCTTTTAGTAATATTTTAGTAAATACTAATATTCCTATCTTTTTTTCAACGACTAGGGTTATTACTTTAATAGTTATAGCTTTAGCTATGTATACTTTTAGAACTAGTTCTATTATTTATAAAATGTCATTTACATCTAAAAGTGGTAGATTAATAGTAGCATTATTTATATGTGGAATGATGCTTTTATCTTACTTTATCGTTAATTTGAATCCTGTTTTTCATGAGAATAATTCCTATAAATATCTTTATCATTTAGTTAGTGTGAATGAATACCAGAAATTAACTGAATCCTTAATAGATGGTAAATTATACTTAGATATAAAGCCTAGTAAAACTCTTCAAAATATGAATAATCCTTATGATCCGTATGCTAGAAGTAAATTATTTAAAAATAATAGTGATAAATACTTGTGGGATGTTGCCTACTATAATAATAATTATTATGTATATTTTGGAATAGTACCAGTAGTTACTACTTATTTACCTTATTATTTAATAACTGGACATCATATAGATAATAATTTAGTTAATTTTATTGGAGTAGTAGGTATTATTATTAGTTTTGTTTATTTGATTAAAATAATTATGAAGAAATATTTTAATAATGATAATTTAGGTATATTGCTTTTAATATCTATATTTAGTTTATTAGCTAATCACTTTTTAATACTATATGTGATTAGAAGACCTGATTTTTATAATATTCCTATTGTATATGGAATTATGTTTAGTCTAATTGGGCTTAATTTATGGCTTAGAAGTATTAAGTCTGATAATAAGTTAAATAAAATATACTTATTTTTAGGATCATTATCTATGGCTTTAGTTAGTGGATGTAGACCACAACTATTATTAGTATCTGCTAGTTCTATATTTATATTTAAAGACTATCTAAGGAAAGATAAATTATTTAGTAGGAAGCACATTATAGACTTTATTATTTTTATAATACCATACGTAATTATAGGATCATTAATAGCTACATATAACTATTTAAGATTTTCTTCTATTATAGATTTTGGGGCTAACTATAATTTAACTACTAATGATATGACAGCTAGAGGATTTATATTTGAACGTGTTTTTTCTACTATATATTATTATTTATTAGCTATACCTAAAATTAATAATGTTTTTCCATTTATTGAATTATTACCTTTAAGAACATCATATATTGGATATACATGTTATGAAAATACATTTGGTGGTATGTTTATGTTGTGTCCATTACTAATTATTAGTTTATTTTCTAAATATTTTAAAAAGTATTCTAAGTCATTATATAATTTAACTGTTCTTTTACCAATATGTGGAATAATAATTATGCTTATGGATGGGCAAATGGCTGGAATATTACCACGTTACTTTTTAGATTTTAGTTGGTTATTTATTTTGAGTACGGATATTATACTAATTAGTATTTTAAGTAATAAAAAAGTTTTTAAGACCATTATTTCTTATTTATCTAAACTAGTTATACTCATTATAGTTTTTAATTTCTTTTTATCTTTTATTGATGTAAGCTTTGATTATAAAACTATTTTACCTTCTATGTTTTATCATTTCTATTATTTTATTCAGTTTTGGTTATAAAAAATAGTATTTCATGTTATAATCTTATTGTACGAGGGGTGTGATATAGTGGAAGATAATAATATTAATAATGAAAAACATGAATCTACTTTAGAAGATAATATTATTAATATAGAAATACCAGCTAATATAGAGGAAGAAAAAGTAGAAGTTTATACTACTGTTCCTACTAATAATGATATTAATGAAACTACTGCTACTAAGAATGATAGTGTGATGGTAGAAAAAAGTATTGATGATGGTACTGTTAATGGAAAGGGACTTTTACCAGTATTTCTAATCTTTGGCTTTTTTATATTATTAATTATTATATTTCCATATATTAGTGATTATTTAGCTAAGAAAACAGAGGATGAAAGAAATAGTACTAATCCAGTAGTGTCTCCAACACCTACACCTACTGTAGAAGCAGGGGATAATTTTATGGATTTATATCGTGCATGTGGTACTAATAGAATATTTACAGATATTACTATTGATTATAATAAAAATGAAAATCAGTGTTTTAAAATTATTTTAAGTGATAAAAAGAATTTTATAAAATATGTAGCTCCTACTGCAGATACTACTTATTTTAGTATATATTTAGGAGAAAAAGAAATATATACTAAAGGAGATGCTACTAAGATTAGTAAAATTACGGTTACTAGTAATACGGTTAAATTAGAAGAAACAGATACAAATGGAAATATTAATACATATAGTTATGATAGTCAGGGTAATTTAATAAATTAGGTTGAAACTATATGTAATTAATGCTATTATTATACTTATAGATAAGAGGTGGTAATATGACTGATAAAACAACCCATTTATATGATTTGGCTGAATTTGATCAATCGTTAGTAGAAAAAATATTAGGGGAAGTATATGATTCTTTAAAGGAACGCGGCTATGATCCAATTAATCAATTAACAGGTTATTTAATGAGTGGGGATCCAGGATATATATCTTCTTATCAAGATGCACGTAATAAGATAGTTAGTATTGATCGTAGTAAGATAATAGAAGTATTACTTCGTAAAGGGCTTTCTTAAGATGCGTTATATGGGATTAGATTTAGGAACTAAAACACTTGGTTTAGCTATTTCTGATAGTGGTGGAATGATTGCTACTAGTTATAAAATATTAAGACATAACGAGAATTATAAGTCTCTTATTCCATTATTAAAAGAAGAAATAGATAATCGTCAAATAGAAGAATTGGTTTTAGGATTTCCTAAGAATATGGATAATAGTGTAGGAGAGAGAGGTAAAATAGCTCTTTCATTTAAAGAAAAATTAGAGCAGGAATTTCATATACCTGTTCATATGCAGGATGAGAGATTAACTACTCGTCAGGCTGAGAGTATTTTAATAAATAATAATACTAGTCGTAAAAAAAGAAAAAAAGTAATAGATAGTATGGCGGCAACTATAATACTACAGAGTTACTTAGATAGAAAGGATAGATAATATGAAAGAAAATACATTTAAAATGATGACTGAGGATGGAAAGGAAATTACATGTAACGTTTTATTTACTTTTGATAGTGATGAAACTAAAAAAAGTTATATTGCTTATACAGATAATACTTATGAAGAAGATGGAAGTATTAAAGCTTATGCGGCTGTATATCATCCAGATGATTTAAATGTTGGATTTGAACCTATTGAAACTGAAAAAGAATGGAAAGTAGTGGAAACTATTCTTAATACTATTCAAGAAGAAGTTAGAAATAAAGTTAATCAAGCTAATAGTGATAATAATTCAGGTAATGATACAGAGGCTTAAACCTAATAAAGAGATGATACTATTATGAAGAAGTTTAGAAATATTAGTTTAGCTATACTTACTATGTTTACTATATTAATTGTAGGTATATGTGGATTTTATAATTATATGTTATCACCTGTTAGTAAAAAGAAAGATATTGTGGAAATTGAAATTCCACAAAATACTTCTACTGTTGAGATAGCTAAACTGCTTAAAAATAGTAATTTAATTCGTGATGATAAGATGTTTTTAATATATGTTAAACTTTTTAAAGTTAATAATATGAAAGCAGGATATTATGATTTATCACGTGATATGGGTGTAAAGAAGATAGTTGAAACATTACAGGAAGGTAGTAAGAAGAATCCTAATCAAATAGATATTACTTTTAAAGAGGGTATTACTATGCGTGATATAGCTAAAGTTATATCTAATAGTACTAATAATAGTTATGATGACGTAATAGCTAAAGCTAATGATATTTCTTATATAGATAGTTTGAAGGAAAAGTATTGGTTTATTACTGATGATATAAAAAATGATAGTATTTACTATAAATTAGAGGGATATTTATTTCCTGATACTTATCGATTTGATAATAAAGATGTAACAGTAGAAGAAATATTTAATAAAATGATTAATGAAATGGCAACGGTATTAGAGCCATATAAAGAAGATATTTTAAAAAAATCTTTATCAGTACATCAAATATTAACTTTAGCAAGTATGGTAGAAAAAGAAGCTGCAACTACTTCTGTTAGAAGTAAAGTAGCTAGTGTATTTATAAATAGACTTAATAAAAATATGAGTTTAGGTAGTGATGTTACTACACGTTATGCATTTAAGATAGATGATCAGAAACAGGTATTAACTAAAGCTCAGTATAATACTAAAAATCCTTATAATACACGAGTTACTGATGGTAGTATGAATGGTAAATTACCTGTTGGGCCAATATGTACTTTGTCTATTGAAAGTATTAAGGCAAGTATATATGCTGACGATACTGATTATCTTTACTTTATCGCAAATATTAAAACACTTGAAACATTCTTTTATAATAATGCAGTAGATTTTAATGCTAAGAAGAGTGAACTTCAAAGTGTAAATGGGGGCTTTTAATATGAATACAACAGTATATTCTGATATTAGGGAAATAAAAAAATATGCACTTGATAATAGAGTACCAATTATGGTTGATGATGGAATTGACTTTATTACTACTTTTATTATTAAGCATCAAATAAATAGCGTATTAGAAATAGGAACAGCTATTGGTTATTCTGCTATTATGATGGCTTTAGCTAATCCTAATCTTAAAATAACTACTATTGAAAGAGATAAAGATCGTTATTTGGAAGCAGTTAAGAATGTGAAAAAGTTAGACTTAGAAGATCGTATTACTTTAGTATTTAGTGATGCGTTAGAAACTAATATAGAGGGAAAGTTTGGACTTATTTTTATTGATGCTGCTAAGGGACAAAATATTAGATTTTTTGAAAAATATGAAGATAATTTAGAAGAACATGGCTTTATTATTACTGATAATATGAATTTTCATGGTTTAGTAGATAAAGTTGATGCTGAAATTGAAAGTAGGGATTTAAGATCATTAGTTCGTAAGATACGTGATTATCGTACTTTCTTACTTAATAACTCTAATTATAATGTAGAACTTCTTAATATTGGTGATGGAATAGCTGTTGCGGAAAAAAAATAAACATAATGAGCACTCTTATGATATAATAAGGGTGTTTTTAAATGGTGGTGATGTTATGAGGTTTGTGGTAGTACCTAATAGCCTTAGTGAATTAGAACGTTATGAGGAAAAGAAAGTTAATACATTTATTCTAGGTTTAGAAGATTACTGTGTTAATTATCCTAGTGTAAGTTTAGAAAGAATAAAAGAATTAAGTAAAAAATATTCACTATTTATAGCTATAAATAAAAATATATTTAATAGTGAGTTAGATGATATTAAGAAGAAGCTATTAGAACTTGTCAATCTACCAATTATGGGAGTAATGTTTTATGACTTGGGTATTTTAAATATAGTTATAGATAATAAGATAAATATCCCTCTAGTGTGGCATCAAACTCATATGGTTACTAATTATAATACGTGTAATTTCTATTATGATAAAGGTGTAGAGTATGGATATTTAGCCAATGAAATAACGCTAGAAGAAATGATTGAAATAAAAAATAAAACTAAGATGAAATTATTAGTAGAATGTTTTGGCTATCCTATTATGTCTCATTCTAGAAGAAGTCTCGTTACTAATTATTTTAAATCTATTGATAGTAATAAAGAAGATAGAAATTATACTTTAAGTGATAATGAAAATAATTATATTATCAAAGAAAATAATAGTGGTACTTCAATCTTATTTGGTAAAGTTATTAATGGTACTAGACCTTTATTTGATTTAATTACTAATAACTTTAGTTTTGGAATATTAGATATGCAAAATATAGAGATTGATACTGGATTAGAGGTATTAGATAAGTTTAATTATATAAAAGATAATATAGATACTATTTCTGATAAAGAAAAAGAGGATATTATTACTTATATGAATAATTTAATAGGTGATAGTACTAATTTCTTTTATAAGAAAACAATATATAAAGTAAAGAAAGGTGATAAATAATGGATATTAAAAATTTAAAAGTAATGGCAGCAAGTCTTTGTTTAGGAGCAACTCTATTAACAGGATGTGGTAATAAAATTCCTAATATTAGTAGTAAATTAACTGTAGAAAATAATAAGTTAGAAGGTAACATTTCTTATGAAGATTTAGATGAGCATGTAGAAATAATAAGTTTTGAACAGGATGGTAAGGAAAACACAATACTTTGCCTCAAAACCAAGTATAATTATTATTATAGGTTAGCCACTCTTACTTATATTACATATACTTTTTATGACTTAGTATCTGGAACAGCTTTTATTGAATATGACGAACATATAGCTTCTAAAGAAATAACTTATTCACTTGGTGAATCTTTATCAGTAAAAGAAGAATTACCACTTACTCCTTATTTAGTTGCTGAAGGTTTTATGAAAAATGAATATACAGTTGATGAAGTAGTTGAATTCTTTAATGAAAAAGTAAAACCTAATCTAGTTAGTAAAGAAAAAGAGTTGGTAAAATGAGAAAAAAAATAGAATTATTGTCGCCGGCAGGAGATTTAGATAGGTTAAAGATAGCTTTACTTTATGGGGCAGATGCTGTTTATATTGGTGGTAGAGAATATAGTTTAAGAGCTAATGCTACTAATTTTAGTATTGAAGAAATTAAAGAAGCGTGTAGTTTTGCTCATAAACTTGGAAAAAAAGTATATCAAACAGTAAATATAGTATTTCATAATGAAGATATTAATGGTATTTATGATTATTTAAAGGAAGCAGTTGCAGCTGGAATTGATGCCTTTATAGTATCTGATCCATTTATCATTTCCTATATTAGAAAAAATTTTCCTAATGTAGAAGTCCATGTTAGTACTCAAAATTCTACTACTAATGTTGAGACTGTTAAGTTCTTTCAAAAAGAAGGTGTAGCTAGGGTAGTACCGGCTAGGGAATTATCTAAAGAAGAGATAAAAGAATTAACCGCTACTGGATGTGATATTGAAGTATTTATTCATGGAGCTATGTGTACTTTCTTTAGTGGTAGATGTACGTTATCTAATTATGTAACTAATCGTGATTCTAATCGTGGTGGATGTAGTCAAGTGTGCCGCTTTTCTTTTGATATAGATAGTGGATATCCTCATAAATTCACTATGGCTACAAAAGATTTAAATATGGCAGAATATATTAAAGATATGATAGAAATAGGTGTAGCTAGTTTAAAAGTAGAAGGTAGAATGAGAAGTCATTATTACTTAGCTACGGTTATGTCAAGTTATCGTAAAATAATTGATGCGTGCTACAGTAACACTTTGACTGATGAACTACTAAAAGAACAAGAAAGAATTCTATCACGTGTAGCTAATCGTGAAACTAGTACCCATTATTTTACCCATATGGCCGATAATACTGATCAATATTATACCGGTAGACAAGAGTTATCTAATCAAGATTACTTAGCTTATGTACTTAATTATGATAGTGATAATAATATAGTTACTATTTCAGAAAGAAACTATTTTGAACCTGGTACAGAAGTAGAAATTTTTATGCCTAGTGGAAAAGTTATTAACTTTACTATTGATAAAATATATGATGAAGATATGAATGAACTTGATAAAGCTTGTCATCCAGAAGAAATTCTTAAATTAAAAGTAAAAGATTATGTAGAAGAACATTCAATGATGAGAATAAAAGTAAATAAATAAAGACTGTTAGAAAAAATCTAACAGTCCTTTTTAACAGTTTCCTCGGTTACTACTATTATTACAGAAGAAGAAAATTATAAATACTACTATAATTATAGCCCATACCCAGCCACTGCCAAATCCTTCATTGCCATAATTATTACCATAACCGTAAACAGGATATCCATAATACATGAATCTCATACTCCTTTCACTATATTATATTAGTGAGATTTGAAACAGGAGTATAATAAATACCTACTGATTATAAGACCTTTTATGACTTAGAATGTCACCATTACTGCAACGATTACCCCAACTATCTATAATTTCTTTATTTCTTTTTACACATATAATTTCACAGTGATTAGGACATTTATTACACTCGATACCTTTAGTCTCAAAATTTTCATCAGTTATAGAAAAAGAAAACTTTTTAGTGATTCTTTTTTTCTTTGATAAAATAGCTACTCCTAGAGCTCCCATTAAATGTCCATTTTCATCTACTATTACTTCATGACCTATTTCTTCTTCAAATGCTTTTTTAACTCCGATATTCTTACTTACACCACCTTGGAATATAACTGGTTCTTTTATTTTTTTACCTTTACCAACATTATTTAAGTAATTAGCTACAACACTTTTACATAGGCCAGCAATTATATCTTCTTTTGAGTAACCTATCTGCATTTTATGTACTAAATCACTTTCTGCAAATACTGTACAACGAGCAGCTATTTTAGTTGGCTTTTTAGCTTTTAGGGCAATATCACCAAAGTCTTTAACATCAACACCTAATCTTTCAGCTTGACTTGATAAAAAAGCACCAGTACCAGCAGCACATAAAGTATTCATGGCATAATCAACTACAATTCCATTTTCTAATAAAATAATCTTAGAATCCTGCCCACCAATTTCAAAAATAGTTCTAACATCAGGGTGTAGTGATAAAGTACCAATTGCATGAGCAGTAATTTCATTTTTTACTACACTAGCATTAAGCATAGCTCCAATTAGTTTTCTAGCACTACCTGTTGTGCCGATACCTATAACATTAATATCTTTATCCTTTACCTGTTCTTCTAATTCCTTAATTAATACTTTAACAGCATTAATAGGATTACCTTTAGTCCATAAATAACTACTAGCTATAATATTATTATCATTATCAATAATTACTCCTTTAGTAGATATAGAACCAATATCAATTCCCATGTAACATTCCATTATTTATCTTTCCTTTCCTTTAACATATCATAAAATGCTTCTAATCGTGTTCTGATACCAGTATCACTAGTAGCACTATCAAAAGAGAAAAATATAATAGGCATTTTATAATCACTACATACCTTTCTAATAATAGGAATAGCTCCTATTTCGGGAGTACAACCAAAAGGTTTAATGTGTATTAGTCCATCATAACCATTATTAATTAAATACTTACTACGATATACATTATCCATACCATCAGCACCAATAGTATAAGTACAGTATTCAGGTATATACTTTAACATTTTCTTTTTCTGCCATTTTTTCTGGTATAAAAGATAACTTACATTAGTAAATCTTTTTACTTCAATATTCATTTTAGCTAATTCTTTTTCAATAAAGAAACTAGAAAATGGTTCCATAGAAGTATATAGTTCACCAATAATTCCAACTTTTAAACAGTTATCTGGTTTATTTACTTTTAATTTATGAAATTTCTTTTTATATTTAAAATATTTTCTGGTAAGTGATATATAGCCTTTGCAGTTAGTAAAAGAGTTTAACATTTCTTTTAGTAGATTATCAAAACTATTTTCTTCTTCTTCAAAACCAATGTTTAGTCTAATATAATTATCTATATTATCCATGTAACGAATCATTAGAATAGTTAATAGAGCATAATATATAAATTTAATAAATGATAGTTTGGGATTTATTTTACGAAATGTTTTAAATAGTGTTTTAACTGTGAAATGATCTTCACTAACTAAATTTAAAAATTCAAAGTCATAGCCTAGATCTTTTAATATTTTTTCCTGTACTTCTGCATAATAACCATATCTACATCCACCACCGGCTTGAATTATAATATTAGCTTTATTTTCTAAAGCTTCAATAAAATTACCTAGATTATATTTAAATGGTACACAAACAAAGTCTGGTGAATATTTACTTCCTAGTTCTATAGTTTTTTTAGTTATAGGAGGAGCTGGTCTTATTTCATGGGGAGTAGTTTTTCTTAAAAGAAAGGAAATAGGGTAGTAGTAATTACCTAAATGAGGGAAACTAATTATTTTCTTTTCCATAAATACCAGTCCTTTCTTCTAGAATGTCAATAAAACTTTCAATTCTAGTAATAATACCTGCATCAGCTGATGAGTCATCTATTATTATATTAGTTATAGGGATATTAACATTTCTTATAATCATTTCATTACTTAGAGAGTCTGGTCCGCAGGGGAATGTAGTTAGAAGAATAATACCATCTACATTATCTTGATAGTGACTGATAGAGGCTATTATTTCACGGTTATAAGTCCAGTAATTCTTTTTACTTATTTTTTCTACTTCGCTTTTTAAATATTTCTTATCATATAGGTCACTATATACTACAGTAATATTATTTTCTTCTAATAATTTGATAATAGGTTTACCAATAAAATCATCATATAAATTATAGGGGTGTCCAGCTAATAGTATTTTAAGCTTTTTACTACTAGCTATTAAACTATTCTGCTTAGCTATACGTCTTTCTATTTTCCTTTTTTCTATCTCTTTAGCATTCTTATAAGCTTTAACTATTTTACGATAAGTAAATCCTAGTTCTAGTCCCATAGTAGTAAATGCATAGAATTCATCTTCATGTTTATCTATATCGATATTATAATGAATAATATTCTTAGAAAAAGTATTCCTAACTAAATCATATAAAGCAGAAAAATTAGTACATAGCTTTTCATTCTTTTTAAGACATATAATTCTTGGTACTAGGATGTAGTCACATTTATCAATTAAATAATATACATGTCCCATATATATTTTCATAGATAAACATGCCTCATCTACACTAAATGAATTTCCCCAATCTAGAATTTCACGATTAGTATTAGGACTAATAACTATATCACATCCTAATTCTTCAAAAAATGCTTGCCATAAATCACCATATTTGTAGAAAAGTAATGCCTTTGGTATTCCAATTTTTACTTTGTTCATTTCGCCCTCTCTTTCTGAAATATCTTATTCAGTTAAAGGCTATTTTAGAAATAAAAAGTAAAATACTATGTAAAAAATTGTAAACAAGATCGTAGTTATAAATAACTAAAGTTGAAAAATATTATATAATTGGTAGGGGTATTTTATGAATTTACATAGTATAAAATGGTTAAACAATTTAAAAAAAGAAGATAAAATGAAATTTTCTCATCTAATTGAGATGTCTTATTCTAATAGTAGTCAGACTAGTGATTTTTTGGATGAGAGAGAATTTGAATTGTGGAAGAAGGTAGCTTCATACTGTGAAATAGAATATAAAGTTATAGAAAAAGTACCTAACTGTGGTAAGAGAGTAATTTATTTTAATACTAGTAATGATAGTATTGACAGTGTAACTATTTACTATGGTGAATGTAAGGATAATATTACTCATAGCCAGGTATTAGGAAGTTTATTTGGGATAGGACTTAATACCAATACTATAGGAGATATTTTAGTAGAAGATAATCACTTTTATTTTACTAATTTAACTAGATTAAATGATTTTGTGGAAAAGAATTTATTAAGTATAGGTAAAAAGCCTGTTATGTTGAAGACTGTAAATAGTGTTATTTGGAATAAAGATTTATTTATTACTTTTAATATTACTATTAATAGCATGAGACTTGATAATATTATTTCTAAGATAGTTGGTACTAGTCGTAGTAGGGCTCAAGACTTAATAAATAATCATAGTGTTTTGGTTAACTTTGAAGAAGCAGTAAATATAACTTATTTAGTAAAAGAAAATGATATTATTTCTATATACCGAGTAGGAAAATTTAAGATTGGTAATGTAGTTGGTAATACTAAGAAGAATAAGATTATTTTAGAGATAAATAAATATAATTAGGAGTTGGTAGTATGAAAAAATATATTTGTAAGTTAGTGGTTTTATTATTAATAATTTGTCCATTTAGAGTTTTGGCGGAAGATATTACTTTTAATAAGGAAACTGTTACTTTGGAGAAGTGTATTGATGGTGATACTGCTACATTTAAGGATAGTTCTGGTAATAGTTATAAAACTAGATTTTTAGCTATAGATACACCGGAGACTGTTCATCCTACTAAAGGGGAACAACCATATGGTAAAGAGGCTAGTAATTATACCTGTAATACTTTAACTAGTGCTAGTAGTATTCAGTTAGAAACTGATCCTAATAGTGATATAAAAGATCGTTATGGAAGATTACTAGCTTGGGTTTATGTAGATGGGAAACTTTTGCAGGAGAGTTTAGTAGAACAAGGATTAGCTAAAGTAGCTTATTTATATGGAGATTATAAGTATACTGAACAGTTAAAAGTAGTTGAGAGTAATGCTAAAACTAGTAAACTTGGGGTATGGTCTATTACTGATGATACAAGTGAAGCAGTAGAGACTAATGTTAATAAAACTTCTAGTAAGAAAAAGACTAAGAAAAAAAATTTTATTGAAAAATTATTTGATGACTTATTAGCCAAAATTTATGATTATTTGGATGGCTTATTTGATAATATTGCATCATGGGTAGAAGATATGTTATAATTAATTCGTAATAGAAAGGAATATTGATATGAAGAAGTTTACAAAGAAAGAAATAGAAAATTTTAAAACAGGTGCTATTATAGTACTTGGCGTTATAGTAGTATTGGGAATAATTTATATAGTATCTAATAATACTGGTAACAATACTTATAAAGGAAATAATAATAGTAGTACAAGTACTAGTGATAACCAACAAACATCTAATCCATTATTAGTAGATGGTGAAGAAATTAGTGATGATGAACAAAAAGATTTACCAACTATGAGTTATAGTGATTTAGAAAAAGCATTAAAAAATGGAGATAAGAAGTTTGTTTTCTTAGGTAGTGATAGCTGTAGTTGGTGTAATTACCAGAAACCAATATTAAAATATTTAGTATATAAGTATGGAGTAGATATTTATTATTTAAATCTTGGTTATGTTAGCAGTGAAGATTATACTAAAATTACTCAATTACATGATGATTTAGCTAGTTTTGGAACTCCTACATTTATCGTAGTTGATGGAGGAAAAGTAACTGTTGTGGAACAAGGTGCACGTGGAACTGATGCTATGATTAATTTGTTAAGTACTAATGGTTTTATTAGTGAATAGTGAGGAAATATGAAAAGTGTATTTGAAGAAGTAAAAAAATTCAAAGCTAAGTATCCAATGTCTATTGCTTGGAGATTGAAGAAGAATGCTAAAGTAGTAGAAATTCATTTAAATCCAGATGAAAAAATATTGTATGTATTTGCTGCTCAAAAGAATAATAATCCATTTGATATTACTTCTACAGCAGTAGTAGCTTTGACTAATAAAAGACTATTAATAGGTAGAAAGAGAGTAGTATTTGGATATTTCTTAGATTCTGTTACTCCGGATTTATTTAATGATTTAAAGGTATTATCTGGAGTTATTTGGGGTAAGATACATATAGATACTGTAAAGGAATTTATTACTTTGTCTAATATTGATAAGAAGGCATTGCCAGAAATAGAAACAATGATTTCTTCTTATATGATGAATGAAAAGAAAAAGTTAAATGTCAAACTATAAGAGAAATATTTTCTCTTTTTTTTCTTTCTAATATGAATTATAATTATTATAGGGATGTGAATTTATGAAAAGAGCTATATCTTTAATTGTGGTATTATTTTGTTTGATTTTTGTGGTTCAATTAGGAAGTACTTTCTTTAAAAGTGAACATGATATTAAGTATGATGTTACTAGTGGTGATACTACTTTTAAAGTAGAAGAGATGTATGAAAAAAAGCAGGATAATACTTATGATTTAAAAATAGATTATAATAATATATCTTACTTTTATACAGTACCTAATACTTATAATAAGCAAAAGAAAATAATTAAGAATATTGAAGTATACAATAAAAATAATACTATATGTATATTACCTATATTAATTGATGATAAAAATTTAGATATAGAGTGTAGTATTGATAGTGTACTTTATAGTTATGAGGCTTTAAAAAATAATAGTAGTGTTTTAGAGTTTGTTTCTTATTTAAAAGATAAAAAGTATACATCTTTAGCTTGGGAAGATGAGATACTTGATGAAATTAATTATAATAATTCAATTATTTATAAAAACAATATATTAAGTACTGATAGTATTGTATTGTGGAAATATAAAGGTATTGATGTTATTACTGATAATAATCGAAATACTTATACTTTATATAGCTATGATAAGTATGAAAATACTCATGGAACAGTAGTAGGTAAGTATTATGTAGTTCCTTCTTATGATGGAAGTAAAGTATTTGATTTTAATGAACTATCAATAATTGATTTAGAAAAAAATAAGCAAGACTTAATAAAAACTGATGCTGTTATAAATCAAGATACTTATATTAATGGTGTAGTAGATAATAAATTATATTATTTTGATCCTGATAATTTAACACAGTATGAAGTAGATCCAGCTAATAAAAAAATTAGTGTCTTTGGTAAAACAGGTAAGAGTGTTCAATACTATAATGGTAAGTGGAGTACATTAAATGTTTATGATTTTGTTGGTACTAAGAAACAATTTGAAATAGAAGTACCACAGGAAATATCTAAATACAATCCTAAAAAAGTATTTAGTACTAATACAGGATATTATTTTATTACTGGTGATAACTCATTTTATAGAGTAGCTAGAAATCATTTGGATAATCCTATTCTATTATGGAAAATAGATGGAATAAAGGAAATACAGGTAGTAGGAGATACTATTTACTTTATAAAAGGGGATACTATTTATTATTATAATAATGCCAACGGTATTCGTAGAGTAATTAAAAATAATGAGTTAAATTATAATTATACTAATATTTATGGTGTATATAGAAAGGAAGATTAATACATGTTTAAAAGAACAATTTGTATATTAGGATGTTTCTTGATAATTTTAAGTATATCTGGATGTGGTAAAAATAATAGTGATGATGGTTCTAAAACTATAAATGAAGATACTGATACGGTTAAGAATAAGTTTAATTTAAATGATAATATCGAGATTTATGAAGATGAAGTAGGGTTACTTGAACAGTGTGGGTTTGTGGTGTTTGCTACTAATATTAAAGAAGTTTTTCCTAATGCTCAAATAACTAATAATAGTGTTCATTATTGGGATGGAACTGAAGCAGATAGTGAAGAAAGTGAGATTTCAAAAGAAAAATTTGAATCTAATTTTGATAGAATAAAGTTTGATGTAAAAAAGGAAAATGAGGCTAAAGATAAATTAGGTAATATAGATGATAAGACTGAGGGTATGACTGATTTTAACTACAAGTATAATAATCATCGCTTTATTTATCACTATATGTATGTTGCATTTAAAGATGAAAAATATACAACTACTGCTACTAAATTAAATAAAGATATTAACAATATATTTAAAGATTCTATAAGATTCTTAGGTACTTGTGGTGGCATGTATGATGAATATAAGCTATTAGATGAAGAATTATGTGATAAGTATCATTTAGTATGTGATAGATGGTAATTTAGTTAATTTCAAAGGTACTAGTATCAATATATTTAATATTTGGTAACATTCTTAATTGCTTGGAAAGACGAAATAAGGCTTCGTCTTTTCCTTTGCATTCTAACATAATATCTACGTCTTGATTGAATTCTTTGATTATATTTAGAAACTTTATAAAACCTTTTAAACTAATATAAGTACTGTGAGTCCTTCTTTCTTTTTGACTTTTAGGAGATGAAAAGTGTATTTTAGGTAGTAAGTTAGTATTTTTCCAAGTAGCAAATATTCTAGGTAGATAGTTAGTTATTTTTTCTTTTCCATGATTACATAGATAATGGTGGTAGTCTAAAACAAATGGTATATTTAACTTTTCACATAATTCTAATACATCAACTATAGTATAGATTTTATCATCATTTTCTAATATTATCATTTTTTTAATATTATTAGGAAGTTTATTAAAATTTTCTATAAATCTATTTTTGCCGGCCTCTTTACCATCAATACTGCTACCAACATGTAATACGGTTTTACCTGGTATATCTAGTGCTTTAAATAGTTTAAAATTGAATTTTAAAATGTTAATACTACTATTTACTATTTCTTGTCTAGTACTATTTAATACACAGTATTGATCAGGATGTGAATCAATACGCATATTATTTTCTTTTATATATTTGCCTATTTCTAGCCAATCATTTTTAAAGTTATCAATGTAGTTATATTTAACATTGGGGTGAGAGGCTAGTGGTATAATATGATGACTAATTCTATAAAAATGAATATTGTATAGATTATTATAGGCTAGAAGTATTTTTAGGGTATGAATGTTTTCCGCTATAATATTTTCTAATTTTTGATTACCCATTTTTGTACCTAATTTTAAGTAAGAAGTGTAGGTCATTGCATGATAATGAACTATTTCATCCATGGTAAGAGAAATAGCTACATATCCTAATCTAAATTTCATAAAAAATCACCATTTTTATTATGAACATTTTATTGACAATTATTGTATATTTCGATACAATGAATATGCAAGTGAAATTTTGCATATAAATTATTATAACTGGGTCTATAGCCAAGTGGTAAGGCGTGGGACTGCAACTCCCTGATCGTTGGTTCAAATCCGACTAGGCCCTCCATAGTGAAATCTGCTCGAACTTTTCGAGTTTTGATAAATAACTAATCTAGAAATGGATTGGTTTTTTTGTGTTTTAGAAAACTATCCTACTTTGAAAAGGAATGATGAAACTATGGTAAATATTATTAAAGAAGAAATTACATTAGAAGAATCACTAAAAAAGAAATTAGAGTTTATATGTGATTTTTGTAATACTAAGCTGAAAATAATAAATGGTAATATAAGAAATATAGAACACTCTAATTTATCTTATATTGAGCCACATAGAGTTATTATTAAAGGAATTACTTTCCTAGCATTTAATTATTCTAAAACACTCTATATCGGTAATCTATCAAATTCTATTGAGATTAAAGATTTAGAAGATTATATAAAGAAATTAAAATAGTTATTTTAATATCAACTTCAACTAATACTACTTATTCCCTGAATAAGGAATTGACATTTTCTTAAAAAGTGATATTACAAATAACCAATGAAAGAGGTATTCTCTAGAAAGAGAGGCATATTTATTTTATAATTACTTCACAAGAACTTCTAATCAAATCAACACATTCTTGTTGATGACTACCTTTTGCTATAATATCACCAAGACAATAAATGTTATCAATATTTCTTTTTTTAATATCATTTAAAACCGATTTTAATGCTTCTAAATTACCATGTATATCCGAAATTATCGCAATTCTATCTATTCTTTCACCTCACTTTAAAATTGTAATTTTTCTATTACTTTTATATTTGTATTAGATAAATTTTCCTTTAATACTTTTCCATATGTTGGTTTTCCTATTATAGAGCCATAATGTATTGGTATAACAATTTTAGGATTTATTCTTTTAACTAATTCAGTTGCTTCCTTAACATCCATTGTAAAATGTCCACCAATTGGAATAAAAGCGATATCACATTTGATGTTATTTGCTTCTTCTGTTATATCTGTATCTCCGGCAATATAATATGTAGTATTATCTATGGTTACTATATATCCTAGCCAGTTATTTATTCTAGGGTGAAATTGCTTTTCATTATTGTATGCTGGTATAGTTTTAATATTTATATTATCTAAGTTAGTTTCATCAAATGGTTCTAAATATATGTAATCACTAAATTCTATTTTACTAATTACATCTTCCATTGATTTTGGAGCAACAACAATAGTAATATCATTTTTAACTTTTTCAATTGACTCATTATCCATGTGATCATAATGATTATGGGTAATAAATATAATATCAGCATCATGTCTATCAGTTTCTATCTTATATGGATCAAAATAAATTACCTTATCAAATCCTAATCTTATGCTACTTTGTGTGTTTACTTCAATATTATTTATATTCATAGTGCCCTCCTAACAATATCTTATATCTTTTTCATATAATAGATAGAATATTCCTCAAATCCCTCTTTTTTATAAAGGCTAACTGCTGGTGTGTTATTCTCAAATGCATTTAATTTAACATATTTTGTACCTTTTTTCTTAACAATACTAGAAAATTCATCAATTAATTTTTTACCTATGCCTTGTTTTCTAGATGCTTTATCAACACATAAACAATCTAAGTAAGCCACAGGATCTCTATAATATATACCTGAATTTTCAACAATATATCCGTTTACATATCCAATTATATTTTTATCAATTTCAGCAACAAGAAATATTTTCTTTCTAGAAGATATATATTTTAATTCTTTTTCTCTATATATATCGCTTAAATAAGAATCTTCTTTAATATTTTTTGTTTTATCTAATGGTGCCTCTGTTTTTCTTAATTGATCTGCTAACTTTATTATGTCTTCAATATCACTTTTTTTAGCTCTTCTAATAATAATTTCTTTCATAGTATTTACTCACTTTCTAAAAGATTCTTTATAGTTTCAAATTCTGTATAACCACTTTCTTTATTCAGATGTCCACCATTAGGGATTATGATCTCATCGGCATCAAGTTTTATTGCTAAATTATGAAATACATTTTGTGGTATATAAGAATCATTATCTCCATATATACATATAATTTTATTACATAGTTCTTTTATTTTATTTAATTCTCCATCAGCAATATAAAAGGTCTTATTAACGATATTATGAAAATCATTTTTATCATTTGAATAGTAATTATTAAAACCACTGACTAAAATCAATTTATCTATTTTTAAGTTATTATTTACTAAATATTTCATTGTAAAAGCGCAACCACTAGAGTGTCCTATCATAATTGTTTCAGAAGTTATGTAATCAAGGTTATTATAAACATCTAAAACTTTCTTCCAATAATCATAAAAGTGTTTATTATTATCAATAGGATATTGTGGAATAATAACTTGAGTATCATTATCATCTAATGATTCTTTAATATACGGAAACCAATTTTCAATATTACTTCCCATAAAACCATGATTTATAAATATATATTTCATAATATCACCAACCTATATATAATTATAACATTAAAATCAAAAATTTTAGCATTTCTATTGGAATTAATTAAAACTTGTGGTAAGATGTATATAGAAATTGATACGAATTGTATTAATTCCTAATTGTGATAGTTAAGTTGTAAATAACTTAACCAATCGCTCCAGATTGATGTCAAACTCAAATTTTTATAGTTTGAGTTTTATTATATAAAAATATATGTTAGAATTAATATGTGATGAAATATGGACATTAAGAATAACTTTAAAAGCAGTAATACTTTTTATATATTAATTTTACTTGGTATAGCATTTTTAGTAATGTTACCAATGTTTATTGAACCATATCATGCATTAGATGATACTAAATTTCATGTAGCTAATATAGAGGTAATGAAGGAACAGATTTTAGCAGGTAATATAATTATTAATCCTATACTTGCTAAAATTGGATATGGGTTAGGTTATGGTACTGGATTATTTTATCCACCACTTGCACACTTAGTAATGGCTTTAGTGGCAGCCTTATTTTCTAATACCTTGCTTGCTATGAAATTAGTTCACTTTTTAGTATTATTCTTATCTGGAGTTACTACGTATTTTTTAGCATATCATTTAACTAAGAAGAAACATGTAGCATTTTTTTCAGCTATAATATACATGCTTTTCCCTTATCATCTATCAGATATTTATGTAAGAGATGCCCAGGCAGAATGCTTTATATTCATATTTACTCCTATGATTTTACTTGGCTTGTGTTATTTATTAGAAAATGATAAAAGAAAGTTTTATCCATTATTTATAATTGGTTATGTAGGAGCTATATTATCACATTTTACTTTAACTATATACTTAACTATTTTACTAATATGTTTTTTAATTCCGTCTAGAAAGAAAATATTTACTAAACAATTTCTTATACCATTTTTAATAGCTAGTTTATGTGTTATGGGATTAACATTACCTTTTTTGATTAACTTAATTCAAAACTATATGGTAGGTGATTATGTAGTATTTAATTCTAATGAGATGGCTAAAAGAATATGGAAAACAGCATTAATACCATTTGAGTATGTTAATATATTTTTCTTTCTGCAGAATGATATTAAGAAAAATCTTTCACTTATTATTTTAATATTACTTAGTTTAACTATTATTAAAAGAAAGCAACTTACTTTTTTTCCATATATAAGTAATTTTTTAATATTTGGGATAGTGGCATTTATTCTTTCTACTAAAATATTCCCATGGTTAGTTATGCCATCATTTATTAAGATGATTCAATTTCCATGGCGACTTGAAATATTTGTTGGTATTACTGTTTCATTATTTGCTCCTATTTGTCTTCAAAATATATCATTTGAAAAACTAATATTTTTAATTTTTCTTTTTATATTTTCTAGTTTCATAGTAATAATTCCTAATCTTAAAGGCAAGGTAATAGATATTAATAATATTTGGTATAACGGTGGTATGGGATGGCAAAAAGAATATTTGCCAATAAAAGCTAAAGAAAATATTATATATCTAAAGCATAAAAAGAATAGAATAGATATTACTAATGGTATTGGTACAGTTAAATTGCTTGATGATAGGGTACCATACTTAAAATTCAACTTAGAGTGTTCCACTATGTGTACTTTAGAATTACCTAGAATATATTATCCTGGTTATACTTTGAAGAATATAACTACTAATAATAGATTATCATTAGAGATGAGTGACAATGGATTAATACAAGCTTCAGGTACTTCTGGAATCTATATATTGGAATACAAAGGGAGTAATTGGTTTAGGATAAGTATTATTATTTCTTTAATAACATTTATCACGTCAGTATTACTTTATATAAAGCTTTTACTAAAAAGGGACTATTAAAAAATATTAAAATAAGATATAATGAATGTATTACTAGTATATAGTAGTAATAACATGGAAGGTGAGAAAATGGATTATTTACAGTATATAATTATAATAATAGTACTTTTAATTATCGTACTTGCGATTTTAAAATCTACTAAGAAAGATGCCCACTTAGAATTTAATAAGTTAGTTGACTATTTAGGTGGCAAAGATAATATTATTAAAACAGAGACTAATTTATCACGTTTTAAAGTAACACTAAAAGATGTTAATATAGTTAATAAGGAAGGTATTCAAAAACTTGGGGCTAAAGGTATAGTAGAAATTGATAATCAATTAAAGATTATACTTGGCTCTGATAGTAAACAATTAAAAAAATATATTGATGACTTAAAATAACATATTTAGCATATTTTTATCAAATTTCGACATGTTTCGACAAATAGAATACATATAATTATCTTAGAAAGAAGGGTTATATGTGTTTTTTTATGATTTGTTTTTAGGACTTATAATATGCTTTTTTTCAGTATTTGTTTATACCTATATTTTATACTATTTAAATGATAAAAGATTTAGATATTTATTATTTTCACTTTTATTAGTTGGTATGATGGGATTATTATTAATTTATACTAGGAGCTTGGTTTCATTAATATTTTTAGATATTCCAATATTACTTGGGTATTTAAAAGAACATGAAAAAGATTCTATTTTATTATCTGGTTTATTATTACTTTTACTTAGTTCTGTAACACCATTACCATTTATTATTTTACTAATAAAGTATATTATTTATTTAGTAACATTCCTTTTATTAAGAAATAAGAAAAAGCAATTAATTAAATTACTATTTTCGGAGAAAGCTTTCTTTTTATCATTTATATGCTTTCAAATATATAGTAATAATATTTCTATAGTTTTAATATATTTACTAGCTACTATTTTATTCTTGTATTTATTGATGATGGTTATAATTAATTTTTTAAATCTAAAGAGTAGTAATTATTCATTAGAGGAGTTGGAAACTAAGAAGAAGATTTTTAGAATTGCTCATGAGATAAAGAATCCAATAGCTGTATGTTATGGGTATTTAGATATGCTAGATGTTACTGATTTAGATAAAGTAAATAAATATATTCCTATAGTTAGAAGTGAAATAAATAGAGCTTTGGTAATAATGGATGATTTCCTAAGTCTTAGTAATATAGCTATACGTAATGAGATACTAGATATATATTTATTAATAGAAGATGTATATAACACAATGGAAAAATTATTACAAGAGAAACAAGTTAAATTGATTGTACCGAAGTATAATGATGAATTATATATAATGGGAGATTATGACCGTCTAAAGCAGGTATTAGTTAATATTATTAAAAATGCTTATGAGGCTAATAGTAATCGTATTACTATTACTACTAATGTTACTAATAAGTATGTTAAAATTATTATTGAAGATAATGGCGATGGTATTTTACCTGATAATTTGAAAAAAGTAGGAGAGATGTTTTTTACTACTAAGGCTAGTGGTAGTGGTATAGGTATTAATTTATCAAAGGAAATAATTAGTTTACATAATGGGGAAATTAAATATGATTCAGTAGTAGATAAAGGAACTAGGGTAATGATAAAATTGCCAATAGAAAAAGGGCTTAATTAAAGCTCTTTATTATTGGATTGAAACTAATTTAGCATGTAATACGACACGTAGTTTATCGTTATAACAGCTGGATAGAGTTAATATTTTATCATCTTTAGAAATATCAGTGTTAAAGTTGGTTATGCTACGATTTTTTAATTCTTGATAGAAATTAGTAAAATCTTCATCAGTATTAAACTTGGTTTTTAAATAGTAACTTTCAGGTTCTATTGTATAGACACTAAATACTTTCCAAATAGTATTTGAATAGATTGATGATATTTTGATGTAGTGGTTATCTTCATTTTGATACCAATATGGTTCTATTACTTTCTTTAGACTACCAAACATAGTATTATTTAATCTACCATGAGCATATAAAATATTATTTTTATCTAGTGTTTCAAAATTATTTCTGTAATCTAAGAATACCCAACCAGCACTATTTTTATTTTTATAGAAAGAGTGAGTTAAATAATAATCATTATCTACTGTTTGAACAAATGGGTAATTAATATTAGTATTATTTACTTTTATCCAACCAATGGTGTTGCTATTATCCTGTTTTAATTTAGTTAAATTTACATTAATAAAAGATGTTTTCATAAAATCCCAATATGGATTACTTTCACTAGTATTATTATTTAAAGATGGAGTCTGTGAAGTAGTAGGGGTAGTACTTGGAGTAGGTTCTTTTTCTAGTTTTATCTCTTCAACTATTACATTATTTTCAATTCTATTAATTTCTTTTTTTATTCTGTTATTATCATTATTCCAATTAATTAGAATAATAGTTAAGATAGTTATAATACTAATACTTATAATAAAGACTAATAACCATATCTTTTTACATATTTTTTTACTTCCTATGAATAGGTATTTATTCTTTACTTTTTTAAATATCTGTCTAATAGTGTGACTTGGTATTTCTATATGTTCATTATTTATAGTATTACTAGGTAGCTTTTTTAATTCAGAAGCTATTTCATTTACTGGTATTTTAATTGTTTCTAATAATTCGATATCACTAGAATTTTTCTTTTTTATTTCTTCTATTGGGATTTCAATAGTTTCTAGTAATTCTATTTCTTCTTTAGGAATATCAATATATTTTTTTAGTTCTTTAACCGGTATTTCAATAGTTTCCAGTAATTCAATATCTTTTTTATTCTGTTTCATTACATCACCACCTATTATCTTCTTTATTATATCAAAATATAACTTTGATTACAATTGGTTATTAATTTTCTTATTTACATTTTTTGTCACCATATTTACATTTTGCATTTAAATATGGTTGCTTTATTTACAGGGCTAGTTTATATTAATATTGTAAGAAAAATAGGAGGTAGAATATGAGAATAATTAAAAAAATATTTTTAACTGTTTTGGCTTTTGGTTTCTTTTTTGTGGGAAGTAAGGTAGAAGCAAAAACGGTTGCATGGAGTGATCTAATAGATAGGATATCAAATGGACGTGTAGCTGAATATGTTAGAAATGAACAAACTAATGGAGAGAATATTCAATTAAATATTAATTCAGATAGTAGTAAATTTGTTGCTACGGTTAATTCAAATGGAGTTGCAGTAGTATTTCAATTAAATTATAGTGATGGTAAAGTTAGCTTTACTGATACTACTACTGCTTCAGCTAGTGATGATGTTAAAGTGTTAGCAGATAAGATAAATACAATGTGGGTACAAGATGTAATTATTTATGCAGGAGTTTTATATAATTATAAGACTGATGATGTTACTAATTTAATAGTATCAGGTAATTTTAATAATTTAACTTTAGCTAATGATGGTATTGAAATGTCTAGTATGGATTATAGTATAGTTCAAGGTGCTAATACTTTTAATGGTAAGTTTATTACATCTTTCAAGCTAGATTTAGTAAATGGTTTTGCGGGATTAGAAGAAATACCTGATCCTGACTGCGTTACTGATCCTGAACCTACGCCAACACCTACACCGGATACTTCTACTCCGGTTGAAAATCCTACTACTCCTAAAGAAGAAGCACCTGTTAAAAATCCTTCAACTGGTGATATTAGTGTTTATCAAATTGCTGGTGGTATCGTTCTATGCATGGGTGTTGCATTTGGAGCTATTCATCATTTAAGAAAAAAAGAAGAAATCATATAAAATAATTGGGAATGCAGCTTGCATTCTTTTCTTTTGAAATAATCTTAATATTTACTTTCTCTTTCTAATATTTAATGTTATAATATTAGCATGTAAAGGATGGTTACTTATGAAAAAACGTAATAGAAAAGAATTATTTAAACATCAAACAATTTTAACAGCAATTTTAGTAATAGCAGTTGTGATAACTACATTTGGGGGTAGTTATGCTTGGTTTAATTCCCAGATTATGAAGGATGAATATAATGTTTTTAAAGAAGAAGACTTTGAATTAAGTTATGTAGCTAATGATAGTGGTTATGGTGATATTTTATCATTAGTTGGACAAAAACCTATGTCTGATAGTGATGCTAATAATTTAAAACCATATCGTTTTAATGTTACTAATGTTGGTAGTAAAGAAAAATATTTCAAACTTAAAATTGATTTAGATCAGTCTATTATTGAAGAAGATGGTTGTGTTAAAAACTTGCTCGCAACATCTTATATTAAATTTAAAATAGATAACCAACAGCCACAAGTATTAGGTAATTTTGCAGCTAAAGATTATCAAATTTATTTAAGCCCTGAGAGTATTATGCCTGGTAGTAGTGAAATACATGAATTACGTATTTGGGTAGATGAAAATGCTCCACAATCAATAAAAAATAAACATTTTCATGCTACAGTAGCAGTTGAATCAGTTGATGTAGATAAAACTTATGCTACCTATACTGTTGGTCAAGCAGTTACTTTATTAAATGATGATAAATATCATGTATTAGAAAGCAGTGATAATAATAACTCTAAAGTTAAATTAATAAGTGATTATAATATATTATCTACTGGTAAGCAGGACGTTAGTTGTGGTATTAGTAAGCAAATTAAAGAAAAAGTATCTAAAGAAGAACAAACTCTTTATTGTTCTACTATGAATTACGGTGAAGCTAGTACGGTATTATTTGGTAATTATTTAAAATATTTACAGAAAAGCTTATTAAAGTATAATAATAGAGTTGACAATATAGAAGTTAAGATGCCAGAAGTTAATGAAATTACTAAGGTATTAGGTATAGACATAAATACTGATGTAGCATTAACTGATTTAACAAGTGACTTATTATGGCTTGCAAATCTAAATTATTGGACTATGACTAATCCTTCAAATGATGGAACTTATAATTATACATTATCTATTGATAAAGCTAGTTTGTCTATAAAGCCATTTTCACAAAAGTCTGAATATTTTGGTTTAAGACCAGTAATAGTAATTGAAAAAGACAATATAGTTAAATAATATTATTCGTATATGTTCTGTTAAAAGTATCATTAGGTACTTTTTTCTTTTACTATTATTTGATAAAATGGTAATGGAGGACCAATATGAATAAAGACATAATACAAGAAATAAGTAATAATTTAAATATTAAACCGACACAGGTAGAAACGGTTTTAAAATTATTAAGTGAGGGTAATACTATACCATTTATTGCTCGTTATAGAAAAGAGGCAACTGGTGCTTTAGATGAAGAAATTATACGTAGTATTAATGAAGTATATGAATACCAAATTAATTTATTAAAGAGAAAAGAAGATGTAATACGATTAATAGATGAAAAAGGTTTACTTACTGATGAACTGAGAGATTCTATTTTAAAATGCCAAAAACTAGTAGAAGTTGAAGATTTATATCGTCCATATAAGGAGAAAAAGAAAACAAAAGCTACTGAGGCAATTAAAAATGGCTTAGAACCTCTTGCTAAGATGATAATGTCATTTCCAACTACGGGTAGTTTAGAAGAAATAGCTAAGAAGTTTATAACAGAGAATGTTAAAACAGTAGAGGAAGCAATAGTAGGAGCTAAGTATATTATTGCTGAATGGATTAGTGATAATGCTAGTTATAGGAAATGGATTAGAAATTTTGTTTATAAAAATGGTGTTTTAACTACTAAAGTAAAGAAAGATAATAAGGATGAGAAAAAAGTATATGAGATGTATTATAACTATAGTGAAACAGTTAGAACTATTAAACCTCACCGTATATTGGCTATTAATAGGGCAGAGGATGAGAAAGTACTAACAGTATCTATAGATGTTAATAAAGATGATATTACTAAATACTTAGAATCTAAATTGATAAAGAATAATAATAGTTATGTAGTTAATGAAGTAAAAGAAGCTATTATCGATAGTATTAAGAGACTTATATATCCATCTATAGAAAGAGAAATTAGAAGTGAATTAACAGATAAGGCTAATGATGTAGCTATTGATAATTTTGGTAAGAATGTGGAAAGCTTATTGTTACAACCACCAATAAGGGAAAAGGTAGTATTAGCATTTGATCCTGGTTATACTAATGGATGTAAATTGGCTGTTATTGATAAAACCGGTAAGTACTTGTTTTCTACAGTCATTAAACCATTTGCTTCATCAGAAGCATCTTTAGAGCAGAGTAAAGTAATACTTAAGAATTTATTGAATCAATATAATGTTGATATTGTAGCTATAGGGAATGGTACCGCTTCTCGTGAAAGTGAAGCCTTAGTAGCAGAAATTATTAAAACACTAGATAGAAAAGTAGAATATATTATCGTTAGTGAAGCAGGGGCATCTATTTATAGTACTGAAAAAGTTGCTCAAGAAGAGTTTCCTAATTTATCTCCAAATGAAAGAAGTGCTGTATCAATAGGTAGAAGATTACAGGATCCACTTGCTGAACTTGTTAAGATTCCACCTGAGGGAATAGGTGTTGGGTTATACCAACATGATGTACCACAGAAAGATTTAAAAGAAAGCCTTGATTTTGTGGTAGAAAAAGCAGTTAATAGTGTTGGGGTAAATGTTAATACAGCTTCACCTTCATTATTAAAATATGTTTCTGGTATTACTAAAACCTATATCGATAAAATTATTAAATATCGTGATAGTAAGGGTAAAATTAATTCTAGAGAAGAGTTAAAGAAACAAAAGATATTAAGTGATAAAGTATATGAACAAGCTATAGGTTTTTTACGTATAACAGATGGAGATAATGTTTTAGATGTTACTGATATTCACCCTGAAAGTTATGATGTTACACTAAAATTATTAGATAAAATTGGGTGTAGTGTTGATGATATTGGTAAAGAAAAACTAATATCTAGTTTGAAATATGTCGATATTCAAAAGATGAGTAGTGAACTTAATACAGATTTTTATACGCTAGAAGATATAGTAAAATCATTAATTAAGCCAAATCGTGATCCAAGAGATGAAATGCCTAAACCAATTTTAAAGAGTGATGTTTTACACGTAGAAGATTTGCATATAGGTGATAAATTACAAGGAACAGTTAGAAATGTAGTAGATTTTGGATTATTTATAGATATTGGATTACATAATGATGGACTTGCACATATTTCAAAATTATCAAAAGAATATATTAAACATCCATCAGAATTATTTAGTGTTGGTGATATAGTGGACTGTTACGTTATTGATATAAAGAAAGACCAAGAAAAAGTTTCACTTAGTTTGATCCAAGAATAATAAATTATAAAAAATGTATGACCAATACAGAAAGCTATTTTTTGAAATTGTCAAAAAGTGTAGCTTTCTTTTTTTATACTGTAAATCGAACAAAAAAATAAGAAAAAATTCTATTTTTTCAGTATTTATAAAGTTATAAAAATCAAAAAAACAAAAAATAGTATAATATCTGTAGAAAACGTCAATATCAGTTTTAACCTTTATTTATAAGGAGAATATTCTAAAAATGTATAAAAAATATATTTTTAAAAAATTAAAAAAAATTAAAATATATAAAAGTGAAAATGTAAAGTTTTTGAAAAAAATCAAAAAATAATTGATTTTATAGATAGAAGATTATAGAATTGAATTAACAAGATATGGAGGTAAAATTATGACAGAAACACAAGACTTATTACAGGAACTACAGGTAGTTAAAAGAAATGGTAAAAAGGTAGACTTTGATGGCTCTAAGATTGCCTTAGCTATTAAAAAGGGATTTGATAGTGTTAATACTATAAATGATGAAGATGGTATTGATATGAAATATTCTACTAAAGATATTCAAAAAGTATATCAAGATGTATTATCTAGAGTAGAAAAAGAATATAAAGACCAAAATAAGATTAAAATAGAAGATATTCAAGATTTAATAGAAGAATCTTTGAAGAAAAAAGGATATGAAGATGTATACTTACATTTCTCTGAATATCGTGAAAGAAGAAATCAATCTAGACAGTTATTTTCAGAAGAGAAGAAACTTCATAAATTTTTAAAAACTATTGAGGGGCTTGGATTAAAGTCTTCTAGTGAAGATAATAATAAAAGAGAAAATGCTAATGTTGATGGTGATACTGCAATGGGAACTATGCTTCAGTATGGTTCTACTATATCAAAGGAATTTGCTAAAACATATTTGATGAAAGCTAAATTTAGTGAAGCACATGATAGTGGAGCTATTCATATTCATGATATGGATTTCTTACCAATGGGAACTACCACTTGTATGCAAATAGAACTTGATAGATTATTTAAAAATGGTTTTTCAACAGGTCATGGACATTTGAGAGAACCACAAGATATTATGAGTTATTCAGCACTTGCAGCTATAGCAGTTCAGTCAGACCAAAATGATCAACACGGTGGTCAAAGTATTCCTGCTTTTGATTTTTATATGGCTCCAGGTGTACTTAAAACCTTTAAAAAACAATTTAAGCAACAGATATATGATTTACTAGATTATGAAGAGATGCTTGAGTTTATTAATATGGATAAAATAGCTAGAGATATAGATAAGCTAAATAGCATTGAGATTAATTTAGGAGATTTCTCATCATATACTAAGGGTACTGAAAAATTAGAAAATTTATTTAGTAAAGCATATGAAAAAGCTTTAGCTAAAACTAATCGTACAACTTTTCAAGCAATGGAAGCCTTTGTTCACAATTTAAATACAATGCATTCAAGAGCTGGTGCTCAAGTACCTTTTTCTTCGATTAATTTTGGTACTGATACATCTCCAGAAGGTAGAATGGTTATAGAAAATTTCTTACTTGCTACAGATGAAGGATTAGGTAAAGGAGAAACACCAATATTCCCAGTATCTATATTTAAAGTTAAAGAAGGAGTTAACTATAATCCAGAAGATAAGAATTATGATTTATTTAAATTAGCTTGCAAGGTTTCTGCAAAAAGATTATTTCCTAATTTCTCTTTCTTAGATGCACCATTTAATTTGGAATTTTATAAACCAGGTGATTATAGAACTGAAGTTGGTTATATGGGATGCCGTACTCGTGTTATGAGTGATGTTACTGACTTAGATAATCAGACTACTGGTGGACGTGGTAATTTATCATTTACTTCTATTAATTTACCTAGAATAGGTATTAAACACGGTATTTGTTTAAAAGAAAGAGAAAAAGCTGATATGAAAGGGTTCTATGATGAACTTACTGAAATGATGGATCTAGTTAAAGACCAGTTACTTGAAAGATTTGAATTACAGTGTAGTAAACATACATATAATTTTCCATTCTTAATAGAACAGGGTGTTTGGGCTAATGGTGATAAGCTAGGACCAAATGATAGATTAAGAAGAATATTGAAACATGGTAGTTTAACATTTGGTTTCATTGGACTTGCTGAGACTTTAAAAGCTTTAATTGGTAAACATCATGGTGAGAGTGAAGAAGCACAAAAGCTAGGACTTGAAATAATCAAATTTATGAGAAAACGTTGTGATGAGTATAGTAAAGAATATAATTTAAATTTCACATTAATTGCGACACCTGCTGAAGGATTAAGTGGTAGGTTCGTTAATATAGATAGAGCTATTTATGGAAAAATAAAAGGAGTTACAGATAGAGATTATTATACTAATAGTTTTCATGTACCAGTTTATTATAATACTAGTATTAAACATAAATTATATACTGAAGCACCATATCATAATTTAACTAATGGTGGACATATTTCTTATATTGAGTTAGATGGTGATACTTGTAATAATGTTGAAGCATTTGAAAGTATTATTCGTATGATGAAGGATGCGGGTATTGGCTATGGGGCTGTTAATCATCCTGTTGATAGAGATCCAGTTTGCGGTTATGTTGGTGTTATCAATGATGTTTGTCCTGGTTGTGGAAGGCATGAATTTGAAGGTGTACCAATGGAACATTTGAACGAAATTGGATGTAACTGTGGTAGATAAATAAAAGATTAGAAAGGAAATAGAGGAGTGAAAAAAATGGAAAAAATAGTTGGAGAAGGAGTAAAATTTGAAAGAATTAGAAGGGTTACAGGTTACTTATCAGGTGATGTATCGCGTTTCAATAATGGTAAAAGAGCTGAAGAACATGATCGCGTAAAACATACTGGTATTAAAGAAGTTATATCTGAAGAGAAGTGCAATGCTTAATGAAAATTAGGCTTGCTGCTTATTTACAGCCTGATTCTATTGTTGATGGAGAAGGAATTAGAACAGTTATTTGGACTCAGGGGTGTCCTCATAATTGTTTAGGATGTCATAATCCAGAAACTCATGATATGTCAGGGGGGGCTCTTGTTGAATTAGAGAAAGTATATGAAATTATAGATAAGTTAGAGGGACAAAATGGCATTACTTTTTCTGGAGGAGATCCTTTTTGTCAGCCTAAGGAATGTGCCGAAATAGCTAAGTATGCTAGAAGAAAAGGTTATAATATTTGGACATATACTGGTTATGAGTTTGAACAATTACTTTTAATGGCTAAATCTAAACCTGAAATACTAGATTTTCTAAAACAGATAGATGTTTTAGTAGATGGTAAGTTTGTGCTTGCTAAGAAAAGCTATAATGCTATTTTCAGAGGTAGTTATAATCAAAGAATTATTGATGTAACTAAAAGTCTAGAAGAAAATAATGTAGTATTGGTTCAAAAATACTTAGATAAGAAGAAGAGTAGTAATCGTCAAAAAGCTGAAGGTGTTTATATTTAGACATATATGACTGTAAGTTAATATGAATATGATAGCTGAATTTTGAAGCCTATTTAGACTGATAATTCAGTTATTTTATGTGTATTAGTTTTCTTTACTTTTATTAATACATATAGTATAATATGCACATTGTTGGAGGCGGTATGTATGTTAAATATGCCTATAAATAAAATTAGAAGAAAGATTCAAATATATCCTGGGTCATGGGTAAATATGCATAGTACTAACTGTTATGCTTATGCAATGGGTTTAGATATACCTCAATATAAAATTTGTGAATATGCCTATCAGCCAGGTACTATGTCAGATACTGCCAATATAGCTAGTGATGATTATTTTACTAGAGAAGAATTAATTGATGGAATGTATGGAGATTTTAAGCTTTTGGATATTAGTTGTCGTCAAGTTACTTATGATGAACCTATAGAAGATGATGAGTGGAAAATAGCCTTATTATTTAGTGGCGTTGATGATACATTTATGGATTTTCATTTTCTAAAACAGGGTAGATATGGAGTGTGGACTCATAAAAAGGGTTATGATGGGGAAGTTAGTAGAAGAGATTATTCAGGTAGAATAATTACTAATCCAGAAATAGCTTATTTACCAACTTATAAATTTAATAGCTGTTATGCACTTAAATTAAATAGATGATACTTGGAAGTATAATTTATTTTTAGTATAATTGTGGTGGTGGTTATATGCAAATACTTGAATGTAAAAGTATAAGAGGGATGATGATAGATAAATTAAAAGCTGAGATTGATAGAAGGCTCGCTTTAGCTATTATTCAAATAGGGGATTTTCCGGAAAATACTGTTTATTTAAAAACTAAAAAGAAATTAGCTTTAGAATTAGATATAGAAATAATAGAGATAAAGTATTATGGTAATAACTGTAAAAATGAAATAATTAGTAAAATATTAGAACTTAATATGGATAATAGAATAACTGGTATTATGATACAAAAACCAATAATTGATGGCTTTGACTATCAGGAATTAGTTGATTTAATTGATCCTATGAAAGATGTAGAAGGTTTAAATAGTAAAAATCAGCTTAAACTTATTAATGGGGATGAAGCTGTAATACCATGTACAGTTTCAGCTATTTTAAAAGTATTTCATGAATATGAGATATCATTACTTAATAGAAAAATAGTTATTATTGGAAAAAGTAATTTGATAGGTAGGCCATTATATCATATTCTAAATAGGAATAACGAAGTTCTTTTATGTGATTCTAAAACTTTAAATTTATCTAGTATCACTAGAAGTGCTGATATAGTGATTGTAGCTATAGGTAAACCTAACTACTTTGATAGTAATTATTTTAGATGTGGTCAAATAGTTATTGATGTTGGAACTAATTATGTAGATGACAAATTAGTGGGAGATGTTGACTTTAATTCAGTAAAAGATTTAGTATCAATTACTCCTGTACCAGGGGGTGTGGGACAATTAACCCCAATATGTTTATTTGAAAATTTGTTGGATTTATCAAAATAAGTGTTATAATGATTTAAAGGTAGTGATAATGTGGAAAAGAAAAATACTAAAAAAGAAATAGTAAGAATGCTTTTAAATAAGAGCATTGAAATAGAAGATGAAGAAGAACTTCTTGATTTACTTATTGATCAACCAATAGCTATAGATGTTGATAAAGAGGAAGAATTAAATGCTAAAAAAGGAGATAAAGTAGCAGATAAATTAACACAAATTGCTGGAAGTTGGGGCTTTATTATTTGTTTTACTTTATTCCTAATTATATGGATATTACTAAATTTATTTGCTTTTAGAAATTTAGATCCTTATCCATTCATTTTACTTAATTTAGTATTATCATGTATAGCTGCACTTCAGGCTCCAATTATTATGATGAGTCAAAATAGACAAGCTAAAAAAGATAGTCTACGTTCTAAAAATGATTATAAAACTGACTTAAAAAGTGAATTAATACTTGAAGAATTGCATGATAAAATGGATTTAATTCTTAAGAATCAGAAACAAATATTAAAAGAATTAGAAGATAAAAATAAATAAAATACAGGATTTTATGGCTCCTGTATTTTTCTATTACCACATAAGTAATCCATAGAAATATTATATTCTTTAGCTATTTGATAGATGAAAGCTGTAAGTATTAAAGTTTTACCATTTTCGTAGGCACTAATTGTTGATTGAGTTGTGTTTAGGAATTCTGCTAATTGGTATTGAAATAGACCATTTTGTATTCTAAAAAGTTCTAATCTTGTACCTATGATTTTTTTATCTAGTACTTTATTAAGATTAATATCATTTCTTTCTGTATTTATTATTCCACATATATAATCCATACTGTGTTTTGTATAGTTACAGTATTCATTTAACTTGGAAAGAGGAATAATTTCTTTGCCGGTTTCCCATCTTGAGTATGTTGCCTGCGATACTTTTAGATGCTCCGCCATTTTGTTTTGACTAAGATCTAGGTCTTCTCTTATATTCGTTAATCTTGGAAAGATTACTGTATCATTTATTATCATATTACTACTACCACCTATGATTATTTTCCCAATTTTAAGTCGTATTTTAATTTTTTATACAGAAATACGATTTATATGTTATAATTGTTAACATGTGAGGTGGCTTGTTAATGAACAATAGAATTATAAGACTTTATTGCGATGCTGTCATAAAACCACTCGAAATGCGAAAAAAAGAATTAGAAAAAGAAATTTACACTAAACATTTTATTAGTGATAGTAAACGTCAGGAACTTAAATTAGTTACAGAATTACTCTTAGAAAAGATGCAGTATTTGGCTAAACTATTAGATAGTTTAGATTAATTTAGGACTTTTCAATTATAACTACATTTGGTAGAATATCAAGTAGGAGTGTGTTTATGAAAAATAATAATAGTTATTTCACAGGTATTATTTGTGCCTTTATAGGAGGTTTAATTGCCACTATTCCTTGGATATTAACTTATGTATATGCTAATATGATTTTATCTGTATTGGCCGTAATAATCGCTTTATGTGCATATAAAGGTTATCAACTGGGAAAAGGTAAAATGAGTAGTAAAGTACCCATTATCATATCTATCATTTCAATTATCTCTGTTACAGTTGCTACATTAGTAATTATTCCGTTATTACTTCTTAATAAAGAAGGATTACAAGTAAGTTTAGATAACTTAGGAATTTTATATAATTCTGATAAGTTTATGACAGCTTTATTTAAAGATTATGTAATATCTATTATTTTTACTATACTAGGTATTAGTGGTATAATTAGTAAAGTCAAAGGTGACGTAGAGGATTTAGAAGATTAATAAACTAATTATTATTATAGGAGGGAATATGGTTAATAATAAAAAAATTGTTAGTAGTTTAGTACTTGGAAGTGTTATTGGGCTAGGAATATATGGTATAGTTAGAACTAAGAAAAAATATGAATTTATATCTAATATGAATAATATTGTTGATAGTTATAATATGCATCATAATAATTCTAATATTGAGCTTAGTAGTACACAGTCAATAAATCCAAGCAAAAGAAACTATCATGTTTTATATAAGCAACCATTAAAGATTGTTAAATAGTAGTAACTAGTTAAAATAACTAGTTTTTTTTAGCAAAATTATTTCATCATAAAGAAAAATATAAAGATGTAAGTTCCACTGAATCAAATATGGCAATAATAGAAGAAGTTACAAGACAATTAGAAGAAGCTCTTAATTCGGATAAAAAAATATTTTAATTGATAGATCTATAAATGATAGACAGATTTGGAATTATAGAAGGTATATTCGTGGTGATATGCCAGAATAACTATATCAAGAAGCAATGGAGAAATATAGTTCAATATCAAGCAAATTAATTTTAGTTCTTCATCAAATTCTAATTCTTTCGTTACAATATTAATCATATAAACCTGTTCTTTCTTAACAATAAAAAAATACCAACTTCATTTAGAAATTGATATTTTTCTATATTAAGTTCAAACATAAAAGTTCGAACAGATTTTCCAATGGAGCGAGTGTCGTAGTTATCTACAACTCTTTCTCTAGTGATATGATAAATATCACTCACTATTGATAATATACCATAAAATATTATTAATTCAATCTTTTTGTATTATTATTTTTAAATATTTTTGTATTGTCTAAAATGTTATCATCACTAAACAAATCTACACTATTAAATATAATGTTTATTTT
>CAKPSO010000009.1 GCA_934183185.1 uncultured Bacilli bacterium | reverse complement strand
CCCCAGGCTTGACTTGGGGGGGGGTAATTATGATACAATCATAGTAGTAAAACTATAGAAAGTAGTGATCTATTATGAAGAGAAAATATAAAGTAATTATGTTATTAGTATTAATAATATCGATAGTAGCATTGGTGTTGACATCATCATATGCTCTTTTTTCGTTTGAAGAAAAAGGAAAAGTAGAAAATAAATTAGTAACAGGAGTATATTCTTCATGTAGCTATGAAGATGGAACTACTTGGAACTTTGATTATACAGGAAGTGAACAAACTTTTACTGTACCATGTGATGGTGAATATAAACTAGAAACTTGGGGAGCTCAAGGAGGAAATTCTACTATAAAAAATGGAACCATGTATCGTGGTGGGAACGGCAGTTATTCTGCTGGATATATGATTCTAAATAGTAATGGAAGTATTTACATAAATATCGGTGGAAAAGGTACAGACAATACTAACGTAAATAATATAGGTGGCTACAATGGCGGAGGTTATTCATACAACAAAGGTGTCACGTCTGGTGGTGGTGCTACTCATATAGCCTTATCATCAGGGTTGCTTTCAACGCTTGAATCTAATAAAAGTAATATATTAATTGTTTCCGGTGGTGGAGGTGGTTCCTCAGGTGATCCTGAAGGAGGGGGTTACTGCTATGGTGGAAATGCTGGTGGTAGTATAGCTGCAGATCCAATACCAGGAAGTGATGATTATTATATATATAATGGTAAAAGTTATATGCATGGAATTGGTGGTACCCAAATATCAGGATATAAATTTGGAATTGGTGAATCAGGATTTAGCAATGTGAGTGAAAAAGGTTCAGGTGGTGGAGGAGGATACTATGGCGGAACATCAGGAAATGGAACTACTTGGACAGATTGTGCAGGCGGTGGATCTGGATATATAGGAAATTCACTTTTAACTGATAAGATAATGTACTGTTATAACTGTCAAGAATCAAGTGAAGAGTCTACTAAAACAGTATCAACTACTTGTACAAGTCAAACCCCAACTGAAAATTGCAGTAAGCAAGGTAATGGTTATGCTAGAATTACTTTAGTAAAAGCAGATAAACCTATTAAAAAATACACAGAAACAATATTAAACGGAACAGATCCAGTATTAAGAAATAATTTAGTACCAATTAAAATATCAGATGATGGAACAGTAACTAAAGCAGATATAGCTAAAGAATGGTATAGTTATGAAAATAAAGAGTGGGCTAATGCCGTAATATTAAAAGATGAAACAAAAACTTATAATAATGGAGAAACAATACCAGAAGATAATATTGAATCATATTTTGTATGGATACCAAGATACAAGTATCAAATATTTGATGAAGGAAATTATACAAGTCTAACTAGTATTGAAGATAAAACTCAAACCATCAATGTCGTATTTGAGAATAAAGATACCATTCCATCAAATGGAACTACTAAGGGAAGTTATTTAACACATCCAGCATTTACATCATTTGATTCAAATGGATTCTGGGTAGGAAAGTTTGAAACAGGATACGATGGAGCAACATCAACTAGTGCTGCACAGGTAAACAGTGTAAATACAAGTAAAATAATAATAAAACCAAATGTATATTCATGGAGAGGAATAACCTTAGGTAAAATGTTTAAAAATAGTTATGATTACCAAAGAGATTTAGATAGTCATATGATGAAGAATACTGAATGGGGAGCAGTAGCCTACTTACAGCATTCGATATATGGATCACAAGCTAGTGTAAGAATTAATAATAACAGTGCATATATAACGGGATATGCAGCTACAGTTGAACCAACCAAAGGAAATAGTTCATCGAGTATAGATGGTAATAGATATGAATCAACTTCTTTAGGTAAAGATGGAACATATACGATAAACTATCTAAATAATGAAGCTAACGTAGCATCAACTACAGGAAACAAAAGTGGAGTATATGATATGTCAGGTGGAGCCTGGGAATATACAATGGGCTACACAACAGGAAGTTCCATAGGAATAGGCGGAAGTAGTGGAATAACCAGTTTATATTCTAATTTCTTTAGTAATAGTACTTATACAAAATATTGGGATAAATATACAGCAACTACTGTAACCCAATATAACGATAGGATTTTAGGAGATGCAACAGGAGAGATGGGTCCATTCGGAAGTGAAAATGATCCAGATGGAGTTGGTAGATATAAATCAAGTTGGTATAAAGATTATGCTAGTGCTTTAGGCAAGTATAATCCTTGGTATATACGTGGTGGCCAAAGAGGAATTGGAGATGGATCTGGAATATTTACAGGTAGCACAAACGATGGAGCGGCAGAATCATATTTTACATTTCGTATTATCCTAACTCCATAACGATTATATATCGACAATACTACTACAAAATAACATCAAAATAGTAAAAAAATATAAATTTTATAAAAATAATGTTTTAAAGCCAAAAAAATAACTGAATTTTTAATTTTGCTCTAAGCAATTTTTGAAATTCAGTTATTTTTAATAATAGAAAATTCTATTTTTCCGATTTTTCATTTTATAAATAATCTGCTATTTTATTAATGGTGATTATTTTGAAAAGAAAATTGATATTACTTGTTTTAATAATTATTGTGCTAATAATGCCATCGAGTATTACATTTAGAGAGAAAAAACATTATATTAATTATTCAAAAAAATATACAATTATCTCCAACTATCAAGTAGGCCTAATTAAAATATTAGGAACAAGTTTTAAAGAAGTAGTAGTACAAACTACTGATAATTCTTTCTTTTTAGAACATGATATTTATGGAAACTATTCTAATATTGGTAGTATTTTTCTTGATTACCGAAATTCACTTGCTGATCAAAAATTAATAATATATGGGCATAACTCTAAGCAAATTAAAGAAGCACCATTTCATTTTTTAGAAAAATTCTTAGATGAAAAATATTCTGATACTCATCCATATTTATTATTTGAAACTACTACTCATGATACATATTATAAATTATTTACAGTTATGATAGTAAAAGATGATCTTCAACACATTAATCTTAATTGGACATCTGCTAGCTACTACCAACATCTCCTATGGCTAAAAAATAACTCCTTATTTACCTTTGATACAAACATTACTAAAAAAGATTCAATTATTATTTTTCAAACCTGTTACTACAAACCAGAAAACTCATATTTATTACTTGGATTTAAAAAAATAACAGAAAAAAAGAAATAATCATATTTGATCATTTCTAAAGTTTTCTATATAAACCAATTACTTTACCTAAAATAGTTACATTAGGAAGAATTATAGGTAACATAAAATCATTTTCTGGTTGTAACCTGATATAATCTTTTTCTTTATAGAAAGTTTTTACAGTTACTTCATTTTCATCAGTCATAGCTACAACTGTATCACCATTATTGGCAGTATTTTTTCTTTCAACAATAATAATATCGCCATCATATATTCCTACGTTAATCATTGATTCACCACTGACTCTTAATGTAAATACATCTTTATTTTTAGGAATTAGATTAACTGGTAACGAGAAAAACTCATTTGGAACTTCAATAGCTTCAATAGGACTACCTGCTGTAACCTTACCAAGTAGGGGAACATCAACTGCTTTTTCATCCTTTTCTATATATTCATTTGGAACCAATAACTCAATAGTACGATTTTTTGAATCAACTTTCTTAATATATCCCTTTTCCTCTAACTTAGTTAAATGAAACTGGGTAGTAGCTGATGATGATAATCCAACCATTTTACCAAGCTCACGAACTGTAGGGGGATAACCATTATTAGCAATAGATCTTTTTAAAGCATCTAAAATATCACTTTGCCTAGTAGTAAGTGTTTCCATAGAATACCTCCTTTACTTCTAAATTCATGTTAACACATAAAATGTAAAATGTCAAACAAATGTTCACTAATTAATTGACACGAACACAAGTTCGTATTATACTTAGATTACATTGATAGAGGAGGTAATAATTATGAAAGAAAAAATCAAAGTACTTATGTTTATTTATTTAGGAGTAGCATTATTTGCTTATGCATTATCACTTCGAGTAGAAAGATTAGAAAGTGGAGATGACATTCGTAATCAGAACGAATCTATCGTTTTAAAACTGAGATAGATAATACTTGGTCAAACCAAGTATCCGTGATATAATTAATACGGTGATAAAGAATGAAAAAAGTAATACTAATTGATGGAAACAACCTTTTATTTAGAAGCTACTATGCTACAAGTTACACAGGAAATGTTATGAAAAATTCAAAAGGTGTACCTACTAATGCTGTGTATGGCTTTATAAATATGGTTAATAAAATTATAAATGAGGAAAGCCCTAAGTACATTATGATAGCCTTTGATAAAGGTAAAACATTTAGACACGATAAATACAAAGCTTATAAAGATGGAAGAAGTGAAACACCAGAAGAATTAAAAATTCAATTTCCAATAGCTAAAGAAATATGTGAAGCAATGGGAATACATTACTTTGAAATCGACAACTATGAAGCCGATGATATTATTGGAACATTCGCTGATAAAGTAGATAAAACTACTGACTATACAGCTACAATTATTAGTAGTGATAAAGATTTACTTCAATTAATTACTGATAAAATAGATGTAAAACTATTAAAACAGACTGGTTTTATTAGAATGAATAAAGAAACTTTTATAGAGACTTATCATGTACCACCTATTGGTATGATTGATTTAAAAGCATTAATGGGAGATCCTAGTGATAATATTCCAGGAGTAAAAGGAATTGGCGAAAAAACAGCTATAACTTTACTAAGTAAATATCAAACACTAGATAATCTATATGAACACATTGATGAAATTAGTGGTAAAACGAAAGAAAAACTACTAAATGATAAAGATAATGCTTATATGAGTCAGGATATAGCTACTATTTATAAAGAAGTTCCTATTGATACTGATTTTAATCACATTGAGTATAAAGGCGTAAATGCCTTAAAATATGTAGAAATGTTAGAAGATTTAGAATTTTATTCATTAATTAAAAAAATGAATATTCCAGAAGAAATAATAAATAAAGAAGAAGAAAAGCCAAAACTAGAAATCAAGCAAATAACTAGCCCTAGTGAATTTCAAATAGATGATAATTACTCTATTTATGCTGAAATTTTAGGAACTAACTACCATAAAGATCCATTATTAGGAGTTGGTGTATACAATGATAAAGCATGTTACTACATTCCTTTAGAAGTACTACAAGCTAATCCCAAACTATTTAATGATTCCTATCAAAAATATACTTATGACTTAAAAAAACTATTATACTGTTTTAGAAGATATAATATAGAAATAAGTAACTGTAATTATGATGCTATGATAGCAGGATACTTATTGAATTATAATATTAAAGATGATATTTCATACTTAGCTAACATGAAAAACTATAGTATGAACTTCTATGAAGATGTATATGGTAAACCTGGGAAAGAAAAAAAACCAGTTGATAGCATAGTAGAACAAGCCACCTTATCTAAAGCAAGATTTATCTATGAAACTAAAGATAACTTTTTAAAAGAATTAGATGATGAAAAAGCAAGATACTTATTCGATAAAATAGAAATGCCACTAGTAGAAGTCTTAACAGATATGGAATTCACCGGTATAAGAGTAAATAAAAATTATCTAGAAGAAACAGGCAAAGAGTTAGAAATTAAAACTAAAAAACTAGAAGCTGAGATTTATAATATAGCTGGTGAAGAGTTTAATATATCATCTCCTAAACAGCTAGCAACTATTCTTTTTGAAAAATTAGAAATACCATATCCTAAGAAAGTAAAAGATAATAGTTATTCAACCAGTAAAGAAATCTTAGATAAATTAGTAGGTACATACCCTATAGTTGATAAAATACTTGAATACCGTATGCTAACTAAACTACATAGTAATTACGTAATTGGTTTAATAAATGAAATTATGGATGATGGAAAGATTCATACTATATTCACTCAAACCCTAACTAGAACAGGCAGATTATCTTCTATTAGTCCTAATCTTCAAAATATTCCTATTAGAACTGAAGAGGGGAAACTAATTAGAAAGGCTTTTATTCCTGAAGAGAATTCAGTGATTTTATCAAGCGATTACTCACAAATAGAGCTACGTATTTTTGCATCACTAGCTAATGTAGATAATTTAATACATGCCTTTGAACAAGATAAAGATATTCATGCTAAAACTGCATCAGATATATTTGGAGTAAAACTAGAAGATGTAACTAAAGACATGAGAAGAACTGCTAAAGCCGTTAATTTTGGGATTCTATATGGCATAAGTAGTTTTGGCTTATCAGAAGACCTAGGAATTGATATAGCCCACGCTAAAAAATTTATTGAAGATTATTTAAATGCATATCCAGAAATAAAAAAATACATGGATGAATCTATTAAACAAGCCCATGAACTTGGTTATGTTAAAACCATAATGAACCGTAAACGCGTAATAGATGAACTTAAGAATAAAAACTATTTAGTTCGTAACCAAGGTGAAAGAATAGCCTTAAATACGCCTATTCAAGGAAGTAGCGCTGATATTTTAAAGAAAGCTATGATTGAGATATATAAAGAATTTAATGATAGAAAACTAAAAAGCAAAATGCTTATTCAAGTACACGATGAACTTGTATTTAACGTAGTAAAAGATGAAGAAAATACTGTACGGGAAATAGTAAAAAGAATCATGGAAAATACTTATAAACTTAATGTGCCATTAAAAGTAGATATTGAAGTTGGTACTGATTGGTATGAAGCCAAATAATAATACAAATATCCAAATGAAAGAAGTGTTAATATGCCAGAAAAGCCAGAAGTAATTACTGTTACTAAAAAATTAGAAAAAAGATTATTAGGAAGAAAAATAACTGACTGTAAAGTATACTATGAGCCTATTATTGATTATCCAAGTAGCAAAGAATTTACTAATAAAATAAAAAATCAAACTATTAGATCATTTAATACTCGTGGTAAATGGATAGTAATAGAATTAGATACCGATTATTTATTAGTTCATCTTAGAATGGAAGGCAAGTTTTTCTTTAGAGATATTAATAGCCCCGTAGAAAAACATCATCATGTAGTGTTCACAATAGATAATAATGAAGAACTACACTTTCAAGATGTACGTAAATTTGGTAGAATGAAGCTTATTCCTAAAGACAAAATAAATGATATGCCACCATTTACTGAGCTGGGACTAGAACCTTGGGATAAAAATTTAACTTCTAATTACTTAAAAGATAAATTGAAAAGTAAGAGACTACCTATAAAAACAGTGTTACTTGATCAATCAATTATTACTGGAATTGGAAATATCTATGATGATGAAATACTATTTTTATCAGGAATAAATCCTCTAACTCCAGCTAAAGATATACCTATAGACAAACTAGATCTTATTATTAAAAACACCATTACTACTTTAGATAAAGCTATAGCTCTTGGAGGAACTACTATCCATAGTTTTACTTCAGAAGAAGGTGTTACAGGCCTATTTCAAAATGAATTATATGTTCATACTAAAGTAGGCAAACCATGTCCCAAATGTGGAACTATTATTGAAAAAATAAAAATAAATGGTAGAGGGACTTATTACTGCCCTGAATGTCAAAAATAAAAGAGGTGTATTATGGCAAGATATTATAAATTAGTAGCAAGTTTTAAAAATAATTATGGTTTTTATAACGAACAGGAACTAGAACTAGGGGATGCAGTTACTAACTTAGAAGAAATGGATTATCTTACCTGTCGTTTTGAAGAACAATCTCAGTTAATCAATTTATTAGAAAAAGATGGTCTAATATCAGGTAAAAATAATTTATCCATTAGCTATAATCATAATGGTAAAAAAAATTACTTGAATCCATTATTTGGATATCCTGAAATGATTGATATTATTGATAATCTTGAAGAAGTTGTATCATTTGATAATGGCTATAAAGCTAAGTATAAAATTGTTTCTCATAAATCGCCACTATTCAAGCAGAAATTAGAAGAATTTTATTCATTATTAGGTAATGAACCAGCCAGATTTTTTGAAGAAATATATAAAGATAAAGCTCCAAAATACTTAGAAAAATTCGTATATAATTATTATGATAATAAAAATAGACAAGTAGATACGCTAGAAGATGAGTATGAACTTCTTGATTTAAAAAGAAAAATTGAACTAGAATTTAGCCGTTATAAAACCTTTAGAGGTTATCTAATTTTTATGGATAAATATATGAAAAAACATCCCGAACTAAATATTGACAAAAAGACACCAAATATTAAAATAGAAGTAGAAAATATAACAGATTATGATGATGAAGAATTTTTAACTAAAGAAGAAATAGAAGAAATGGCTAAAGGGGATGACCTATACCATGGACCAAAAAGATTTTAATATCTTATTAAATAAATATTTAGAATATTTAACAGTTCAAAAGAATTATTCTGACTATACTATTTCTAGTTATCACAATGATATAACTGACTTTTATACTTTCTGCAAAGAAAATTCTATTTTTTATCTAAATATAACGTATTCTGAAAGTAAAAAATACTTAATGTACTTATATGAAGAAAAAAAAGAAAAAGCTACATCAGTATCTAGAAAAATAAGCTCTATAAGAAGCTTTTATCGTTATTTAAATAATCAAAATGTAGTAAAAAGTAACCCCTTTCAGCTATTAAATTTGCCTAAAAAAGAAAAAAAATTGCCACGTTACTTTGAATATAACGAGCTCCTAGACTTATTTGAAGTACCTGATATTAATACACCATTAGGCAAAAGAAATCGTCTGATACTAGAAATGCTATATGCAACAGGAGTGCGTGTTGGAGAATTAGTAAATATTAAAGTATCAGATATTAATTTAAATGATAAGAAAATAACTATACTAGGTAAAGGCAATAAAGAACGTATTGTCTACTATAACGATGTTACTTCTAAGTATTTAAAAAAGTATCTTTCTGAAGCTAGAATAAAATTAAATATTAATAAATCAGATTACCTATTTTTAAATTACAGAGGAGGCAAGTTAACTACTAGAGGAATTCAGGATGTTTTAAATAAAATAATTACTAAAACATCACTAAATAAGAAGATATCTCCTCATATGCTTAGACATAGTTTTGCAACACATTTATTAAACGAAGGATGCGATTTATTATCAGTTCAACAGTTATTAGGACATTCCAGTTTAAGTGCTACTAGTATATATACACATGTAACTACAGATAGAATGAAAGAAGTATATTTTAAAACCCACCCTAGAGCTCATAAAAAATAGAATAAAAGTATGTAAATAAAGTGTTAAATTGTGAAAAAGATATTGTCTCTATCTTTTTTTTCTTTTATACTAAAAATGGTCAGTTTAAAAGAAAGGAATGATATGATGAAATACGTATATTTATTTACGGAAGGTAATGCTGATATGAGAAATCTTCTTGGTGGTAAAGGGGCTAACTTAGCAGAAATGACTAATATTGGACTACCAGTACCTCAAGGTTTCACAATTACTACTGAAGCATGTACTCAATACTATGAAGATGGTAGAGAAATAAATGAGGAAATTAAATCTCAAATCGATGAGTATATAGCTAAAATGGAAGAGATAACTGGAAAGAAGTTTGGAGATTTAGAAAACCCGCTATTAGTTTCAGTTAGATCTGGAGCTAGAGCTTCAATGCCAGGTATGATGGATACTATCCTAAACTTAGGTTTAAATGAGGAAGTTGTTAAAGTACTTGCTGAAAAGTCAAACAACCCTCGTTGGGCTTGGGACTGCTACAGAAGATTTATTCAAATGTATTCTGACGTAGTAATGGAAGTAGGAAAGAAATACTTTGAAGAGTTAATTGATCAAATGAAGGCTAAGAAAAATGTTAAATTAGATGTAGAATTAACTGCTGAAGATTTACATGAATTAGCTGATCAATTCAAAGCTGAATATAAAAGTAAAATTGGTGAAGATTTCCCAGATGATCCAAAAGTTCAATTAATGGGAGCTATTAAAGCAGTATTTAGATCATGGGATAATCCAAGAGCTAACGTATATAGAAGAGATAATGATATTCCTTATTCATGGGGAACTGCAGTAAATGTACAATCAATGGCATTTGGTAACATGGGTGATGATTGTGGTACAGGTGTAGCCTTTACTCGTGATCCAGCAACAGGAGAAAAAGGATTATTTGGTGAATTTTTAACTAATGCCCAAGGTGAAGACGTTGTTGCCGGTGTTAGAACACCAATGCATATTTCTGAAATGGAAGAAAAATTCCCAGAAGCATTTAAACAATTTAAAGAAGTTTGTGCAACTCTTGAAAGTCATTATAGAGATATGCAAGATATGGAATTTACTGTTGAACATGGTAAACTTTATATGCTACAAACAAGAAATGGAAAACGTACTGCTAAGGCAGCTTTAAAAATTGCTTGTGATTTAGTAGATGAAGGAATGCGTACAGAAGAAGAAGCTGTTGCAATGATTGATCCTCGTAACTTAGATACATTACTTCACCCACAATTTGATTCAGAAAAATTAAAAGAAGTAAAACCAATAGGTAAAGGTTTAGGCGCTTCCCCTGGTGCTGCTTGTGGTAAAATAGTATTCTCTGCAGAAGATGCTGTTAATTGGAAAGAAAGAGGAGAAAAAGTTGTATTAGTTAGACTTGAAACTTCTCCAGAAGATATCACTGGTATGAAAGCTAGTCAAGGTATTTTGACAGTTCGTGGTGGTATGACTAGTCATGCTGCAGTAGTTGCTCGTGGTATGGGAACTTGCTGTGTATCTGGATGTGGAGATATAGCTATGGATGAAGAAAATAAGAAATTCACTTTAGCTGGTAAGACTTTCCATGAAGGAGATTATATTTCAATCGACGGTACTACAGGATGTATTTATGATGGAATCATTCCTACAGTTGATGCTACTATAGTAGGTGAGTTTGAACGTGTTATGTCTTGGGCAGATAAATTTAGAAAATTAAGAGTTAGAACTAATGCTGATACTCCAAGAGATGCTAAAAAAGCTCATGAACTTGGTGCTGAAGGTATTGGACTTTGCCGTACAGAGCATATGTTCTTTGAAGCAGATAGAATTGCTGCATTTAGAGAAATGATTTGTGCTGATACACTTGAAGAAAGAGAAGCTGCACTTGATAAAATTTTACCTTACCAACAAGGTGACTTTGAACAATTATATGAAGCTCTAGAAGGAGATTCAGTAGTTATTAGATATTTGGATCCACCTCTACACGAATTTGTTCCTACAGAAGAAGCTGATATTAAAAAACTTGCTGATAGCCAAGGTAAGTCAGTAGAAAGAATTAAAGAAATAATTGCTGCTCTTCATGAATTTAACCCTATGATGGGACATCGTGGATGCCGTTTAGCAGTTACTTATCCAGAAATTGCTAAAATGCAAACGAAAGCTGTTATTAGAGCCGCAATTAATACTAAAAAGAAACATCCAGATTGGAATGTCGTTCCTGAAATTATGATTCCACTTGTTGGAGAAGTAAAAGAATTAAAATATGTTAAAGAAGTAGTAGTGGCAACAGCTGATGAAGAAATTAAAAATGCTAATGTTACACTTGAATACAAAGTTGGTACTATGATTGAAATTCCTAGAGCTGCTTTAACTGCTGATGAAATAGCTAAAGAAGCAGAATTCTTCTCATTTGGTACAAATGACTTAACTCAAATGACATTTGGTTTCTCAAGAGATGATGCTGGTAAATTCTTACCTTCATACTATGATAAAAAGATTTATGAAGAAGATCCATTCAAAACTCTTGATCAAAAAGGTGTTGGAAAACTTATTGAAATGGCAGTTAAATTAGGAAAATCTACTAGACCTGATATTCATTTAGGAGTATGTGGTGAAACTGGTGGAGATCCTAAGTCAATCGAATTTTATCATAATGTAGGACTTGATTATGTTTCATGTTCACCATTCAGAGTTCCAGTAGCTAGACTTGCTGCTGCTCAAGCCGCTATCAAGTCAGGAACGCAAAAGTAGATAAAAGAACAAAAGTGTTTTTAAGCCGTATAATCATTACGAATGACGATATTATAAGGTATAGAAACGATATACCTGAATGTAAAAATATAGTCATTAAAAAACCAATTATTCTTGATGTTTATATATAATTTTAAGACTGAGATGACTTTTATGTCGCAAATCTCAGTCTTTTTATGTTAAAAAATATATATGTGCGATAAGTAGTTGGAGGTGTAAAAAATGCGATTGTTGTATGTAAAACCTGAATTAAAGGATTTATCTCAAGGATCTAGAATAGCTTTTGCAAGGGGGTTCAGATATATGACACAAGATAATGTATCAGATAAATTAGGATTAACTGGTGAATGTAAAAGAAGAAGCATGGCTCGATATGAAAGAGGTGATAGAGTACCAAAAGAAGAAAGACTTCAAGAGATAGCTAATATATTGAATGTTAATATTAAATGTTTAAAAGAATATGATTTTAGAAATCAAGAAGATATAATCTATATTCTTTTATGGATGGAAGAATTATATCCAAGAATGAATATTGATCTTGGCCTTTCAGAATTACTTCCAAAATAAAGTGATATTAAACTTAAAAGATTTTTGAAGAATGGAGTGTGATGAAAGAGAAAAGAGCAAATCTTGAATTATCTTATGATGATTATATTGAATGGAAACTTCAATATGATTTTAATAAAGGAGATGAATATGAAGAAGATAGTTAAGTTAGAGTTATGTAATATAACACCATTTAAAAATCATCCATTTAAAGTTAAACAGGATGATTCATTTAAAGAATTAAAAGATAGTATAAAAATGAATGGATTATTAGAACCATTATTAGTAAGACCAGATAATGCTGGAGGATATGAACTTATTTCAGGTCATAGAAGAAAACTAGCATTGGAACTTTGTGAAATTAAAGAAGCAGATTGTTATATAGAAGATTTATCAGATGATAAAGCTACTATTAAGATGGTAGATTCAAATATATATAGAAATCTAATATTACCTTCGGAAAAAGCTTTTGCATATAAAATGAAATTAGGAGCAATCAAGCATCAAGGTAAAAAAAACAAACTTCTACACAAAGTGTGGAGAAGTCGCTTTCGGTATCCATAGTTGGTAAAGGAAGTAATGATTCAAGGGAAAAAGTTAGAAGATATATTAGATTAACTGAATTAATACCAGAGTTATTAAAATTAGTTGATGATGGATTTATAAAAGATAGAAGAACATTTCTATTTTTAGGAATTACTACAGCAGTAGAATTATCATACTTATCTAAAGATGCTCAAAAACTAATATGGGCTGCAATTGATTATGAGCAAACCGTTCCAAATAGAGCACAAGCTATAAGAATAAGGAATCTTGCAGAAAAGAAAAAATTAGATTTTGATAAATTAGAAAAAATACTATGTGAAGAAAAAGAAAATCAACATGATAGAATTTTCTTTAATAAAGAAAAAATAGAATCAGTATTGCCATCTTCGTTACTTAAAAGAGATAAGAGATATATTGAAGAATATATTATTGAAGCAATAAAAAAATACAATAAAATAAGTAGTGATTAGATAGTTTATTATTATGGTATAATGTATATAGGTGGTTTTATGTCAAAAGTCTCAAATGTATTAACAATGTTAGAATTATTACAAACAGGAAGAAAATATAGCATAAGCGAATTAGCTAATGAACTTGAAGTATCTGAGAGAATGATTAGAGTATATAAAGAAGATTTAGAAAAAGCAGGAATATATGTTGATACAATCATGGGCCCTTATGGTGGTTATGTACTTAATCAAAGTGTACGTATGCCTGTAAGAAAATTTAAAATGAAAGATGCTAAGTTACTGGATAAGTATATTAGCATGGAAAAAGATAAAAACATAAGAGAAGAACTTGTTTTACTTCAAGATAAAATTAAAGGAGTATATATTGGAAGTAAGCAAGAAGAAAAAGAATTAAATTTAAAAGACGAAACTGGTAAAAAGTATAATGTATTAACTAGAGCAATAAAAGAAAAAAGAAAAGTTAAAATATTGTATTATTCATATGGTAAAGGAGAAAACGAAAGAGTTATTGATCCTGCAGAAATGTTTCTATTTCAAGATGGTTGGTATTGTGCTGCATTTTGTGAAAAGAAACAAGATATTAGACATTTTGAATTGAAAAGAATAATAAAATATGAATTATTAGACGAAAAATATGAGTAGACGAAATATTGCCTCCTTTTAAGTTATATTTAACTTGAAAGGAGATTTTTTATGGAAAAGAATATGAGAGAAAATTTTGAAAATTTAGAAAGGAGGGTATTTGATAGTTTATATAATACTGATTTAGAAAGAATTAATTATGAATTATCTAAAATAGATGGACCAACCTTAGTTTCAGGAGTAGGTGGATCTAGTGTGGTTTCAGAATATGCATCTAAAATACTAAGCAATAAAAATCATATTATTACTAGAAATACAGAACCAAGAGAATTTATGTATATGGATACAAATCTATATAAAAATGTATTAGCTTGTAGTTATTCAGGAAATAATTATGGTGTGGAATTAGCATTTTTAAATAATTCAAAACATTATTTACTAGCTAGTAGAGAAAATAGTAAGGATGACATTACAAACTTGACCTACACATGTTTGGATCGTGAGAAGAGTTTTATTTCATTAGCTGCTACACTAATACCATGTAGTATTTTACTTAATTATTATTTTGGCAATAATAAAGAAAGAATAATTGATAGTTTGGATAGTTATAATTATGATTTTGATATTAATTGTGATGCGTATGAAGTATTTAGTGGTATTGAAACATCAACTGCAAGTAAATATTTAGAATCAACAATGATAGAATCAGGAATAGGAATACCTATAATACATGATAAATATTCCTATTGTCATGGTAGAAGTACTTTGTCAACTGTAAAGAATAATATAGCTATTTATTTTAATGGTAATACAGAATTGGATAAGTTATTACTAGATGAATTACCTAAGTATTATAAAGATGTAATAGTTCTAGACTTTAATAATAATTTATTTAGTGAATATTTATTATTAGTTAAATGTATGTATTTAACTAAATATATTGCAGATAAACAAGCAAAAGATTTATCAGGTGTAGATTATAATCCTATTGTAAAAAAACTATATAAATATAATGGAAAAATATAAAACTATTTTGACCTAACTGCAACTATAAGTGTGGTAAAGTTAGGACAAACTAAAAATGATAATTTTTAAGAATTAAAATCGTAAATTTTATAAAAAATGATAAAATGTTATAATGAAAATGACAAAAAAAGTCAGATTAGTCCGTACGAGAGTACCTTATTTCGTTCCTAACCTTACTGTGGTACAAGCCGCAATCAAATCTGGGGATAGAAAGTAATTTACTTAAAATACTGTAAATCCAATGATTATATAAAAAACTAAAAAAATTAATGTTTAAACATTTTTGCTTCCAATTCTAAATTGAAGTAAAAATATTATTTTAAAGATTGAAATAGATACTTTTACCTTAATATTTCAATCTTTTTTGTTGAAATTAAATAAAATATTTAATAATTGATAAAAATAATTTCTTTATATCAGATAATGAAATAAATAATTACTTATTTGATATAGATAATAGTAAGTACCACTCTAATATTATAATTGAATTAGAAAACAGTACTAATTCTAGCTTTAGCTACGATATAGAAAGTGTAAAAATACCCAAATCAAGGGCTAGTAATTTAAATATATCTCTGAATATTCTAATTCAGCCTTCACTATATTCAAAAGAAGAAATAAAGGTATTAGAAAAATATAATAAATAGAGAAAAGTAATTATTTCTCTATTTTTCTTTGCAAAAATTGATTGAAAAAAAACAGTATATATAGTAAACTGGTACAGGGTATGATAATAGTTAATACCCAAATAATTAAATAAAAGTAGTAGTTAAATAACCTTTTTGGTATAATATAAATAGAAAGTGAGGTATTTATGGCAACACCACATATTGAAAGTAGTAAAACAGATATAGCTAAAACAGTAATAATGCCAGGAGATCCATTACGTGCTAAGTATATTGCCGAGCACTATTTAAAAGACTATAAACTAGTTAATTCAGTTAGAAATATCTTAGCTTATACTGGTACTTATAAAGATAAAAAAATTACTGTTTTTGCATCAGGTATGGGTAACCCAAGTATGGGAATATACTCATATGAACTTTATAAATTTTATGATGTAGAAAACATAATTCGTATTGGTACTACAGGTAGTTATGTATCAGATATTAATATTATGGATCTTATTTTAGTTACTGATACTTATTCAGAATCATCATATGCTAAAGAACAGAATAATGATGATAATAAAATTATAAGTGCAAGTAAAGACTTAGTAGCTATTATTGAGAATACCGCTAGTGAATTAAATATGAATATTAAAAAAGGTAGAGTTCACTGTGGAGATGCATTATATAAAACTATAGATAATTATGAAGAAATAAGTAAAAAGTATAATTGTATAGCTGGTGAAATGGAAACTTATGCATTATTTTCTAATGCTAAAGTATTAAATAGACATGCTAGCTGTATTTTAACAGTATCCAATAGTTTAGTAACTAAAGAAGAAACATCTAGCATTGAAAGAGAACAGGGTTTAGATAAAATGATTATATTAGCCCTAGAAAGTGGAATAAAGCTATCATGACATTAGAAGAAATAAAAAAAATACCTAAAGTAGAGCTTCATCTACACTTAGATGGTTCAGTTAATCCTAGACTATTAAATGAATATACAAATTCTGATGTTACTAATGAAATAATAGCTCCTGCTCATTGCCTAGATTTAAAAGATTATTTAAATAGATTTTCACTACCAGTATCATATCTTCAAAATAAAACTAATCTAGAAAATGCTTGTGCTAAATTAATTGCTGATTTAAAAAAAGATAATGTCATCTATGCCGAGGTTCGTTTTTCTCCATTAAAACTAATGACTGATAACTTAACTTTAGATGATATTATTATAACTATTAGAGATACCTTTAAAAAGGGCAATATCCCTATTAATTTAATTTTATGCATGATGAGAAATGACAGCTATAATGATAATCTAAAAGTAATTGAACTAGCTAAAAAGTATTTACATGATGGAGTATGCGCTATTGATTTAGCTGGTGATGAAGCTAATTATCCAACTAGTTTATTTAATGATTTATTTCAAATAGCTAGAAAAGAAAATATTCCATTTACTATCCATGCTGGGGAAGTTAATAACTATAATAGTCTTCTAGATGCCATCAAATTACTACCATCTAGAATTGGCCATGGTATATGCTGTAGTAAACATAAAGATCTATTAGACACAATTAAAAATAATAATATTTTACTTGAATTATGTCCTACTAGTAATGTTCAAACTAACGCTATTACTAGTTATGATAAGCATCCTATTAAAATGTTAGCAGAAAATAATATTCTAATTTCAATTAATACTGATAATAGAACAGTATCTAATATTACTTTAACAGAAGAGTATTACAAACTAGTTAGTACTTTTAGCTTCACTAAAGATGATTTTTACAAATGGAATTTAAATGCAATTAATTATTCATTTGCTTCTATCTCGTTAAAAGAGGAACTTAAAAAGAAACTAAATGAAAACTATAAGTGATAAAATAATAAACAATGGTTATATTAAAAAAGAGGTGAATATATGAATTATAAAAAAATTGATCTAGGATCATACAACTTGCATCTTATTCAAACTGAACGTTTTAAAACGATAACAGTTAGAGTATGTTTACGTGACAAAATAGTAAAAGATGATATTACCGTTAGAAACTTTTTATCTTCCTTTTTAACTTACTCAACAGATACTTATCGCAGTAAAAGAGAAATGGTTTTACATGCTCAAGATTTATATGCTGCTAACGTATATACTAAATCATATCGTTCCGGTAACTACAACATGGTTAATTTCTTCCTATCTACCCTTAACGAAAAATATACTGAGGAGAAGATGTTAGAAAAAAGTATAGCTTTTCTATCTGATGTGATTTTTCATCCTAATTTTAATGATCAAGAAAAATACATGGAAGCATATGATTTCCTATATAATAATCTAGAAAAAGCTATGGAAGGATTAAAAGAAAATCCTGCTTTATATAGTGCTATGCGTATGTTAGAAGAAATGGATAAAGATATGCCATATGCTTATCGCGAGACAGGCTATATAGAAGATTTAAAGAAAATAGATATTAACTTATTAAAAGAATATTATCATAAGCTTATTAATAGTAGTCTAGTAGATATTTACGTTATAGGAGAATTTGATGAAAATAATATTATAGATTTAATTAAAAAGTATATGCCATTTGATACTTTTAAAAGGCCTAAAGTATCCCAATTAATTACTCATGATACCTTACCAAGACGTAGTAAAACAGTTAAAGAAGAAGTAAATAGTAGTCAATCAAAATTAACGATCGGCTGCAAAGTAGGAAAACTATCTGAATTTGAATTAAACTACGTTTTAACTATTTATAATATGATATTAGGTGGTACTAGTGAATCAAAATTCTTTCAAGTTATACGCGAAGAAAACTCCCTAGCATATTACGTTTATTCTAATCTAAATAAACTTGATGGCTTAATGATAATCAAAGCAGGTATCTCTAAAGATAATTTTGATAAGACCATTAAATTAATCAAAAAACTAATGAAAGAAATGGAAATTGGTAACTTTACAGATGAAGAAATTGAATTTGCGAAGCAAAACTATTTAGGCTTATTAAAAGAAGTAGAAGATAATGAAAATGCAATAATAGAGACCTATTTAGCTAAAGACCTATTAAACTTAGGAGATATTGAAGAAAGAAAGAAAAAAGTCTTAGAAGTAACCAAAGATGAAATAATAGAAGTAGCTAAAAAAGTAAAAATAGATACCATATTCCTATTAGAGGGGGTGTTAACAGATGAAGGAAATTAAACTACAGGATTTAGATCAAAGTATATATTTTAAAAAATTAAATAATGGTTTAGAAGTATACTTTATTCCATACAAAAATAAATCCAATTACTCAATGCACTATATAACTAAATTTGGATCAAGAAACACAACTTTTAAGCCAGTTGGTTCTAAAAAAATGATTACTGTTCCCGACGGAATAGCTCATTTTCTAGAGCATAAAATGTTTGAACAGGAAAATGGAGTAGACCCATTTACCTTTGCCGCTAAAACAGGCACTTCTTCTAATGCTACTACTAGTTATAAAACTACTCGTTATTATTTTGAAGGAAATACAGGCTTTGAAGAAAATTTAGATTATCTTTTAACTTTTGTTAACAGTCCTTACTTTACTGATGAAAATGTAGAAAAAGAAAAAGGTATTATAGCAGAAGAAATAAAACAGTATGATGACGAAGTGGATTGGTTCTTAGACGAAGAATTGCGTAAAGCAGTATTTGAAAAAGATCCAACTAGAATAGATATTGCTGGTACAGTAGAATCAATATCAGGTATTACTAAAGAACTACTATATGAGACTTATAATACCTATTATCAACCAAGTAATATGATTTTAATTATTAGTGGTAATTTTAATAAAGAAATAGCTTTAAAAGTAATTGAAAACAATGAAGCTCTTAATAACGCTAAAACTAATATCCCAATTGAAGAAGAAAAGGTAAAAGAGCCAACTAAAGTATATAAAAAAGAAAAAACACTAGAGTTTAATGTCGTTAATCCTAAAGTAGGATATGCTATTAAAATCCCACTAGAAAAAGTAAAAGATAAATACTTATTTAGCCTATACTTAGGTTTATTTAATAATATTAAATTTGGACTATCATCTGAATTTAGAGAACGAATGAAACAGAAACAGTTAATGACTTCTTTTTATACCGAAAGAGAAATATACGGTGATTATATCATGATAGTATTTGCCGCTGATAGTGATAAACCAGATGAATTAGTATCCGAAATAAAACAAGAATTAAAAACTTTTGCTATTAAAGTAGAAGAAATAGAACGCTTAAAGAAAGTATGGATTTCATCAGAAGTAATTATGATTGATAACATGTTAATAACCCTAGATAATATTCTTTATGATTTAATTAATTATGGAAAGATTATAGACAATAAAGTAGAAATATTTAAAAGCTTAAATTTAAAAGCCTTAAAAGAAACTATTCAATCAATTAATTTTGATAATGCTTCTTATGTATTAGTTAATCCTAAAAAATCATAAATTAATTGCTTGTACATATAATTAATAAAACAGGTGATTATATGAAACTAAAACTTGGTAGTTTAATAGCAGTACTATTAGTAGTTACTGCTTTTCTTATGAATAAAAATAGTATAAAAATACCAGAAGGAACCAAAAATAAAGGTGTTTTTATATCATACATTGAATATAAAAAGTATTTAAAAGATAAAAATGAACTAGACATGAAAAAAGAAATAGATAAAATGATAAATACTGTTAAAGATTATAATATTAATTTCATTATACTTCATGTAAAGCCATTTTCTGATGCAATATATGAATCTAAAATATTTCCATCTAGTTCTTCTATAGTATCAGAAGAAGGAGATAAACTTCCTTTTGATGTACTTGATTATTTTATAAAAAAAGCTCATAAAAATAATATTCAAATTCATGCTTGGATAAATCCTTACCGAATTAGTAATTATACCGATACAAGTAAAATAAGTATCACTAATCCAGCCTATAAATGGTTAAATACTAATAATGTAAAGGTAATACAGGATAAAGGAATCTACTATAATCCAGCTAGTAGTGAAGTTCAAGAATTAATTATTTCTGGTGTAGCAGAATTAGTAGAAAACTATGATATAGATGGGATTCATATGGATGATTACTTTTACCCAGATGATACTATTGATTTAGAAAATTATGAACAATTTAAAAACACAATATCTCTATCTGACTATAGATTATCTAATACTAATAAACTAGTAAAGAGTATATACACAACTATTAAAAAGATAAAACCAAATGTAGTATTTGGTATAAGCCCCGAAGGAAATATTGAAAATAACTATAAAAATAATTATGCAGATGTTAAAACCTGGATAACTAATGAAGGCTATATTGATTATATAATGCCTCAATTATACTATGGATTTTCTAACGAAACTCAGCCATTTATTCCGGTAATTAATAAATGGAAGGATTTAATAACCATCGATATTGATTTTATGCCAGCCCTAGCTTTATATAAAGTTGGTATAGTAGATGAATATGCTAAATCAGGAAAAGAAGAATGGATAAATGATAAAGACGTTATTACTAAACAAATAAAAATTATTAATAATATGGAAAAAGCAGCTGGTTATTCACTATTTAGATATAGTTATTTAATAGAAAAAAATAACGATAACTTAATAAATCAACAGTTAAAACTAAAAGAAATATAATTTATTGATACAAATAATAAAATATGTAGTATAATGTTCTGTACTACATAAAAAAACGGGAGGACAAAATGCATCAACTAATATTAGAGTCAATAACTGACGCAATCTTTTTAGAAGATAATAGTGGTAATGTTGTATATTGTAATAAGAATTATTGTAGAAATGAATTTAGTAAAATAGAATCAAATACATATAAGAGTAAAAGTGGAGAAGTATATCATCTACTAGTTAGTGAAATAACTATAAAAGATGAAAAATATAAACTATATCACTACAAAGAAATAACTAAATTATATGAATCCATTCAAAAACAGAAACTTGATTCAATAACTAATTTACCAACTAGATTAGTAGTAAATAATTATTTATATCAGAATATAAATAAGATTATTGGTAGTACTTTAGTTATGTTAGATATAGATTATTTTAAAAATATAAATGATACTTATGGACATGTATATGGTGATCAAATTCTTTCTGAGTTTGCGACATTATTAAAAAATAATATTAATGATGATGATTTTATAGGGAGATATGGTGGAGAAGAATTCCTATTAGTATTAAAGTGTAATCAAGAGGAAGCACTAATACGTTTAAATAGAATAAGTTCCATAATTAAAAACTATTTCCATAATTTTGACTATGATCTAACAGTATCTATTGGAGTTACTCCTATTATTAAGAATAAAGCCGTTAGTAGTATAGTTGAAGAAGCAGACAATATCCTATACTATGTTAAAAATAATGGTAGAGATAATGTAGGATATTGGGATAAATTTAAAAATGATATGTTCCTTTTACATAAGAAAAATGATAAAATCTTAGTAAGAGGTATAAATTATGGTAAAAGTAATTAATGATTATTGTTTAAAGTATGATACTATTTCAGAAGAAGAAAAAATAAAAAGGGATAGTATTAATGAGAAGCTAAATAAAAAGAAAAGTATGTTAGATTGGTTAGATATAGAAACAACTATTTCTAATGAAGAGTTAATACTACTTAAAAATTATGCAAGTATAATCAGTACTAATGCTGATATCTTACTAGTAATAGGAATAGGGGGATCATATTTAGGAAGTAAAGCTATAATAGATGCCTTAAAACCTTATTTTACTAAAAATACTCCAGAAATTATATTTTTAGGATATAATTTATCAGCTGAATATATAGAAGCTTTATTAGAATATATTAAAGGTAAAAATATATATGTTAACGTTATCTCTAAATCTGGTAATACATTAGAAACTAACATTAGTTTTAATATTATATATAAATATTTAAAAGATAATGATCCAAACTATAGAAATAAAATTATAGTAACATCAAATAATAAAACTGGAAAATTATTAGAATTAGCTAAAAAAGATAATTTGAAGCTATTAACAGTACCAGATAATATAGGTGGTCGTTTTTCAGTATTAAGTGTAGTTGGATTACTACCAATGTTAGTATCAGGTATTAATATTGATGAATTATTAAGAGGAGCAAAAGATAATCGTAACTGTTTTGATGAAGCTTTTCATTTTGCTTTAATTAGACATCATCTAGAGCTAGATTCAAAAATAGTAGAAGCTATAACTTACTATGAAGAAAAATTAACTACTTTTAGTTCTTGGTATCAACAGTTATTTGCTGAAACAGAAGCTAAAAATGGTATGGGTATTCTTCCAATTTCTAATCCCAATACTACTAATTTACATTCAATAGGGCAGTATCTACAGGATGGAAGTAAAAATATCTTTGAAACAGTAATAAAAATAACTAATTCAGAAGATTCTAATATAAAATATAATAATCATAAATTAAATGAACTAAATAATTTAATAATCAATCCAGTAGCACTAGCTCATTTAGAAGGAAATACTCCATCTATAATACTAGAAATAAATAAACTAGATGAATATAATTTAGGAAGTCTTATTTATTTTTTAGAAGTAGCAGCTACTATAGGAGCTTATTTATTAGATGTAGATCCATTTAATCAACCCGGTGTTGAGCTTTATAAAGACAAAATATCAAAAATATTATAAATTAAAGGCCGCTAAAATATAACGGTCTTTAATATTCTTCTAGTATTAGCAAAATTTAATTTAGCTACTTCATTTAATTTATCCCTACCATATTTATCTACTATTTCTTGTCCGATAGTATCAACTTGTGGTCCTGCACCTTTAGGTAGAGGAATATGTAGAGAATCAGATAATTTATCAAATTCTTTTAAAAATATATATCTACTAATAACACTACTACAAGCAACAGCTAAATTCTTATCTTCTGCTTTAGTCATAAAAGTAATACCCCTTTGTATCTCAGTAGAATCTTTTATATAATCGTAATATCTATTCTCTTTAGCAAATTCATCTACTATTATATAATCATATTTATCAGTAGTAGCATGAACCATCTGATATAATGCTTTATTATGCATAATAGCTTTAATCTTATTCATATTATTATTGTTTCCATGCTTTAAGTTATATTCGCTATTACTTAAAATAATACTTTTATATTTAATTCTTTTAGCTACTTTAGGAGCAATATCTAGGATTTTTTCATCAGTTAATTTCTTAGAATCTTTAATACCAAGTTCCTCTAAATATGGTATATCTTCTTTTTTAACATAGCTTGCTGTTACTACTATAGGTCCAAAATAATCACCAGTACCAACTTCATCAGATCCGATAGAAGAACAGTAATAGTATTTTTTTTCTTTCTCTTTAACTTCAGGTGTATCTTGCTTACTTTGACCATCCATTTCTAACCACATAGTACTATCAACATCAGCACTAACTCCCTGAAACATAACTTTTCCGCTTTCATACATAGTTATAACTGTATCTTCATCCTGTGCTTGAAATACTACATAAGGAATAACTTTATCTCTTTTTTTACCCTCATAGTATTTAATCATTTTCTCTCTAGTTTTATCACTAACACGAATAACACAATTCATATAATCACCCTTTTTCTAAATACTAAATATATTATACCTAAAAAATAAGAAACATACTAGTTTGTTTTGCAAAATAAAAAAAACTATTATATAATGAAAATAAATATAGGGGGTATATCATGCAAATAGTTAATAATATTTTAGTAAAAATTGAGGATAAGGACATAGTACATAACAAAGTTAAAATACCTAATGGTGTTACTGGTATTGGTGAATATGCATTTTCAAATTGTAAACAACTAAAAAAAATAAATATTCCAAAAAGTGTAACTAGCATCGGTAATAATGCATTTTTTAATTGTGAATCTTTAAGTACTATAACTATACCAGAAAGAGTGACTAGAATAGGTTATATGACATTTTGCAATTGTCACTCATTAAAATCAATAATTATACCAGAAGAAGTAATCGATATAGGAGAATCTGCATTTTCCAATTGCTTCTCGTTAAAATCAATAAATATTCCAAAAGGTGTAACTAATATAGGCGATAATGCATTTTCAGATTGTGAATCTTTAAGCTCAATATCTTTACCAGACAGCATCACTAATATAGGAGAAGGCACATTTAATGGTTGCTCTTCCTTAAAATTAATAGCTATACCAAAAGGTGTAACTAATATAGGCGATAATGCATTTTCAAATTGTTTTTCTTTAAAATCAATAATCATGCCAGAAGAAGTAACCAATATAGGAGAATCTGCATTTTACAGGTGTCGCTTACTGGAGTCGATAACTATACCAAATAGTGTCACAAATATAGGCAAAAAAGCATTTTATGATTGTAAATCTTTAAAAACAATAACTCTGCCAGAAGCAGTAACCAGTATAGGTGAATCTTTATTTAATGGTTGTCACTCTTTAGAATCAATAACTATACCAAATAGCGTCACAAATATAGGCAAAAAAGCATTTTATGATTGTGAATCTTTAAAATCAATAACCCTACCAGAGAAAATAACCATTATAGGTGAATCTTTATTTAATGGCTGTCACTCTTTAGAATCAATATTTATACCAGATAGTGTAACTAGTATAGATAAATCTGCATTTCGTGATTGTTCCTCACTAAAATCAATAACCATACCAGATGGTGTAACTAGTATATCGCCATCTACATTTAAAAGTTGTAAATCATTAGAATCGATAACTTTGCCAGACAGTGTAACATGTATTTGCAAAGACACATTTAAAGATTGTGAATCTTTAAAATCAATAACCATACCAGACGGTGTAACTTATATTGGTAAAGATGCATTCTATAATTGTAAATCTTTAAAACAATTGATTACCCCATACGGAAATATTGAAATAAATATAGATAGTAATGTTGCTATAAATTATTTATATTTGTATGCTAATTCTATTTTAAAAGATAAACATTCTAGCTTTGATGAATTTGTGAATAGTGTTTATATAAACGATCTAATTAACAGTGATTCAATATATACAGAAGATGCAATTATTAAATTTAAAAATTTATTTTATAAGTTGCGTAAAAATTTTGATATTTCACCATTACTATTTGATGCTTTAACTTTAGAGGAAACAGAAAAGTTTGATTGTAAAGTTTGGAATGAAATTAAAGATTTAGTTGATATTGATAATAGTGAAATAGCAGAAACAGTTAGCAAAATGATAGCTGTCTTTGGATTATTTGAAAGTGATAATAATTCTAAAAATAGACTCCAGAGTTATATGAATTTTATTAAGAATAAAAATGTAGTATTCAATAGGTGTGATAAGAATTTTAATGTTGACTTCTATAATTTCTTAATGAAATATATGAATGAAATTTTAAAAGATGAACAATATCAAAGAAAAATAGAATATATTCAAAAGAATTTTCAAAACATGAGAGTTTATAGCAAGCTTCATACTGGTTCAGATGTACTTACACTAGAACAAGCTACTAATTATATCAAAAATATAGGATTTAATAATGTTCATGAAGGAAATATGGAATTTGCTATGGAAGTAAAAAAAGCCGGCGTAGATATACAAACAGCATTTGAATATTACCAAGGAATGTTTGAATCAATTGATAAAAGAAAGTTAAGCTCATTGATAAAAAGAAGTAATATTTATAAAATCGATGGTTATAAAATAAAAACAGAATTGTTAAGAAAGGACGATAGTTTAGGAATACTTATAGGCGAAATTAACTACACAGATTGTCATCAGAAATGGGGAGAAATAGGAGATAGCAGTTTAGCTCATGCCATAGGTAGTGAAGATGGTGGAATATTTGTAACTAAACTTGTTACTGATGATAAAGAAATATTATTAACAGAATCATGGGATTGGCAAACTAATAATGTTTATTGTCATGATAGTATTGAAGAAACACCTTACCTTAAAAATCATGAATATTTATATAGTGCAGTAAAAAAAGCGATAGAGTTAGATGCATTAAAAATAATTAGTAAAAGTAAAAAAGAAGTAAAAAGATATATAACGGAAAGAAAAAAGAAAATGGAAAGAAGTTCACTTTCTAATGAAGAAAAAACTAAACAATTAAAAGAATTAGCTGAGTTAGAAAAAAGAGAAGTAATACGTTTGGTAACAGTTGGTGATAGTAATTATGAATCATTGGGGGCTATTAGAATTGCAAATAATAACATATTAAATAATCCGGCACTTACTTTGTCTCATTTCCAACCAATTAATTATAATTCTACTCAAGTATATTTTAACTCTCAAGAATATGAATATTTATATTCAATTGCAAGTAATACTCAACATTTTATAGAAGGAGATGTAAAGGAAATATATTTAGGTAATTTGAAACCACTGGTACCAATATATCGTGATGAAAGAAGAATAGTGGAAGAACACGGCTATAATATTCGAGACTATACTTTACATAAAATAAAAGTAATGAAAGAAAAAATATATTCAGAAGATATAGAAATATATACCAATAATAATTTTCTCCAAGATAGTCATATTATTTTAGGAGAAGATTGGTATTTAGTATATGAAGAAAGAGATAATAATAGTATTTATATATCTGATTTAGCTAGAACTAATCCTGAACTTGAAGATGAAAAAGGAATTCAAAATAAAGAGATTATGACTTCACTTAATAATCTATTAGAAACATATGATGCTATTGAAGCAGACTTAAAAGAAGATACTTCGTACTTATTATATTTAATGAATAAGAAATTAGGCCTTATTGAACAAATAGGAGAAGATACTAGATATTCTTTTAGAGATAGAAGTAATTTAGCTGTTGTTTCAGATACTGATCAAGCTGACATTCTAAAAAACATTAAACAAATTAGACAAGATAAAAATCCAAACTTAATTATGCATCATGTTGTATTTAAGAAAAAAGATAAAACTCAAAATAAACGCCTAATTAAAATTAAATAATTGAAAAACATATTAAATAACGTTATAATGAATATAATAAGAAAGGGTGAAGTAAATGAATATTACGAATATTATTGATGTATTGATCTTTCTAACAATAGCACTTATGGGCGTAATAGGTTGGAAGAAGGGAGTATTAAAGCAAACTGTTTCAACAGTTGGATTTGTTTTAATAGTAATAATAGCTTTTTACTTGAAAAATCCCATAGCTGAATTTTTAAGTTTATATTTTCCATTCTTTAAATTTGGAGGAGTATATGGAGGCATAGTATCATTTAATATTCTATTATATCAATTAATAGCTTTCTTAATAGTTATATTAATACTAGAGACTATCCTTCAAATAATAGTTAAGATAACAGGAATAATAGAAAAAATACTAAAGTTTACTATTATTCTAGGAATCCCATCTAAAATATTAGGAATGATTGTTGGAATTATAGAAGGATTTATAATTGTATTTATTGCATTATTTTTCTTCAAACAGCCATTATTTAATATTAAACAGTTTAATGATAGTAAGTTAACTGATAAAATATTAAATTCAACACCAATACTATCAAATATATCTCAAGATTTTGTAGATACATTTAATGATATATATGATTTATCAGAAAAATACACCAATGAAAGCATGACTAGTGATGAATTTGATTTAGCTTCTATAGATACTATGTTAAAGCATAAAGTAATTACTACTAAGTATGTTCAAAAATTGGTAGATAAAGGTAAAATAAAATTATTAGGTATAGATAATATAATTAATAAATATGAATAGGAGAATAATATGTTAAAAGAAATAAAAAATAATAATTTAAATATAGATAAAGGTTTATTACTAGTAGATTTTTATGCAACTTGGTGTGGACCATGTCGTATGATGCACCCTGTTATAGATAGTATTAGCTCTGAAAATGATAACTTAACAGTAGCTAAGGTAGATGTAGATGAAAATGAAGAATTAGCTCGTCAATATGGAATTATGAGTGTTCCGACATTTCTATTATTTAAAGATGGAAAATTAATAGATAAAAGAATAGGCTATATTCCTAAAGAAGAATTAGATCATATAATAAAAAATGCATAGAAAGAAAGTTGAGTAAGGGCTTTCTTTTTTGTATTCTTTTAAATAGATGTATGATACAATATTCAACAGCATTTAAAACTTAGGAATCAAACTGGGATGCTATTTGTCATTTCTTCCAATTTTCTGATTCAATTAGAAAAATAATGTATACAACAAATACAATTGAATCGTTAAATAGACAATTTAGAAAATTTACTAAAACTAAATCTGTTTTTCCAACTGATATGTCATTACTAAAATGCCTATATTTAGCTACTAAGAATATAGCAAAAAAATGGGATCAAGCATATAGAAATTGGGGACCAATATTATCTGAATTATCTATTATGTTTGATGGAAGAATTTAGTTCTTTGAAAATTAAATATTATGCGATATTATTTAAATAGCAAAAAAGGAACCTATATAAAGTTCCTAACTATCATGGTTAGATGTCATTTACACAGAATTCCTTACACACTCAAGAATACGAATATAATGTTTATGTTAGGATTCAGTTTATTTGCTTTAACAATGTTATATTTTTTAATATCAATGCTATTAAATACAATTTAGATCACGATATTTTTTAACTTTTTCCTTATTTTTATTATACTGTTCATTAAGACTATATGTAGTTTTCAGAACTTCCTTTTTCTGTTTAATCATTTCTTTTTCAATATCATCTAATCTTGTGATAAGTTCTTTATATTCAGGTATATCATTTTGAAATTCAGAAAAGTTTCTTTGAAAATCTTGTTTAAGTGCTGATATATCGAAAATATTACTATCAATTAATCTATTAACTTTGCTAACATTGCCAATAGTATTATTAATCATTTCACTATAATCAACTAAGTCAGTTTCATATCTTTTGGTAATTATTTTTTTAGGCTTTAAAACATCATGAACTAAATTAATGGCAGTAAAAGTAGTAACTGCATTGAAAGCAGGATTATTTTTAGTAGGCTTATTACTTAATAATGACATAAATAATAAAGCTTTTCCCATCAGTGTCAAACTATTTTTAATTTTAGTTTCTACCACTTCAGTAACGGTCACATTTTTTCTAACTTTTTCTTCAATATTATCAAGCATTTTTTTACTATCATTAACCATATTATTTAAATAAGAAGTAACCATATCAATATTCATATAACTATCTTTCCAATGTTCAAATTCATCATCACGTATCTGATAATATTTCTTTTTTTCAATTAGTTTTTCTTCTAATTTATCCTTTTCTTTATCAATTTCAACTATTTTACTAACAATACTCTTATATTCTTTATTAGTCTCAATCTTATCAACTTGTTTAGTGATATTCTTATTTTCCATTTGGCTATTTATATACTCATCAATAATATCAGTAAGATATGGATCATCTATTTGATGTACATTCTGAAAAGTAGAGGAGTTAGTTAATAATTCTAATTCCCTATAAATTTTTCTTAGCTTTTCTAGTAATACTTCAATTTCTTTTTGAATATCTTCTACTTCAGCAGAGTAAACAGCATCATTAACTTTATCTGTTAATACCTCAAACTCAAAAGCTATCTTTTTTAGTTCATATTGCTTATCATCTAATATATTATTAATTTCATGGGTAACAGCTTCTAATAATTCAACTTGTGTACTAGTAGATGTATACTTACTAGCTAATTTTTCATTATTATAATTTGGCTTTAATTTCTTATCTTCTTTGTGTGCTTGACTAATCTCATCATCAAAATAATTAGTAGTATTCTCTTTTTCCTTACTACTTACATCTTTTGTATCCAATTTAATAGGAATATCAATATTCTTATTTTTATCATCTATATCTTTTTTACTATTTGTCCCTATATTAAGAGACTTTTTTTCATTTTTTACTAAAACTGTTTCTTGCTTCTCATCTGACTGTAAATTTTCTATAGTAGGAATAACTATAGGTTCTACATAAGTATTTTTTACAGTCTTATCATTTATTAAATTATTTTTATTTATTACTTGATTATCAATAATTTTCACACATACTATTTTACTTTTCTTATCATTATCTATTTCTTTTTTCTTTTTATCTTCTATAAATTCTTCTTCTTTTATTTTCTTTCTTTTTCTAAACCAAGCAAATAATCTTCTATTTCGTTTACCATTAATACTACCTTTTGTCTCATTAAACATAGTCTATCACCTAGAGCTAATTATACTAAAAATAAACACTAAAGTAAAACTAAAAATTGTTTGACAGGAAGATAGTTTTGTGTTAAAATAGGCAAAGTCAAGAAGGGGGAGAGTATTTTATGTCAGCACCAATTACCAAAATAACTACATTTTTAACTAAAGATAGAAATCCCGATATAATAAAAAAGAATATTCACTATTCAAAATATGTAAATTATGAAAAAGAATTATGTGAGTTTTGCTTATTAGTAAATGAACATGAGCATTATGATGAACTAAAAGAAATCTTAAAACAATTATGTGTAGCGGATTTCTGTGAGAATCCTAATATGTATATTAAAGCAGTATCAAATTCAAACTACTCAATTATTGAAATTAAAAAGATATTAAAAGATTTAATCACGCTACATGATTATCAGAGAAAGAGTATCCTTAATACATGCCCTTGGCCACAAGCATCAATAAATTTAGTTTATCAACATGGTAAAGAAGAGTTTGAAGCATCACTACAAAATTATGGCTACTTTTTATATCAAGAAGATAGTCCTATAGTATATAGTGCTCAAAGAACTTTTGATGATTTAATAGCTAAATCAGATATTACTGAAGTAAATAAAGAGATATATGAATACTACTTATCAGATATTGAGAGAAAACTAAAAATAAGATATAAAAGATTAGTAAACCAATTCAATTCTCTACCAGATTTAGTTTATAATAATTATAAATTTGGTAGAGTTCTTGATACATTAAATAAAGAAAGTATTAAAGCAAAGTCTTTAAGAAGAAAATAAAGCAGGTGAAATAATATGGTATACAATAAACAAAATAATAATATTTATATAGGAAATTTATTTTCAAAGCGAAGTTATACAGCTACTACAGAGGATAGAATTAAGAAGTATCTTAAAGAAGAAGATTATGACTGGGCTAATACCTTTTGTATTTCCGTTGAATCAAGGGATGATAAAGAAAAATTGAAATCTATTTTGATGAAAATAAAAATGGAAAGCTTAGTTAAGTGTCATGAAGAAATTCAATTACTATTAGATAATAACTGTAGTGTTGATGAACTAAAAGCATATCTAGAAACTACTGTTAACTTAATATCTACAGCTAGAAAAATAGCCAATAACACAATAGCTAAATATATATCTGAAATTCCTACAGATTTATCAGATAAAGATATGTTAAATGCATATGATAACTTATTCAATGTATTGAAAGAAGAAGATAATGATATCTTAGTATCAGCTAAAAACACTTATACAGAAGAATATATAGCTATGCTTGGAACTAAAATATCGTGTTTTCAATCATTAATCAGCGAAGAAACTAATAGTTTAGTAATATATATGTTAGACGCACTAAAAACACGTTATAAAATTTTAGTATCAAAAGTAGCTTCAAATACTGATAAAGAAATGAAATCGTACATATCAGGTGCCTATACAAATCATATAAAATCATTACGCAGATAAAACGCACCATGACAGTAAATATTTAATTAGAAAATAAAACTTTTTCTTATATATTTAAAATGAATATAAGTAGAGTAAATAATACTAATAGTTAGTGATATAATAAATCCCCACATACCTATTTTAAAAAATAATAACACAAATAAACTAATACTTCTAAAAATAGTTGTCTTAAGGGATATATTAAATACTTCTCTAGCTTTACCCATAGCTTGTAAGGAACTAGCTAATGGTGTTTCTAGATAATGAAGAAAAAATACGGGTGCTAAAAACCTTATATATGAAACACCTTCAGTAGTATGATAAATAATATTAATAAAAAATTCTGGAAAAAAGAAAAATAATAAAGTAGCAGGGATTCCAACTCCACAAGAGAAAAGAATACCCTGTTTTAATTTTCTCTTAGTATCTTTATAATTATTATCACTATAACTCTTAGAAATAACTGGTATAAGTGCTTGAGATATAGCGTTAGTAAAGAAACTAGGTAGTAATAGCATTGGCATAACGTAACCACTAATAATACCATATTCATTTAAAATATAAGAGTTAGAATATCCAACAGTAGTTAACACAAAAGTTAAAATTATAGGTTCTAAGAAATATCCAATATTTCCAACAAGTCTACTACCAGTAGTAGGAATAGATATAGCTAAAATATTCTTTAAATTTCTCTTATCTGGTTTAATATCACTCTTTCTAATAACCATATTTTTGGGTAAAAATAATAGTAAAATAATAATACTAGAAAACTCACTTATCATATTTACTAATATCAAAAAACTAACTGCATAAACGATACTTTTATCAATTAAATCAGGAATTACCAACACAATTAATACTAATCTTACTACCTGTTCAACTACATGGCTTATAACGTGAGGAATCATTTTTTGTTTACCAAAAAAATAACCACGAAGCAAATTAGACAATGCCTCAAATGGTAATACTAAGCTGATAGCTAATATTGGTAAGTAACACCTACTATCCTTTAAAAAAGTATTAGCTAGAGTAGGGGCAACTAAAAAAATAATTCCCATTAAGATAATATTAGTAATAATAACGACAGGAATAGATGTAAATACTAATTTCTTATTATTATGTTTTTCTTCACTAACTAATTTAGAAATTGATATTGGTAGACTTAACTGTGACATAGACATAAATAAAGAAAAAGTAGGAAATATTAGCATATATAATCCAATACCTTCTATCCCGACTAAACGGTTCATAATAATTTTAATAACCATACCCAGGATCTTAGTAATTAATCCACCAATCATTAGAATAATAGTACTTTTAATAAATTTCTCTTTTCTCATAGTATCATCCTTAATTAATCTTATGTAAATAAAGAAAAAACTATCAGTAAAAAACTTTTCTATTTTTAATTTCTATTATATGTGTTAAAATAGTAATGTAATGTAAATGAATATAGGTGATAAAGATGGATATTTTCTTTAAAACAGAAGAAGAATTATATAAACGACTACTACCTGTACTTAGAATAAAGAAAAATAAAATAAATGTCTGTTTTTCATATAGAGTTACAGAAGAAGAAATATGGAAATATTTAAAAGATAATATTTGGTGTTCAAAAACTAATTTAACGTTATCAGGCATGGTAGAAGATATTTTAAATATAGATAATCATAAAATAATAGATTTTATAAGTTATAAGATATAGGAGGTAATAATATGTCAAAGGATAAACAGTATACTATAGAAGATTTAATTAAGAAAGCTAGTGCCTATATCTCGGATGAAGAAGATTTAAAATTAATAAGAGAGGGATATAACTTCGCAGCTACTAAGCACAATGGTCAATTTCGTAAAAGTGGGGAACCATATATTGTTCACCCTTTAAATGTAGCCATAATTTTAACTGAAATAGGTGCTGATACTAATACTTTAATAGCTGGATTACTACATGATGTGATTGAAGATTGTGACTGTGAAAGAGAAGAAATAGATGAACGTTTTGGAAAAGAAGTAGGAAATTTAGTATATGGTGTTTCTAAATTAGGAAGAATTAACTTTTCTACTGAGAATGAATATTTAATAGATTATTATAAAAAGATAATTGTAGGTATGAGTGAAGACGTTCGAGTTATTATCGTAAAACTTGCTGATAGACTACATAATATGCGTACACTTTGGGCTCTACCTCCAGAAAAACAGAAAAAAATAGCTAAAGAAACTCTAGAAATACTAGCTCCTATTGGAGATCATTTAGGTATTCATAAAATTAAAAGTGAATTAGAGGATTTAGCTCTACGTTATTTAAAGCCAGATGTTTTCTATGATATAGTAGAAAAACTTAATAAAACTAAAGTAGAACGTGATAATACCGTTAATGAAATGCTAAAATGTGTTACTAATCTTTTAACTGATCATGGTATACGTCATGAAATAAAAGGTAGAGCTAAAAGTATTTATAGTATATATAATAAATTAAATAAAGGTAGAAAATTTTCTGATATTTACGATTTATTAGCCCTAAGAATAATAGTTGATACTGAACAGGAATGTTATCTTGCATTAGGTATTATCCATTCTAAATTTAGACCCATTCCTAAACGCTTTAAGGACTATATAGCTATGCCTAAAGTAAATATGTACCAGTCTCTTCATACTACTGTTTTTGGAATAGATGGATACTTATTTGAAATTCAAATACGTACTTATGAAATGGATGAAATAGCTGAAAATGGTATTGCTTCCCACTGGGCTTATAAAGAACAGAAAGATGCCAGTGTTATGATGCAAAATACTACTGAGCAGAAACTACAGTTCTTTAAATCTATTATGGAATTAAAAGAAGATAAAATGAGTAGTGAAGACTTTGTTAACAGTGTTCGTGATGAAGTATTAAATAATAGTATTTACTGTTTTACCCCTAAAGGTGATATAATTGAGTTACCTAAAGGGGCTACTCCAATCGATTTTGCCTATAAAGTACATACCAAAGTGGGAGAATCAATGGTAGGAGCTATAGTTAATAATAGTATTGTACCTCTAGACTATGAATTAAAGAGTAATGATATCGTCAAGATTAATACACTGAAAAGTTCTAAAGGGCCATCTAAAGAATGGTTAAATATAGCTAAATGTACCCAAACTAAAAATAAAATTCGCTCCTTCTTTACTAAAAACGAAAAAGAAATTTATATTGAACGTGGAAAAGAATCCTTAGAGAAAGAACTACGTAAACAAAAACTAGCCTTTAATGAATTTCTTTCTCCAGAAAACATAAAAAAACTATTAGAAGAATTTAAGGTAAGTACTCTAGATGAATTATATTTAGATATTGGTAATGGTAAACATGCAGCATCTACTATTATTCATGCTATCTATAAAAAAGATATTATAGAACCTGAAGAAATAAAAAAGAAGCCAGTAACTAAAACTAATAATGCTGATATCGTAGTTCAAGGAATAGATAAAGTTAAAGTAAATCTAGCTAATTGCTGTAATCCAATACCAGGAGATGAAATAATAGGTTATATAACCAAAGGTAATGGTATTAGTATTCATAGAAACTGCTGTCATAACATTGAATTATTAGAAAACAGAACCGTTCCTGTTAGTTGGAATCCTAATACTGTAGAAAAATACCAAACTACTATTTTAATACATTGTAGTAACAATGATAATAATCTAGTTGATATAATTCAAAAACTAAACATGCTGGAGGTACACATAGATAAATTTATTACTATCAATAAAGGAAAAAACACAGTGTATGAAGCCGATATCTTAGTAAAAAATCTAGAACATCTACTAAAAGTTGTTGCTGAATTGAAAAAACTATCTTATATTAATAAAATAGAGAGGTTGATTAAATAATGAGAGTACTAGTACAGAGAAGTCTAGATGCTAAATGTATAGTAGATGGTAAAGTAGTAGGTAGTAGTCCTAAGGGTTTAGTACTATTCGTTGGTTTTACTGAAAACGATGGCCTAGAAGAAATAAAATATTTAGTAAAAAAAGTGCTGCATCTTAGAATTTTTGAAGATGAAAATAATATTATGAATAAGAGTATCCTAGAAATAGAAAATACTAGTATTCTATCAATATCTCAGTTTACTTTATATGCTGATACTGCTAAAGGGAATAGGCCTAGCTATATAAAAGCTCTAAACCATGAACAAGCTAGTAAACTGTATGACTTATTCAATCAAGAGCTAGCTAAGGAAATTAAAGTAGCTACTGGCATATTTGGCGCTGATATGAAAATAGATTTTATAAATGATGGCCCTGTTACCATCTTATTGGAGAGATAATATGAAAAATGAAAAATTGAACTATAAATTAATTAATATCTTAGTATTTATTCTTATCTTATACATTGCAATAATAAGTTCTAATTATTGGTTTGGTATAATTGGAAAAATAGTTAGTATCTTTTTTCCATTCGCTTTAGCCTTTGTGCTTGCCTATGTACTTCATCCATTTGTAAAGAAGTTAGAAGCAAAAGGAGTAAGAAGATCCCTTGCTCTAATAACGGTAGTAGCTGTGGTATTTTTAATACTTATCGGTATCGTATCAACTACTATACCTGTTATTTATGATCAGTTAATATCATTCACTAGAACTATTACACAAGTAATAAATGATGCTAGTGGTAAATTTGATATTCAACTAGGTGGTTTAGAAGAATCAGTTCTAGAAGTATTAAATAACTTAATTAAAAATATGGGTTCTTATATTTCTACTGGAACTATTGATATTCTAGGTAAGAGTGTTAACTTTATAACTAACTTTATTATAGTCTTAATTGTTGGTATATATTTATTAATAGACATGGATAAAATTAGAGCCTGGGTAAAAAAATTCTTACGTAAATACCAACGTAAATGGTATCATTTTGTAAAAGAGTTAGATAATCAAATGAGCAATTACTTTCATGGCCTAGCTATATTTATGTTAGTACAGTTAGTAGAATATTCTCTTTTATTTAGACTTGTAGGGCATCCTAACTGGTTATTATTAGGAGTACTTGCTTGTGTAACCACTGTTATTCCATACTTTGGAGGATTATTTACTAATATAATAGCTGTAGTTACTGCTAGTGTTATTTCAACACCATTATTTATTGGAACTTTAATTATTACCTTAATTTTCCCTAACATAGATGGTTATTTAATATCTCCACATATTTATGGTAGAACCAATAATATAAACCCAGTAGTAGTTATTATAATAGGTGGAGTATTTAGCTCTTTCTTTGGAATAATCGGTATGGCTTTTGCTTTACCATTCTACTTAATAATTCGCTGTACTTGGCACTTCTTTAATGAAGATATAAAAGAAAAACTTCAAGATGTAAAAGATTCCATAGATTAATAATTAGAAACAGGTGACTAATATGAATCAAAATAATATACGTAATTTTTCTATCATAGCCCATATTGATCACGGAAAAAGTACCCTGGCTGATAGATTGCTAGAAGAAACAGGAGCTTTAGAAAAGCGTGAATTAAAAGAACAGATTCTTGATTCTATGGATATTGAAAGAGAACGAGGAATTACTATTAAACTTAATGCTGTTGAGCTTAATTATAAATATAATAACGAAAACTATCTACTACATCTAATAGATACACCTGGACATGTCGACTTTTCTTATGAAGTTAGTCGTAGTCTAGCAGCTTGTGAGGGGGCACTATTAGTGGTAGATGCTGCCCAAGGAATTGAGGCTCAGACTTTAGCTAATTTATATTTAGCTCTTGAACACGATCTAGCTATTATACCAGTTATAAATAAAATAGATTTGCCTAATGCTGATATAGAAAAAGTAAAAAAAGAATTAATGGATACCGTTGGCTTTACCGAAGATGAATTTATTTATACTAGTGCTAAAACCGGAGTAGGCATAAAAGAATTATTAAGTGCCATAATAGAACGTATTCCAGCTCCAACTGGTAATATAAATGGTAAGCTTCAAGCCCTAATCTTTGATAGTTTCTTTGACTCTTATCGTGGGGTTATTATATCTTGTAGAATAGTAAATGGAACTCTTCACAATAAAGATAAAATACGTCTAATGGAAACTAAAGCCGTATATGATGTAGTAGAGCTTGGAGTTAATACCCCTAAAGAAAAGAAAAAAGATGTTTTAACTGTAGGAGATGTTGGATATATAGCGGCATCTATTAAAGATATTTCCGATATTAGAGTAGGTGATACAGTAACACTAGATAACTCCCCAGCTGATACTCCACTTCCTGGTTATAAGCCAATGAAAAGTATGGTTTTTTGTGGTCTATTTCCAATTGAATCTAATAAGTTTGAAGATTTGCGAGAAGCCCTAGAAAAATTAAAATTAAATGACGCTTCATTCGTATTTGAACCAGAAACATCAGATGCCCTAGGTTTTGGCTTTAGATGTGGTTTCCTAGGACTATTACACATGGAAATCATAGAAGAAAGAATTGAAAGAGAATTTAATATTGAAATAATAGCTACCTCACCAAGTGTTATTTATGAAGTAACCCTAACAGATGGAACTGAAATATCGATTGATTCACCAGCTAAATTACCTGATAGACAGAAAATAGCTGCAATTAGAGAACCATATATAAAAACTAATATCTTTACTCCAAGTGAATATATTGGCCCACTAATGGAATTATGTCAAAATAAAAGAGGAACCTACGTAAACATGGATTATATAGATAAAACTAGAGTAAATATTCATTATGAATTGCCGTTATCTGAAATAGTATACGACTTCTTTGATAAGTTAAAATCATACACTAAAGGATATGCTTCATTTGATTATGAACTAATTGGTTATCGAGAAAGCAATCTAGTTAAAATGGATATTTTATTAAATGGTGAAGTAGTAGATGCTCTAAGCACAATTATCCATAAGGATTTTGCCTATAAACGTGGTAAAAGTGTAGTAGAAGCCCTAAAAGAATGTATTCCAAGACAAATGTTTGAAGTCCCAATCCAAGCAGCTATTGGCAATCATGTAATTGCTAGAACCGATATAAAAGCACTTAGAAAAAACGTATTAGCCAAATGCTATGGTGGCGATATTACTCGTAAAAGAAAGCTCTTAGAAAAACAAAAAGAAGGTAAAAAACGTATGAAACAAATAGGTAGTGTCGAAGTACCACAAGAAGCTTTCTTATCAGTATTAAAAATGGATGATGCTAATTCATGATAGATAGTATATATATACACATACCATTTTGTAGTCATATTTGCAGTTACTGTGACTTTTCTAAAGTATTTTATAATAAAAATTTAGTAAATAATTATCTTCTTCACTTAAAAAAAGAAATGTTTTCTCTACCTAAAAATATAAAATATAAAACCATTTACATAGGTGGGGGAACACCATCAGTCTTAAATATTGATGAATTAAAAATGCTTTTTGATGTAGTAGATGAAATTAAATTAGAAGATAACTATGAGTTTACTTTTGAATGTAATATAGAAAGCATAACTAAAGAAAAATTAATATTTCTAAAAAATCATCGTGTTAATAGACTAAGTATTGGTATAGAATCATTTCTAAATAAAAATCTAGCATTTCTAGAAAGAAATTATCATGAAGAAGATATATATAAGAAAATAAATCTAGTAAAAGAGACAGGTTTTACTAATATAAATGTTGATTTGATGTATGCATTACCCAATCAAACATTAAAAGACTTAGAATATGATATTGATAAAATTATAGATTTAAATGTTAATCATATTTCTACTTATTCACTAATTCTTGAAGATCATACTAAATTAAAAAATAAGCATACTGAGTATATTGATGAAGAATTAGACTTGAAAATGTATAATATGATTAGTGAAAAATTACTAAATAATGGTTATATACACTATGAAATAAGTAATTTTTCTAAGCCTGGATACCAGTCTAAACATAATCTAAATTATTGGATGAATAATAAATACTATGGTTTTGGTTTAGGAGCCAGTGGTTATATAGATAATTACCGTTACACAAATACTAAAAGTATAAATAAGTATCTAGAAGATGAATATTTATACGAAAAAGAACTACAGGATGATAAAATAGAACTTGAAAATGAAATAATATGCAAATTAAGAACTAATATTGGAATAAATAAAGATGAATTTATTAAAAAATATGGTTTCGATTTAAAAGAAAAATATAATATTGATGATTTAATTGATAAAGAAGTAATTATTTTAACTAATGGTAATTATGTTATTTCAAAAAATTACTGGTATTTATTAAATGAAATATTATTAAGATTTATTGAGGAGTAGTATATGGATAAAGTAAAAATATTTGAAAAAGAAATTAACTATATCGAAAATGAAGATTATAAAAATAATTTAAAAGTATTAATAGCTGGCCTACCAGATTATTTTTTTGAAGTAGAAGCATCATCTACTGGAAAATATCATCCTAGTTATGCTTTAGGTAATATGGGACTTGTTCGTCACACTAAAGCAGCTGTTCGTATTGGACACGAATTACTAGTTGATAAATCCATAGGTGATAAATATACAGCAAGAGAAAAGGATCTAATGATAATATCATTAATACTTCATGATGGATTTAAATGTGGTAATCCCAAAGAACAATATACTAGATTTGATCACCCAATACTTGCAGCTAATTACGTAATAGAAAATAAAGACAAAGTAACATTTACTAGTGAAGATATAGATTTCATAGTAGCACCTATTAGAAGTCATATGGGGCCTTGGAATACTAATCCATATTCAGATGTTGTGTTACCAGTACCAAAAACTAAATATGAAAGCTTTGTTCATATGTGTGACTATTTAGCCAGTAGAAAATTTTTAGAAGTACCATTCGATGATGATAATAATGTAATTGGATAAATTATTATTAGTAGTGGAAAAAGGGAAAAATAAATGATAAATCAAGAAAATCTAATTAAAATGTATGAATCTATTTTAAAACAAGAAGAACTAACAACACTAGAACTAAAAGAAATAGGATTTACTAATACAGATTTAACTAATTTAGTATCAAAAGGTGAACTAGAGAGAACTAGAAGAGGTTATTATAAAGTTATTCCAACAATAAACCTATATAATTATGGTAAAAAATTAATAGCAAGTAATGATTACAGTAATTCAAAAACAGTATTTAAATACATATATAGTTTAAATCAATTACACTATGATACATGTTATCAGCTACTTTTTAATTCTCTAAAAGAAAATAATTATAAAGAAGCACTTAACTACTTAAAAAGCATATATAATATAGATAAATATTATAATAGCTTTGCCCATAGTAATTTAATATTGTATTTATTAAGTATGGATATTGATTTACCAGATAAATATAAAGAATATCTAGAAAGCTTAAAATATGAAGATTATAAAATAACTGATTGTGATGATATTAAAACTACTAACATTGAAAATAAAATTGTATCACTAGCATTAAACCAAAAATTTTCTTTAGCTAGAAAAGAAACAGAAAAGCTTATGAAACAAGATAGTTTTAATATTAGAAATACTATTATCAGAGAATTATTAATCAGAGCATGCATAACTCAAGATAAGGAGAAAAAACATTTAATTTCCCTAATCAATAATAAGAATTATTGTGAAGTTATAGAATATTTAGAAAATACCGCAAAAAAGCATAGACTAAGTCGCTATAATAAGTACATAAATATATTAGCCAAGGACTATATTGAAATAAAGAAAACTTCTATTATTCCAGAGATACAAGAACACGATAATAGCTTTTATGGCATGTTAAAAGCCAAAGATTATATTGAAGCATTAAAGCTTTATGATTATAATCCTTGGAATAATCAAATGTATAATTTACTAATAGATATTAATGAATTAATAAATAATATAAAGTCTAGAAAACTATCACCAGAGGAAGCTAAAACTAATGATATAGATAGTATTATTAATAGCCTAATAAAGAATGATATAGATACTCTTAGTTTAAAATTAAGATCATATCTAAGCAGTATTGGAAAATTAAAATATGAATCTTTAATAATGGAATTAATAAAAATAAGTATTTTAGAAAATGATAAAACATTTACTAAACCAATATCTTTTATTGCAGAATTATCAAAGCCAAGTTCTAAATTTAATGTCACTAACTACATGGAAAGTTATTACGATTGCATACTTAAAAATAAATATGAATTAGCTAAATCATACTTAAGTATATTATCAAAAGCTTATGAATTAGGTTTACATACTGTTAAAACTAGCAAATTAAAAAAATTATTACCAAGAAGCAATAAAAGCGAAGAAGAAAAGTTTATAGAAGAAAAACATAAATTATTATTAGAAAAACACGGCATAATATTATTAAAACCAATGATACCTGAGAGAATAGAAAAAATACTCGAAATAGTTAACAGATATCCTGATATATCGGCATTTAGCATAGGAGAAGAAAATAAAAAACAAATAGTATTAAGATATAAAGCAAATGAAAGTGAATATCAAGATATTAAAAATATTTTTGATAAAGCCAATCAGAATTACAGAGATAAAAGATATAACGCCTGTATTAAAGATTACTTAAAGCTATTAGCCTATTTTAATGATCCTGAACCATATATCTATTTAAATCTTGGAGTTTATTATTTAAAAATAAAGAAAAAGAGCATAGCAATAGACTATCTAACAGTAGCTAGTGAATTGAAGAAAAAGCAAAATAGTAATTTTAATTTAGATACTGATGAATTATTATTTAGATTAAAAAATTCATATGATGATAAAATTACAGTTAAAATGGAAGAATCAGAGTTTAAAAACGATCTAAATAATTACTACGGAGTAGAAGAAGTAGATAAAGTTAGAAAATTACTTTCAGCCGGTATGAAATTAGAAAAGATATATACATTATTAAAATTAGATAGTGAAAAGCAAAGTATTATTTTATTAATATTAGCTAGAGATTATTATGCAAGGGAAAACTACACATTAGGTGATAAATATTTAAAGAAAGTTGAAAGAACTAAAAATAAAAGTAAATTCGTTAAAGATTTATTTGATGAAGTTAGAAAAAATAAGAAATTTTATAAGAATAGAGTAAATAATGAAGCAAAACAGCTAGTATTGAAACCAACCATGTAAGTTGATTTATTATTACTAATTATGAAAAAAATGTATAAAAAGTTCACAATCAGTAAAATTTCCCCAACGGGAATTTGTCAACCTTTTGGACCACTTTTATAGAGGGTATCAGCGTAAGCTGCAAGATTTTTCAAAA
>CAKPSO010000008.1 GCA_934183185.1 uncultured Bacilli bacterium | reverse complement strand
TCTGTAAAAGTGGTCCAAAAATATTATAAACTCCCAACCCCAGGCTTGACTTGGGGGGGGGGTAATTATGATACAATCATAATAGTAAAACTATAGAAAGTAGTGATCTATTATGAAGAGAGAATATAAAGTAATTATGTTATTAGTACTAATAATATCGATAGTAGCATTGGTGTTAACATCATCATATGCTCTTTTTTCGTTTGAAGAAAAAGGAAAAGTAGAAAATAAATTAGTAACAGGAGTATATTCTTCATGCGAGTATGAAGATGGAACTACTTGGAACTTTGATTATACAGGAAGTGAACAAACTTTTACTGTACCATGTGATGGTGAATATAAACTAGAAACTTGGGGAGCTCAAGGAGGAAATTCTACTATAAAAAATGGAACCATGTATCGTGGTGGGAACGGCAGTTATTCTGCTGGATATATGATTCTAAATAGTAATGGAAGTATTTACATAAATATCGGTGGAAAAGGTACAGACAATACTAACGTAAATAATATAGGTGGCTACAATGGCGGAGGTTATTCATACAACAAAGGTGTCACGTCTGGTGGTGGTGCTACTCATATAGCCTTATCATCAGGGTTGCTTTCAACGCTTGAATCTAATAAAAGTAATATATTAATTGTTTCCGGTGGTGGAGGTGGTTCCTCAGGTGATCCTGAAGGAGGGGGTTACTGCTATGGTGGAAATGCTGGTGGTAGTATAGCTGCAGATCCAATACCAGGAAGTGATGATTATTATATATATAATGGTAAAAGTTATATGCATGGAATTGGTGGTACCCAAATATCAGGATATAAATTTGGAATTGGTGAATCAGGGTTTAGTAATGTGAATGAAAAAGGTTCAGGTGGTGGAGGGGGATACTATGGTGGAACATCAGGAAATGGAACTACTTGGACAGATTGTGCAGGCGGTGGTTCTGGATATATAGGAAATTCACTTCTAACTAATAAAGTAATGTACTGTTATAACTGTCAAGAATCAAGTGAAGAGTCTACTAAAACAGTATCAACTACTTGCACAAGTCAAACCCCAACTGAAAATTGCAGTAAACAAGGAAATGGTTATGCTAAAATCACTCTAGTAAAAGCCGATAAGCCTATTAAGAAATACACAGAAACAATATTAAATGGAACAGACCCAGTATTAAAAGATAATTTAGTACCAATCAAAATAGCTAGTGATGGAACGGTAACTAAGGCAGACATAAGTAAAGAGTGGTATAACTATGAAAATAAAGAATGGGCCAATGCCGTAATATTAAAAGATGAAACAAAAACTTATAATAATGGAGATACTATACCAGAATCAAATATAGAATCATATTTTGTGTGGATACCTAGATACAAGTATCAAATATTTGATGAAGGAAACTATACAAGTTTAACTGGTATCCAAAACAAAGTACAGACTATCAATGTAGTATTTGAGAATAAAGATACAACTCCTTCAAATGGAACTACTAAAGGAAGTTATTTAACTCATCCAGCATTCACTAGTTTTGATTCAAATGGATTCTGGGTAGGAAAGTTTGAGACAGGATATGATGGGGCTACATCAACTAGTGCTGCACAGGTAAACAGTGTAGATACAAGTAAAATAATAATTAAGCCCAATGTATACTCATGGAGAAATATAACTTTGGGTAATATGTTTAAGAATAGTTATGATTATCAAAGAAATTTAGATTCTCATATGATGAAGAACACAGAGTGGGGAGCAGTAGCATACTTACAGCATTCAGTATATGGATCACAAGCTAGTGTAAGAATTAATAATAACAGTGCTTTTATTACAGGATATACGGGTACTGAAGAACCAACTAAGGGTTACAGTTCATCAAGTATAGAAGGTAATAGATATGAAACTACTGCCTTAGGAAAAGATGGAAAGTACACCATAAACTATCTAAACAGTAAATCAACCATTGCGTCAACTACTGGAAATAAAACTGGAATCTATGATATGAGTGGAGGATCATGGGAATACGTAGTTGGCTATACTACTAGAGCATCAACAGTAGGTGGAAAAAGCGAAATAACCAGTATATATCAAGACTTCTTTAGTAATATCATTTATACAAAATATTGGGATAAATACACATCAACCACGAATACTCAGTTTAATAATAGAATTTTAGGAGATGCAACAGGAGAGATGGGTCCATTCGGGAGTGAAAATGATCCAGATGGAGTAAGTAGATATAAATCTAGCTGGTACAAAGGACTTGCTGGTTTTGCTAATACAACCAGTCCTTTGTTTGAACGTGGTGGAGGTTCGCTCCTTGGCACAGAAGCTGGTGCTTTCGCTTTTAGTTTTGCTTCAGGTATCACTAATTCGCGCTACTCTTTTCGTATTGTTTTAACTCCATAAACATAAATGTTTTATTTGACAAACGTATGTTTATATTGATATAATTAATACAGCTAAGATATAAATGAGGTGATACCATGGCTAAGACTGGTAAATTAATAGTAATTGAAGGATCAGACTGTTCCGGTAAAGAAACGCAAAGTAAATTATTAGTAAAAAAACTAAATGCAATGGGAATAAAAGCTATTAACTTTTCGTTTCCAATGTATGATACAGCTAGTGGTAAAATAGTTGGTGGACCGATATTAGGAAAAAAAGAAATAGGTGAGTGTTGGTTTGAAGAAGGGCCTGTCAATCTAGACCCTAAAATATTCTGCCTATACCTAGCTGCTGATAGAAAATATAACTTTCCTAAAATAAAAGAATATTTAGATAATGATTACTACGTAGTTCTTGATCGCTATGTTAGTTCTAATATGGCACACCAGGGTGCCAAAATAGAAGATCCCGATGAAAGATTCAATTTGTTTAAATGGATAGATAAATTAGAGTATTGGCTACTAGAATTACCTAAAGCCGATTTAACGATATTTTTACACGTACCGTACAATATAACTAAAGAACTTCAAAAAAATCGTGTTGATTTAGATCAAAACGAAAAAGATCCATCATACCAAATTAATACTGTAAAAACTTATATAGAGCTTGCTGAATTATATAACTGGACTACAATTAACTGTAGTAAAGATGATGAAATGCGTGATATTGAAGATATAAATCAAGAAATAATAGATATAGTTTTAAAATAGAAAAAATACAGTTTGCAATCAACACAAACTGTATTTTCTTTTATTCATTAATTTCTATTTCTTTCTCTTTTTCCTCACTAGCTTCATCAAAATTACCATTAGCTTCAGCTATTTCGCTATCTAAATCATCTTCCATTTCAACTAATTTATATATTTCTTCAAAAGTTGTATAACCTTTTAGTACTTTGTCTAGCCCATCTTGTAGTAAAGTAACTGTTTGATTTCTACCATAAACTATTTCACGTATTTCTTCTTTTCGTGTATTTTCATTACCAATAATATCACGTAATTCTTCATCTATTAGTAGAACCTCTTGAATTGCGATACGACCTAAGTAGCCACTCATACACTCATCACATTTACCAGCTTCCCAAATCTCAGCTACATCTTTATTTAATGTCTTTTTAAATATTTCTTTTTCAAATGGAGTAGTAGGTCTAAGCTTACGACAATGAGGACAAAGCCTACGAGCTAGTTTTTGAGAAATAATTCCCTCTAAAGCACTAGATAATAAATAACGTTCAACATCCATATCTAAAAGTCTCTCAATAGTACTAAGCGAATTATTAGTATGGATAGTAGATAATACCAAATGTCCAGTAATAGAAGCACGAACAGCAATTTTAGCAGTTTCACTATCACGAATTTCACCAATTAATATAATATTAGGGTCTTGTCTTAAAATAGAACGAAGTACAGTAGCAAAATCAAGGCCAATATCAGGATTAACCTGTACTTGATTAATACCTTCAATATTCATTTCTATTGGGTCTTCAACCGTTATAATATTAGTATTTTCCTTATTTAATTGCTGTAACATAGAGTAAGTAGTAGTTGATTTACCACTACCAGTAGCACCAGTTACTAAAACGATACCATTAGGTACAGAAATCATTTTATTAACTTTTTCCAAATTGCTAGGAGAGAAGTCTAAACTATCCAAACCCTCTAAACTTTTACTGTAATCCAAAATACGAACAACTACTTTTTCACCCTCATTAGTAGGCAAAGCTGAAACACGCATATCCAAGTCTATACCATCAATTTTACCCTTAATTGCTCCATCCTGTGGTAATCTATTTTCTGTTATATTCATACCAGAAATTAATTTAATTCTAGTAATAACATTCCTTTCATTATCCTTTGGAATAATAGTATGATCACGTAAATCACCATCAATACGTATTCTAACCTTTAATCCATCCTCCATAGGATCAAAGTGAATATCTGAAGCACGAGATTTCACTCCAACCAAAATAATTTTATTTACCAAATCAACAATTGGTATATTACTAACATCATATTTTATCATAATTATCTCCCTCAAATTCTTTTTACTTTTACCTATGGTATTTTACACTATTATAGTATATAATAAAAAGTGAAAATAAGCAAGCGAGGAATGATAAAAATGGAAAGAATAAATAATAGAGGGGTTGTATTACTAGAAACATTAATAGTTAGCGTCTTTGTAATGACGATATTTGTTTTTCTGTATCGAAACACTGTACCTATGATGAGTGAATACCAAAAATTAGAATCATTTGATGATGTTGACAGTGTCTATGCCGCAAATTTAGTAAAATATATGGTAGTAACTAATATTTCTTATAAGTATATAGATGAAACACTACTAGCAACTAATAGCTATGCCGATATATCTAACTGTAACGATACTTCCTTATATAGCGATAGTAATTACTGTACTAAATTGAAACAAAGTCTTCATATTGAAGATACCGATATAATCTACATTACTCGTTATGATTCTCAAGCACTTGAAGAATTTCGTAGTGACATAAATGATTCCAGTAAAGATTCATTATTTGCTGGTGGGGAACTAGGAAAATTCAGAGATTATTTAAAAACAGTTGCGAACTCCGAATCATTTTATAGTCCAAATTCTGAAGATAATAAAATAATTGGCTTGTACCGTGTATTTATTTCTAGAACCGTGCCAATGATGGACGGTACAACTTTAAAAAAATATGCTAATATCGGTATATATAAAACTTATTATGTAGGTGATTAAAATGAAAAAATTAAATAATAAAGGTATAAGTGTAGTAGAAGTAGTATTAACATTTACACTAATTATGACGATAGTATCAGGTATCTTAACTATTATTATGAATTATAGAGCTAGAGCTAATATTGAGATGGAAAGACTAGAACTAGTTACTTATAAAAATACTTTAACCAAAGAAATTCAAAATGACATTCTAACTCGTGGCTTACATGAAATAAACTATAGTGGAGACTGTGAAAATCAAGCATCCAACTACGGTAGTTGTATTAATCTATCATTTAAAGATGGAACATCTAAAATATTAGCTGTTTCCAAATTAGATGATAATAATATTGATACTTTGAAAGAATTATTAAATAATAAATATATTAAATATGGAGATACAAAGTATCCTATCGAAGATAAACTACCAGATGTAATTCCTACTGGTAGAAGTGTTAAAGATTTTCAAAATATTTATATCACCAACGATAATATACTAAGTAGTGATAGCTTAATTCAAAGTGATGGTACCAAAACCAATATTTATTCCATTGACATATATATTGAACATATTGATTATGATGATGACTTTGGTATTCATATAGTTGCTACAAACAACGATACTCTATCAACTAGTATGGTATCCAAGGACTTTATCTATACTGGAGATGTTCAAGAATATACTGTATCTGCCAGTGGTACCTATAAATTAGAATTATGGGGAGCTAGTGGTGGCAATAGTGGTATATATACTGGTGGTATGGGAGCATATGCTAGCGGTTATATTTATTTAGAAAAAGGTAAAACTCTATATCTATACATTGGTGGTGCTGGAGAAGAAGGAACAATTGCTGGCGGTTATAACGGTGGTGAAAGTATTAAAGCAGGAGAAGAAAAATATGGTAGCCCTGGTGGAGGTGCAACAGATATTCGTATAACAGGCGGTACTTGGGATAATTTTGATTCTCTTAAAACTAGAATAATAGTTGCAGCCGGTGGAGGCGGAGCAAATAATAGAAATACAACCTCTAAAACCGATAAAGTACTATATGGATCTGGAAATGGTGGCTCAGGTGGAGGATTAATTGGTTATGATGGAGAATCAGTTAACTATTCAGAGAGCGAAGGTTATACTAGTAGTAATGAACATGGGCTTGGAACTGGTGCAACAGCCATTCAGGGTGGTTCTTACCTTACTTATGATTCTAAAGGAACCAATTTGTCATCTACAGTTACTGGTGGCTTTGGTAAAGGCTTATTTGAAGGAAACCAAAGTGGAGCTGGAGGTGGTTGGTTTACCGGTGGTTATAGTAAAAATGGTGGGGCTGGAGGTGGATCTAGCTATATTTCAGGACATAACGGTTGCCAAGCAATAGATCAAGTATCAACTAGTGGTAATATAAAAATGTTAAATAATTCAGAATATAGTGAATACCACTTTGATAACACAACTATAATAGATGGTGAAGGTTACCTTTGGACAGATAAAAAAGAAAACCAAACTACTATGCCTATTTATGAAGGTAAAACTAATGAAAGCGGTAACAAAGGAAATGGCCACATAAGAATTACCTACTTAGGACTTTAATAAAATAAATTATATATTCCGTATACAAATACAGATGCTAATAAACTATGGCATAATCTAGCCATCAAAAAGTATCTGTATTTTATTTTTTCTTGGCTTATAATACTCAGTACCTGCATATGTATACTAATACCACCAAAAGATAAAAATATAGTCATAAGAATAGCTTTAACTAGTAAAGATACACCTAAACCATTAGCTAATTTTATTCCTTGAGTCATCTCTAATATACCAGCTACTATCGTTTTATTAGTTGGATTTAAATCTACTATTTCAAAAATAATAGTAGTAAGTACCAAAAATATACTAACTATTCCCAGTAGTAAAAACATCGTATTTAATGAATCAAATATACTCTTACGTAATGCATTACCAAAACTAGGCAGAGTAGTGATAGTATTATTTTTCTTATCGCTATCTATAGATACTGTCTTTATTCTAAACAAATATCCAGTAATTAAACCACTAATAACATGAGAAAATAATATAATATACCCAATTTTTTTATCATTTAATAAAATACTACCCATAAATCCAATAATAAAAAGAGGATTAGAATAATGAGTAAAAGTTAATAGCCTTTCTCCTTCCTGCCTAGAAATAATCTTACTTTTAACTAAATCAGTAACAGCCTTAGCACCACTAGGAAAACCAGAAAACATACTAATAACTAAAGCATAGCTAGCTTCCTTTGGTAAATGAAAAATATTAGGCATAATTTTTTTAAAAAGTACCCCAACTTTCTCCACAAAACCATATTGAAGTAGTAAATTAGATATAATAAAAAATGGAAATAAAGATGGAAATAGATTATCTCTCCATATTGAGATTGAAAACCCAATACTCTCAATAACTGAGTTTGAATAATAGATAATAAGAAAAGTTATTGTCACAAGTAGACAAATAGTAATATTGCTAATGATATTTTTTTTCATATTTTATCTTCTTTCATGTTATACTTTACTAGTAAGGATTGATGACATGATTAATAAATTTTATGAGAATTTAAAACAATTTATCAAAAAAAATTATTTGTATCTTAGCTTATATGCTGTTTTAATAGCTACTTTATTATTTCCATTACCATATTATATATATAATGGTGGTGGAATCATAAATATAGATGAAAGAATAAATGTTGAAAATAGTAATACAAATAAAGGTACATTTAATATGTGTTATGTATCAGAGATAAAAGCTACTATCCCATCTTATTTTTTAGCTAAAATATTTTCAGATTGGGATATATCACCCAAAGAAGATGTAGCACTAAGTAATAAAGAAACAGATACAGACGTCTATAATAGAGACCGTATTATGTTAAATGATGCCAATGTAAATGCTATTCATAATGCCTACTTAAAGGCTAATAAAGCTTTTAATATTACAGATACTTATAACTATGTAATATATATATCTGATGATGCCAAAACTACTTTAAAAATAGGAGATATTATTGAAAAAGTAGATAATGAAAAAATTAACTCTTTAGATGATTTAAAAGATATAGTATCCAAAAAACAGGTAGGAGACATTATTAATTTCCAAGTTAAAAGAAATAATAAAATAAAAAACTGTACTAGTGAAGTAGTAGAAAGTAATAAAATAAAACAAATAGGTATTAGTGTTCAAACAGCTTATAATTATGAAACATATCCTAAGATAAAATTAAATTTTTCTAAAAATGAATCTGGCCCATCAGGTGGCTTAATGTTAACTTTATCTATCTACAATCACTTAATTGATAAAGATCTAACTAATGGCATGAAAATAGCTGGTACTGGAACCATTAATTGGGATGGTAATGTTGGTAGTATTGGTGGCGTTAAGTATAAATTGGCTGGAGCAGTAAAAAGTAAAGCAGATATATTTTTAGTACCAAATGGTGAAAATTATAAAGAAGCTATTAGACTTAAAGAAAAAAAGAAATATAATATTAAAATTATCGGTGTTTCCACCTTTAATGAAGCACTAGAAAAATTAGAAGAAATGGTTAAATAATCATTTCTTTTTGTGTGATGTATGCTATAATATTAAGTACTTTGGTGATGTATATGAGAAATAAAATTTATATTGAAGGTTTCGGTAAACAGAAAGCTATAGTAACTAGAATTGACGGTACTTGGAGATTTTATATGGTAGAATTTACATATAAAGGAAAAACATACTATAGTGTTGTAACTAATGAGGGTAGAACACTAATGCCTTTTACCACTGATCCAATCATAGAAGTTTTTAAAACCAAAAATAATAAAGAATGGTGTTTTACTAAAAAGAAAGAAGATATTGGCTATCAATCATATCACTACAGTGTATGCAATAATAATTATATTCTAAAAGCCAATATATATGGTACTAATTATTCATCATGTCGTATAGTAAATACTGTAAAAAATGATTACTGGTTTATTGAAACTGTTACTGATAAAGAAAAAGAATGGTGTCTATATGACCCATATAAGGCAGAAATATTAACACCTACATTTACAAATATAAGTTTTGAAGAAGTGGAAAGTAGGATACTTGCCTATGTAGAAAGAGATTTAATTACTACAATCGATAATAATAAATATTATTTAGGAAGTATTTGTTCTTATATTGATAAAAATGGTAAGTTTGTAACTCCAATATATGTACCAGAATTAGATTTAATGTATGATGCAAGGACTTATAATACTGATCCTAACTTCAAAGCCTTTAATACTTTTTCTAATGCCATAAAAAGTAAACTAGAAAAAATAAATAATGAAAAAGATGAACATATTATTGATATTTTAACTAATTTATTTCAATCACCATATGCAGAAGATGATATGATTATTTCAAATAAACCGGCTAAAATAATTAAATTTCCTGGAGGTAAAAATGAAACGTAGTGAAGTAGATAAAAGTAAAATATCACCCATGATGGCTCAATATTTAGATATAAAAGAAAAATATGAAGATACCATTATTTTCTTTCGTTTAGGTGATTTTTACGAAATGTTTTTTGAAGATGCAACAACTTGTAGCCGTGAACTAGAATTAACCTTAACTGGTAAAAACTGTGGTTTAGATGAAAGAGTTCCAATGTGTGGAATACCATATCATGCGTATAAAGGGTACTTAGATAAATTAATTGATAAAGGCTATAAAGTAGCTATATGTGAGCAGCTAACAGATCCTAAAGAAACTAAAGGCATGGTTGAAAGAGACGTTATTCAAATAGTAACTAAAGGAACTAGATTAGATGATAGCCTAAACGCTAAAGATTATAACTATATTGGTAGTATATATGACTTTGAATACTGTTATATTTTAAGCTATATTGATATCTCAACAGGATACTCCTATGCTGAAATAGTAGAACATGATAATGAAAAGATTATTAAAGAAGTAATAAATCATAATATAAAAGAAGGAATAGTAAATAATAAAATAGATCGTAATATAATAAATGATTTAAGAGAAAAAAATAATATACTAATTACTATCTTAGATGATATCTACGATGGTAGTAATTATAAATATATTTACGAGGATATAAAAGATATCAGAATAATAACTGGTATAAAACATTTATTAGGTTATTTACTAGAAACTAAGAAAGGTAACCTATCCCATATTCAAAAAGTTGAATTAGTTCAAGAAAAACAGCATTTAATATTTGATGTTCACACTAAAAAGAATCTAGAATTAACTGAAACTATTCGTAATAACGATAGAACATATTCCTTACTATGGTTACTTGATAAAACCAAAACTGCTATGGGTAGTAGATATTTAAAATTAAATATTGAAAATCCCTTAACAGATCCTAAAGAACTAATGAGGCGTTACGATATAATAGAAAAATTATTAACAGAATTCATTCTAAGAGATGAATTAAAAGATCTAGAAAATGTTTATGACTTAGAAAGACTAGCTAGCAGAATAAGTTATGGTAATTTAAACGCTAGAGATTTAATTCAGTTAAAGAATTCACTTAAAGTTTTACCACATATACATGATGTTTTAGAAGAATTAAAGTATGATAAAAATATAGAAACACTTAGTGAGTTATATGATTTACTAGAAAAATCCATCTGTGAAGATGCTCCAATTACATTAAAGGAAGGAGCACTAATCAAAGAAGGCTATAACCAAGAACTTGATGAATTAAAAGATATACGTAAAAATAGTAAAAATTATATTCTAAAAATTGAAAATGATGAAAAAGAAAGAACAGGTATTAAAAACTTAAAGATAGGTTTTAATAAAGTATTTGGTTACTATATTGAAGTAAGTAAAGGCAATATTAAAGATATTAAGGAAGAATATGGTTACGAAAGAAAGCAAACTCTAGCTAACTGTGAAAGATTTATTACGCCACTTTTAAAAGAAAAAGAAGATATTATACTAAGTGCTGAAGAAAAAATAATCAGCATGGAATATCAGTTATTTATTGGAATTAGAGATGAAGTGCGTAAATATATTGGACGTATTCAAAAAATATCTAAAATTTTAGCTGAAGTAGACATGATGGTAGCACTATCCATAGTAGCTGAAGAAAATAGCTATGTAAGACCTGTTATAACTCTTGAAAATACTATTCAAATTAAAGAGGGTCGTCATCCAGTAGTAGAAAAAGTTAGTAAAAAAGATTATGTTCCTAATGATATTATAATGGGTAAAGACACAAACATTCTACTAATTACAGGTCCCAATATGGCAGGTAAAAGTACATATATGCGTCAATTAGCTATTACTGTAATTATGGCTCAAATTGGTTCCTATGTACCATGTAAAAGTTGTGTTATCCCAATATTTGATAAAATCTTTACCAGAATCGGAGCTAGTGACGATCTAGTAAGTGGTGAAAGTACCTTTATGGTAGAAATGAAAGAAGCTAATATAGCTATTTCAGAAGCAACTGAACATAGTCTAATCTTATTTGATGAATTAGGAAGAGGAACTGCTACTTACGATGGAATGAGTCTAGCACAAGCAATCCTAGAATATATTCATGATAAAATTAAAGCCAAAACGTTATTTTCTACACACTACCATGAATTAACTACTCTAGCTATGGACTTAAAAAATCTAAAAAATGTTCACGTAAGCGCTATAGAAGAAAAAGGTACCATTACTTTCTTACATAAAATTAAAAATGGGGCAGTAGATAAAAGTTATGGTATCCATGTAGCAAGTTTAGCTAATTTACCTGAAAGCTTAATAAAACGTGCCTATGAAATTCTAAATGTATACGAAAATAAGAGTATAAAAAAACAGCCATTTACTCAAACTAGTCTATTTCTAGACTTTGATGCCGAAGAAAAAGACAAAGAAAATATTATAGAGAAAAAACTTGAAGAAATTAATCCATTAGAAATTACGCCTATAGAAGCACTAAACATTTTATATGAATTAAAAAATGAACTTAAAAATAAGAAATGAGGTTTATATGGAAAATACTAAAATTAAATGGAAAAAAATATTTACTGTAGAAGAAAACTATGATGCACATGTTATAGCAGAATGGTGTAGAGAAATAGAAATACCAGTCAAAAGGGAATATAACTACGGTGGAGAAAATATTTATGTATTAAATATCGACTATATTAGCGCCCTAAATTTTGCTATTACTAACTTACTACGTAGAAAACCAAATGGAAACATCAGTTGGGTAGATTACTACGGAATAGAAAGAAGCTATGATGTCTTTCCAATTATTGTATCAGACATTGAAAACGAGGAGTTAGCTAGTATGATTACTAATAGTAATCCTATCCTAACAGTAAATGAAATAGATAAAAAATACATCTCTATAGACTGTAACTTATCTAAATTACCATTAGAGAATAAATGGGAAATACTAAGATATGAAGGATTAAGCAGTTTAATATCTACCGCCAAGCAAATATATTTTGATAATACTATTAAAAGCTATGAAGTAGATATTGATGGATATATAGATGAATATAAACAAAAAGTAAAAGTAAAGAATACTAATTTATAAAGACTTTATCAAGAAAATATGATAAGATTATATTTGATAAGTATAGTAAAAATAAAAACTTATTAAAAATGAAAGTGGTGATGATATGAAAAATCGTAGTGAATTACGTGAAATTATGATGAAAGTTTTATACCAAATATTTATATTAGAAGAATCTTCTATAGATTTTGATGTAAATGCTTTAAAGAAAGAACAGTTAGAAATAGAAAATGAATTTGTGGATGAAGTTATTGATGGTATTTTAAAACATCGTAAAGAAATATATGAACTTGCTAATAAATATTTAAATAATTGGCCTATGGATCGTTTAAATAAAGTAGATCAAGCCATACTATGTATAGGAATATATGAATTAGAATACACTAAAACTCCTAGTATCGTAGCTATTAATGAAGCAATTGAATTATCTAAAAAATATTCAGATGAAAAAGTTACTAAGATGATTAATGCTGTATTAGATGAAATATATCACCAAAAAGAAGAAAATTAAAGAGGCTTAGTATGAATGATAAGTATATTACTGTATCACAGCTAACTCGTTATATAAAATATAAAATCGATAATGATGAACATTTAAATTTAATATATTTAAAGGGAGAAATATCTAATTTTAAAGCCCATACTAGGGGACATTACTATTTTACTATTAAAGATGAAACATCTCGCATAAATGCTATTATGTTTGCATCAAGCACTCGTAATTTAAAATTTATGCCTGAAGATGGTATGAAGATAATGGTTACTGGTAGAATAAGTGTTTATGAAGCAACAGGTGGTTATCAAATATATGTTGATAATATGATTGAAGATGGAATAGGTAATTTATATGTTCAATATGAACAATTAAAGAAAAAATTAGAACAGGAAGGCCTATTCGATCCAAAACATAAAAAAGAAATACCTAAAATACCAACTACTGTTGGGATTATAACAGCTCCAACTGGTGCAGCTATAAAAGACATATTATCAACTATTAAAAGAAGATGGCCAAATACTAAAACTATTCTATTTCCTAGTTTAGTTCAAGGTGCTAGTGCCGCTCCTGAAATAGTAAAACAGATAAATAAAGCTCAAGAATATGATCTTGATGTTTTAATAGTTGGTAGAGGTGGAGGAAGCATTGAAGATTTATGGTGTTTTAATGATGAGAGTGTTGCTAGAGCCATCTATAACTGTAAAATCCCAACTATATCAGCAGTAGGACATGAAATAGATTTTACTATAGCAGACTTTGTAGCCGACTTAAGAGCTCCAACCCCAACCGGAGCTGCAGAAATGGCCGTAGCTAATCAAACTGATTTTATTAAATACTTAAATCAAATAAAAATTCGTTTAAACAAAAGTCTAAGTAATTTAATTGGAACCCAAAAAGAAAGATTAGAATCATTAAAAAACAGTTATATATTTAAAAATCCTAAAACTATTTATGAAATAAAAGAACAGAAATTTGATACTATATATGAAAAATTATTTTTATTAATGCGTAGCATATCAGAAAATAATAGAACTAAATATAATAATACTATTATAAGTTTAAATCATAATATGGATAAAGTCCTTTTAAATAATAAAAATCGTTTTCTAAGCTCTTTAAATAAGCTTGAAGTATTAAATCCTCTACTTACTATAAAAAGAGGCTATAGCATAGCTAAAATAGATAATAAAATAGTAACTAGCATTAATGATGTAAAAGAAAAAGATAAATTAGAAATAAAAGTAACAGATGGAACAATCTATTCAACCGTTACCAAGAAGGAGGCTTAAAATGGCTAAAGAAAAAAAAATATCTTTTGAAGAAAATCTAAATGAATTAGAAAAAATAGTTAAAGACTTAGAAAGTGGTAATATACCATTAGATGATGCCATAACTGAATTTAATAAAGCTATGGAAATAGCTAAAAACTGCGATAAAAAATTAAAAAACGCTGAAGAAAAAATTAATTATATTTTAAATAAAGAAGGAGAACTAGAAGAATTTAAAGTTGAAGAATAACTAGTTCTTTTTAAATACCATAAATTAGTAGCAATATATTTTTTAAAATATTCCATAATATTAATGTAGTGATTTTTTAAAAGGAGTTGATTTTATGAATTTTAAGAAAAAACTACATTACATATTCCTTCTTCTATTACTTATGCTACCATCTATAGTATTTGCATATTCCAATTATATTATTCCTGGTGGTGATAATATTGGAATTAAAGTAAATACTAAATATATTACTATCGTAGGCTTCTATAAAGTAGGAGACAGTTATATTGGAGAAGATGCAGGATTTAAAGTAGGAGATAAAATAGCTAGTATTGAAGGCGAAAACGTAACATCTATTGAAGAAATGATAAAACTAGTAGATAAATACAAAGATAAGTCTGAAGTAAAAGTTAATTTTATACGTAACGGCAAAACTCTAAATACTAATTTATCTCTAAAACTAGATGATAATGGTGTATACAAAACAGGATTATACGTAAAAGATCAAATAAATGGTATTGGTACTATTACCTATATCGATCCACAAACTAAAATATATGGAGCCTTAGGACATGAAATAGCAGATAAGACAACCTTACAGAAAGTAGAAATAAAGGATGGTAAGATATTTAAATCAGAAATAACTGGTATCAAACCAAGTACTGATGGTGAACCTGGAGAGAAAAAAGCTAAATTATATACAGATGATGATCTAGGTTCAATTTATTCAAATGAAGAAAGTGGAATATTTGGATTATACACAGGATCAGTTTCCAATGAAAACGCGATTGAGGTAGCAGAACCCAACGATGTTAAGTTAGGAAAGGCAATTATCAGAACAGTAATAGCAGGAAACAATATTCAAGAATTCGAAATTGAAATACTAGAAATTGATAAAACCAGTCCAACTAAAAATATTTTATTTAAAATAACTGATAAAGAACTACTAGAAAAAACTGGTGGAATAGTAGCAGGTATGAGCGGTAGCCCAATAATACAGAATAATAGAATAGTTGGAGCTGTTACTCATGTAATTGTTAACGATGCTGACAAAGGTTATGGTATTTTTATAACTACAATGTTAGAAGAAGGAGAACGTTAAGAGACATTTGTCTCTTTTCTTTTTAATTGCTAGTTCAAAGTATATTTACTTTTAATAAAAATTATGATACCATTAAAGCATAATAGGAGGGAATAACATGGAAGAAACAACTAATACCGAAGAATTAGAAAATACTATTGGTTTAAATGAAATTAGTGAAGTAAAAGAAGAACCAGTTAAAGTTGAAGAGGCTAAAAGGGAAGATAAAAAAGCCCCTAAAAAGAAAAAACATATAGGAAGAATAATTGGTAATTTAATATTTGCTATTATAGCTATATTTATTATTTTTGAAGCAGTTATTGGTATCATTAATATGAAACTAATAAACGAACAAAAAGATCCAGTATGGTATTTAAACAGTAGTAAAAGAGATGAAAACGATAAAACTATTACTGAGTATAATCTAGGTCTTTACCGTATAGTTCAAACTGATACAGAAAAAGATACTAGAATCGTTTTAAAATTATTCTTTATAGAAGATTAAAAAAGAATCTATAATATGATTTAGTCATATCTAGATTCTTTTTACATGAAATAAATTATAATAGATGCTACAAATGATCCTAACATTAGAAAAGCTAAGAAACCAGCTACCCACTTAGTTAACTTTTTATTCACTATATGTCACCTCACATTACCATTATAATAAAAAATTTAAGAAAAGTAAAATATTTAGTATATTTATTTATAACCAGAATAAAGTTTACTAGGTGATAAAATGAAACTAAGTAAGCAAATAAAAAAAGACAAGCTATTACTTCAAAAAAGAAAGTATTTATTTTTACTAATTATCATGCTAATTGGTTTTATTTCTGGTATATTATTTTTATTCTTTATAAGTAGGGAAGATACATCACTACTAAGTAAGGAATTAAATACTTTTTTTAGTAATATTAAAAATAATGAACTAAATTTTACTAATACTCTAATTAATAGTATATCATCTAATATGTTATCTTTAGTTATAATCTGGTTATTAGGAATATCTATCATTGGGATACCATTTATATTATTTTTTCTATTCTTTAAATCATTCGTATTAGGATTTTCTATAATATCAATACTAAGTAATTATGGCTTTAAGGGGATCTTACTATCAATTTCATATATATTTCCTCATCAATTAATTTATCTTATAATTTGGTTACTACTAACATATTATGCATTTTCTTTTTCAATTAAATTAGTTAAAATATTATTCTTTAAGAAAAATATAAATATACGTGAATATTTTTTAAAGTATTTAAAAATAGGCGGTATTTCTCTAGTCATATTAATTATATGTTCTTTATTTGAAACATATATAACGCCACACTTTATAAATTTATTTATTTTTTAGACTATATGCTGTATAATAAAACAAGGTGAAGTTTATGAAAAAAGTAGTAATTGGAATGAGTGGTGGAGTAGATAGCAGTGTTGCTGCAATTCTATTAAAACAGCAAGGTTATGAAGTTATTGGCTTATTTATGAGAAACTGGGATGCTTCAATAAACGGTGATATATTAGGTAACCCTACGTTAAATGAAAATATATGCCCACAAGAACAGGATTATAACGATGCTTTAGCAGTATGTAAAAAGATAGATATACCATTACATAGAATAGATTTTGTGAAAGAATACTGGGATAATGTATTTACATATTTTCTAGATGAATTAAAAAAAGGTAGAACACCAAATCCAGATGTAATGTGTAATAAATATATAAAGTTTGATTATTTTATTAGGGAAGCTAAAAGATTAGGTGCTGATTATATTGCCACTGGTCACTATGCTAGAATAAAAGATGGAAAGCTTCTAAGAGCTATTGATCAAAATAAAGATCAGACTTATTTCTTATCTCAATTAAATGCTAAACAGTTAGAAAATGTATTGTTCCCTATTGGGGATTTAGAGAAACCTAAAGTAAGAGAAATTGCTGAAGCATATGGCTTAATTACAGCTAAAAAGAAAGATTCTACTGGTATATGCTTTATAGGTGAAAGAAACTTTAAAAACTTCTTAAAAAATTATCTTCCTAACTTGCCTGGAGACATAGTTGATATTGAAACAAACGAAGTTGTTGGAAAACATATAGGACTTATGTATTATACAATAGGGCAGAGAAGAGGGCTTGATGTTGGTGGTACCAAAGATAGAATGTTTGTAGTAGGAAAAAATCTTGAAAAAAATATTTTATATATTGCACTAGGTGATGATAATGAATATTTAAAGTCAGATAGTTGTATTATTGATACTGTTAATTTTAACTGTGATGTGCGTCCAACAAAATGTACAGCAAAATTTAGATATCGTGGGGAAGATTATCCTGTTGAATTGGAATATTTAGATAATGGTGAGATAAAAGTAAAATATAAAGATGTTAAAGCGGTTACTCCTGGACAAGCCTGCGTTTTATACGATAATGAACAATGTCTAGGCGGTGGAATCATAAAAAGTGTTTCCAAAAACGGTGAAAAAATATGGTATATTTTGTAAAGTGAATGTGTAAGTTTACACTTGCTTTTTCTGTCAAATATGTTAGAATTATATTAGGTGGTTAACATGAAGAAATTAAATGAATTATTTGTCGAACTTGGAATATCAAAAGTTCGTTTAGCTAAATATCTTGGAGTATCAAGACAAATGCTATACAATTACTTAGCTGAAGATAACTTGGATGATTGGCCAAAAGAAAAAGTCATGAAAATATTATGTTTACTTGGTGTATCAACAACTAAAGAGGTTGATTCAATCAAAGTAAATGGTGAATATATTATTCAGGTAGAAAATAGATTAAATGATAGTGTAAAGGAAACGTCTGGTAAAGAAATATTAACTGATCTAAAAGGTTTTAGTAAAAAGGAACAAGAACTTTTAACTGACATCATTTCATTATTAAAGGAAAAATTAACTGATGATAAAACTAAAGAAACTTATCATAGTTATCGTTATTTATATTATTTTCTGCAATCAATGGACAACAATAAAGAACTAAAGTATATTCTTGCTTATATGGCTAAATCAATGGGCTTCATTGAACATACAGAATATGCATTCAACGAAAATCAGCAGTTTATATTTGAGAGTATCTTATTCTCAGCAATGACTTTATATGCTAATGGCGGAGCATCTCGTTCTAAAATAGCTGAAACACATAAAAGATTTGTTCAAGAAATAGAACATAAAAAAGAAGAAAGATTAAGTAGAACTCAAGAATTAAATACGGCTAAAGTACAAGCTTTAAAAGAATTAGGATATACCGAAATAAACAGTGAAAATGCAAAAGAAGTACTCGATAAAATAGCTGAAATACAATCAAGAAAAGTATAAATATATATATTGTGTATAAAGAGTTAGAATTTGCTAGCTCTTTTTTATTTTGTATGATATTATTTACTTATAGAATAATGTCTATGAAAGTAAAAATGTAGTAGGGTGGTATAACAATGATGATGAACTTGAACTTATTTAAAAAATAATATTAAAAGATATGAAGTATATTATCAAATGATATGTAACACCATTAATAATTAAAAAATATTATTCAAAATTAATTTCTATTTTCTTGCAAAAATAAGTTTCATTTTTTATTCAAAAATATACATAGATTTTATTAAAAGTAAACATATTGGATTATATTGCTACGATTATAAAAAACACGATTTTATCATTCAATACTCGTGTTTTTTGTTCAAATAATTGCTTCGTATAATTTATATTATGTTAACTTCTATAAAAATTAATTTAAAAACATTAACATCTATACTACTTTATATATCATTATTATCATAACATATCTAATTAAATTAACATATCATTTACTTAAATTATATCATTACAGATTATATACATATATTATAATACTATATGTATATATAATATACAAATATAATTTATTTATACATAATTAAAATATCCATCCATACATATAGTCATTCTTATTATTTAAATTAATAATAATCAAATATTACTACTAATTAATGTATAAAACCTAAAATACAACTATAACTCCCCTTTTATAATAAAAATTAAAAATAGGGGAAGTCTATATTTTAAATCGAGGTGGGCAATTATACGTCTTTTTAATTCTCGATTCATTCTAGCAAATACAAATTTTAAGTATAATTGTTTATAATGTGTACAACATAATAGTGGAGGTTAAAAAATGAAAAAAGATAAAGATAAGCAGAAGATTAAATGTGATGTTAAATCATGTGATTATCAAGATACTAAAGATTGTTGTTGCACACTAGATGAAATTCAAGTTGGATGTTGTTGTCATGAGCCTTCTGATAAAGATGAAACAGCTTGCAAAAGTTTTAAATGTAGTAAAAACAACGATTAATATTAATAGAATAGGGAGTATTACCCCTTCCCTAGCCTATTTATAATTAAAATAGTAGAGACAAGTTTCTCTACTATTTTAATTGTTCTAAAATACTCTTACCAATCAATGGTCTACTAACCTCAAAATTTTCTGCAATAGTAGCACCAATATCAGCCATAGATTCTAATATTTCTAAACGTTTAGGTTCTTTAAGATTTCTACCATATATGATTACTGGTACATTCTCTCTCGTATGAAATGTTCCCTTAAAAGTAGGATCACATCCATGATCAGCTGTAATTATAAGTAAATCATCCATATCAAGTTTATTGATTATCATAGGTATTTCTACATCTAACTCTTCTATTGCTCTAGCATAACCTTCTAAATCACGTTTATGAGCATATAAAGAATCGAAATCACTTAAATTAGCCATACATAATCCAGTAAAATTTTTACCCATTATATCAGTTAGCTTATTAATACCCTCTTGATTATCCTTAGCTTTAATCTTCTTAGTAAAACCTTCTTCATCAAATATATCAGCTACCTTACCTATAGAAATGACAGCATAATTATTTTCATTAAGCATATTAAGTACACTTTTAGTAGGAGGTTTCAATGCAAATTCTCGAAGTTCATTAGTAAACTTAAATTTACCAGGATTACCAGTAAAAACTCTAGCAATTACTCTTCCAACTTTGAATTCTTCAGTTAAAGTTATTTCACGTATTTTTTCTGCATATTCATATAATTTAGCTACCGGAACAATATCTTCATGAGCAGCAACACATAAATTAGATCCATTTGATGTATATAGAATAAGTGCCCCATATTCCATATGACGTTCTCCTAATTCATTAATTATATCAATACCATCAGCATTTCTATTTCCAATTACTCTATGCTTAGTTACCTGTTCAATTTTTTCTACTAATTCACTAGGAAACCCTTTATCAACAAAGTTTTTGAATGGTACTAAATTTCTAATACCAACTAACTCATAATGTCCTGTCATAGTATCTTTACCAGGATTTGTAGGTCTAGCTATAGTGTAATATGCTTCAACATCATTATTTTCATCCATATTAATAGTATTTAAAAAACCTAGTTTTTGAAGATTAGGTACAAACAAATCATAATTTTCCCTAATATGTCCTAAAGTATTAGCTCCTTCATCACCATAATTATTAGCATCTAGTGCTTCCCCTACTCCTAACGAATCCAAAATTAATAAAAATACTCTTTTAAATTTCATGTTAATTCTCCTCTTTTCTTGGTTGATATTTTAAATAATCATTTTCTACTTTTTTATTAGAAACATGAGTGTAAATCTTGGTAGTTGAAATATCACTATGTCCAAGCATTTCCTGTATTAATCTCAAATTAGCTCCATTTTCTAATAAATGAGTTGCAAAACTATGTCTTAAAGTATGCGGTGATACATTAGTATTAAGTCCCTTTTTCCTAAGTATTTTCTTAAGTATTTTAAAGAAACCTTGCCTAGTAATAGGTTTACCATGATTATTTAAAAAAACTTCTTTATATTTGACATTCTTTTCTAATTTAGGACGTTCATCTAAATATTTTTCTAAATATTCAATAATATACTCATTAATAGGAACTATTCTTTCCTTACTACCTTTACCCATGCAACGTAATGTACAGTTAATAACATCAATATCATTTAATGTTAATGATATAAGTTCACTAACTCTTAATCCCGTTCCATACAATAATTCTAACATAGCTTTATTACGATAGTCAAATGGAGTAACAAGTTCAATATCTAATAGATCATCAACTTCTTCTACTGATAATGTTTGGGGTAAAGATTTTCTTATCTTAGGTTGTTCGATATTAGCAGTAACATCATTACTAACAACTCCAATTTTTAATAGATATTTATGAAAATTTCTAATAACAGTTATACTATGAGCAATAGTTTTAGCGTTTAAATTCACGCTTTTTAAATATGATAGATAGTTAGTAATATCATTAGTAGTTATTTCATTAACTCTAACTATTTTTCTATCATTTTCCAAATAATATCTATATTTTTTCAATTCATTTTCATAAGATAATTTAGTATTATTAGATAAATGCTGTTCAACTAAAACATACTCAATATATTCTTCTATTGCCTCATCAAAATTCATAAAATCACATCTCTATCTATACATATTATAGCATATTTTTTAAATATTTGATAAAATAATAGTATTGAAGGTGATTACATGGATAAACTGCTTGCTTCCAAACTAGCTCCAAATTCTATAGATGAGGTTGTAGGTCAAAAACACTTACTTGGTGAAGGAAAGATACTACGTAACTTAATTAATAATAAAAAATTATTTTCTATGATATTATATGGCCCTCCTGGAATTGGAAAAACATCTATAGCTAATGCCATAGTAAAAGATCTAGGTGTTAGATATCGTTTCTTAAATGCTACTATAAATAATAAAAAAGACTTTGATATAGTTGTAGAAGAAGCAAAAATGTATGATGGAATAGTACTTATTATGGATGAAATACATCGTTTAAATAAAGATAAACAAGATTTACTTCTACCCCAACTTGAAAGTGGTTTAATCACTCTAATTGGTATGACCACATCTAATCCATATCATGCTATTAATCCTGCCATACGTAGTAGATGTCAACTATTTGAACTTAAGCCACTAGAAGAAGAAGATATAATAGAGGCATTAAAAAAAGCTATTAAATATCCAGATTTAGCCGGTATAGAAATTAGTGATGAATGTCTTAGTTATATTGCTACCATTTCAGGTAATGATCTAAGATATGCCTACAATCTATTAGAAGTAGCATTCTATTCTACTACTGATAAAAAGATAACTCTTGATACTCTAAAAAATGTAAATAATAAGCCAGCATTTTTCCATGACAAAGATGGTGATGGGCACTATGATGTATTATCAGCCTTTCAAAAATCAATCAGAGGAAGTGATGTAGATGCTTCTCTACATTATTTAGCTAGATTAATAGAATCAGGTGATTTAGATAGCATTTATAGAAGAATGAGTGTTATAGCTTATGAAGATATTGGTCTAGCTAACCCTAGTATTGGACCAAAGGTAATGGCAGCAATTCACGCTGCAGAATTAGTTGGTCTACCAGAAGCTAGGATTCCACTAGGAGAAATAATAGTAGAGATGGCTTTATCTCCTAAATCAAATACTGCTCACTTAGCCCTTGATAAAGCACTAGCAGATATTGAAACAGGAAGATGCGGGCAAATGCCAGAATACCTAAGAGGTGGTGGTACAAGTGAATATAAGTACCCTCATGATTATCCAAACAACTATGTTGTGCAACAATACCTACCAGATAATTTAAAGAATAGAAAATACTACATTCCTAAAGATACATCTGTAAATGAAAGAACATTAAAACAGATATACGAAAAACTAGAAAAATTAAAGAACGGAGAGTAAATTATGAACGGAAAAATATTTTGTTTTATGGGGAAAAGTGCTTCAGGAAAAGATACAATTTTTAAAGAATTGTCTAAAGCCTTTCCATCAATTTCAGAAATCATTCCCTACACTACACGCCCCATTCGTGAAAACGAAACAAATGGTATACAATATAACTTCGTTACTGAAGAAATATTTAAGTTTATGCTAGATAATAACATGGTTATAGAGTCTAGAAGTTATAATACTAAACACGGAATATGGACTTACTTTACTGCATCCTCAAATATAGATTCAAACAATAACTATATGATTATTAATACTCTAGAAGGATATCAAAAAATAAGTAAATATTTTGGTAAAGAAAATGTTATACCAATTTATATAGAAGTAGAAGATGGAATTCGCCTAGAAAGAGCTCTTGAAAGAGAAAGAAAAGAAAAAAATCCCAAATATTCTGAATTATGTAGAAGATTTTTAGCTGATCAGGAAGACTTTAGTGAAAGTAATATATTACAGGCCGGTATTCAAATAAAATTTGCCAATAACGATCTAGATGAATGTATAACTGAAATAAAAAAATATATTACTGATACTATAAATAAAGATAAAAATAAAGTCAAAATAAAAATATAGAATATAATCAACTTGTATATATTCTATATTTTTTTATTTACTAACTATTTTTTCTTAAGAAGCGCTCATAATTCTTGATATCATTATCATCACGTAAGTCTGTTTCATTTAATTCCTCTAGTAAACGTTTTTGTTCCTTAGTAAGTTTCTTAGGTGTAACTATTTTTAGTACTATGTACATATCACCCTTATGATGGGTATATTCATTATGTATACCTCTACCTTTAATACGGTGTTTATCCCCACTCTCAGCTCCAGAAGGTATTGTAAGTGTTACTATACCTTGTAATGTTGGAACATCCTTTTTAGTACCTAAAACTGCCTCTGTAATAGTAATTGGTACTTCAATATAGATATCATCTTCGTCACGAACATAAAAGTCATGCTCGCTAACAGTAAATTCTATATATAAATCACCATTAGGGCCACCATTAGTACCACTACCACCTTTACCAGATACGCGAAGTCTGTTACCTGTATCAACACCAGCTGGTATTTTAACATCTATAGTTTGATGTTCTTTAACTTTTCCAGTACCATTACATTTAGAGCATTTTCTTTTGTAGGTTTTACCTTTCCCTCCACAATTAGGACAAGTAGTTTTAGATAAAAAACTACCAAATATAGTATGTTGTTCACTAGTGATAGTTCCACTACCACGACACTTATCACAGGTAGTCTCATCAAAACCACCATGGCCATTACATTCATCACAATCTTCAACTACATCTAAATCAACTTCTTTTTTTGTACCATAGACAGCCTCTTCAAATGTAATTTTCATTTTTAGTAATGTATCTTTTCCTTTAGTAGCACGACTACCGCCACTACTTCTTCTAGAGCCACCAAAGCCAAAGCCACCAAAGATATTATCAAAAATATCTCCATAATCAAATCCAGAAAAATCAAAGTCACCAAATCCTCCGGCACCACCGGCACCTCCGCCATTTGTAAATGCTGCATGCCCAAATTGGTCATATTGACGTCTCTTATCTTCATCAGACAAAACTGCATAAGCTTCTTGAACTTCTTTAAATTTAGCTTCAGCATCAGGTTCTTTAGAAACATCAGGATGATACTTTTTAGCTAATTTCCTAAAAGCACTTTTTATTTCATCTTGAGATGCACTTTTAGATACACCTAAGACTTCATAATAATCTCTCTTATTATCTGCCATCTTTACATCTCCTTACTTAAATTCTCATATTTATCAAGCATACTAGAAAAATATGAAATAGCTTCTTCGTAAACCTTCTTATCAGTCAAATCTATACCTAGTATTAAGAAAGCATCATTTGCCCAAATATCACTACCAAGTGTTAAAAATTTCATATATTTTTCTAATATATCTTTATCACCAATTAATATTTTAGAAGCTATATATGAAGCAACACTAACACATATAGCGTAACTATATAAGTAGAAATCCATATAGTAATGACTTCTAAGAGCCCAAGAGCATCCTGCATACTTATCTAATACTACACTTTTTCCATAATATTTTTTACATGAATCATACGAAAGCTTATTTAAATAATCTTTAGTAAGAACCCCACCATTATCTATATACTGATACATATCCTGTTCCATCTTACCTTCACGTACTGCTCCATAAAAGTTAGAAACAAATACACCAAGGAAATTACTAATACCAGCTTTTCTAGTTTCTAGATCAAATTTATCACTAGCTAAATAACTAGAAAGTAAACACTCGTTAGTAAGTGATACAACTTCAGCAACCAAACTAGTTGTATTACGATAAACAGTAGGATTATTTTCCTTAACTAATTGATGATTAACATTATGTCCAGCTTCATGAGCTAAAGTAGAAACTGAACCTAAATCATAATTAAAACTCATAAGTATACGAGAATCACGATCTAAAGTAAAAAGAGAATACCCACCACTACATTTTCCTGGATATTGGCAATAATCAACATAGTGTTTATTAATTATCTCATCATAGCATTCTAAATATTTATTACCCAATGGTTTAATAGCTTCTCTTACTATCTTTTGTGCATCATCTATTGAATATTCTTTACTAGATAGTGCCATTTCAAGTGGTAAATCATATAAATGCAATTTATCTAATTTAAGAACCTGTCTTTTTATATCAAAATATCTTTGTAATGGCCTTAAATTACCCTGAGTTGTCGTAACTAAAGTATCATAAACTTTATCATCAATATTTAATCTGAATAGCTTTCTGTCCCAAGCGTTTTTAAAATGATGTATTTTAGCTACAGTATTATTAGTTTTAATATAAGAGCTTAAATATTCTGCTTCAGTTTGAGCATATTGTTCTATTACACTATAATACATGTTATAAATTTTTTTACGATTTTTTTGATTACTTTTACGCATAATCTTACGATAATTAGTAGGAGCAATCTTTTCTACAGTACCATCATCTAACTTAATTTTACCATAGTCATGTTGATTATTTAATAAGGTAGAACTCATATTACTATAATTACCCATAGCTCCAAGTAATTGAGAAATTATAATTTCTTCTTTTTCACTTAAAACATGTTTTTTATTACGATATATTTTATCTAAGCTAGACTTAAATTCTTTTAATTTAGGATTAGAAACGTATAATCTTTCATATTCAACTGTAGTTAATTTTAAAAGTTCTGGATCAAAAAAACTAATATTTTTATCAAGTAATGTGTCCAATTCATTAACCTTAGACATCATTTCTATATTTTCAGATACTCCTAAGAATTCATCATTTTTCAAATTAGCATAAGCATATAAATTCATAGTTGAACAGATGGCTTCTAACTGTTTTTGCAAAAATTCATATAACTTATTTGCATCTTTAGTACATCCATTATAAGCAACTAATTTTTGAACTTCTTTATATGTCAAATCTAAATTTTTATAAAAGTCTTCATTATCTTTATAAAAATCACTTAAATCCCATTTATATTTATCTTCTACTTCATCTCTACTTTTATATATTTGCATAATCTCTCCTAAAACCATCTAAAAGTCCTAGTATTCTAGAACTTTTAGAGATTAATATAAATTATTTTTCTTCATATTCTGCTTCATGGACATCACTATCTGTATTATTTGCTGAATTATCTGTATTTGCATCTGTATTAGTCTGTTGAGCTTTAGCTGCTTCTTCATAAACTCTAGTAGCAAGTGCCATAGCTTTTTCTTGAAGTTTTTCTTTCTTATCCTTAATATCATCGATATTATCTTTTTCTAAGGCTTCTTTAACATCTTTAATTAATGATTCAATTTCATCTTTTTCTTTAGATTCAACCTTATCACCAAGATCTTTTAATGATTTTTCAGTTTGGAATACTAACTGTTCAGCTTCATTTTTAACATCTGCTTCTTCTTTACGTTTTTCATCTTCTGCTTTATGTTCTTCTGCTTCTTTTTTCATTCTTTCAATTTCTTCATCACTTAAGTTAGTACTTGAAGTAATAGTAATTGATTGCTCTTTGTTAGTTCCAAGATCTTTAGCAGTAACATTAACGATACCATTAGCGTCGATATCAAATTTAACTTCGATTTGAGGTACTCCACGAGGAGCAGCAGGAATTCCTGTTAATTGGAAGTGTCCCAATGTTTTATTGTCATTAGCCATACTACGTTCACCTTGAAGTACATGGATATCTACTGCTGGTTGATTATCAGCTGCAGTTGAGAATACTTGAGATTTAGAAGTTGGAATTGTTGTGTTTCTTGGAATTAATACTGTCATAACTCCACCTAATGTTTCAATACCAAGTGAAAGTGGTGTAACATCAAGTAAAACGATATCATTAACTTCACCTGTTAATACTCCACCTTGAATAGCAGCACCCATAGCAACAGCTTCATCTGGGTTAACTTCATGAGATGGTTTTTGTCCTAATTCTTTTTCAACTAATTCTTGAACACATGGAATACGAGTAGATCCACCTACTAAGATAACTTTATCGATATCTTTCTTATCAAGTTTAGCATCTTTTAAAGCTTTTCTAACTGGTTCTAGAGTAGATTGTACTAAATCATGAATTAATTCTTCAAATTTAGCACGAGTGATTGTCATATCAATATGAAGTGGTCCATCTTCTCCTTGAGAAATAAATGGTGCAGAAATTTGAGTAGAAGTCATTCCAGATAAATCTTTCTTTGCTTTTTCTGCTACTTCTTTTAATCTTTGCATTGCTAATTTGTCTTTTGTTAAATCAATTCCGTTTTCTTTCTTAAATTCACTAACGATATAATCCATTAAGCATTTATCAAAGTCATCTCCACCAAGTTTATTATTACCAGCTGTAGATTTAACTTCAAATATACCATCACCAAGTTCAAGAATTGATACATCAAATGTACCTCCACCTAAGTCATATACTAAGATAGTTTGATTCTTATCTTGTTTATCAAGTCCAAACGCAAGAGCTGCAGCAGTTGGTTCATTAATAATTCTTTCAACATCTAATCCAGCAATCTTACCAGCATTCTTAGTAGCTTGACGCTGACTATCATTAAAGTAAGCAGGAACTGTAATAACAGCTTTAGTTACTTTTTCTCCTAAATATTTTTCAGCATAATCCTTCATGTAAGATAAAATCATTGCAGATACTTCCTCTGGAGTATATTTCTTACCATCAAGTTCTACTTTTTCACTTGTACCCATTAATCTTTTAATAGATGAAACAGTATCTTTATTAGTTAATGCTTGACGTTTAGCAGCATCTCCTACTATTCTTTCACCTTTCTTAACAGATACTACAGATGGAGTTGTACGATTTCCTTCTGGATTTGGAATAACAGTAGCAGCTCCTCCCTCTAATACGGCTACACAACTATTAGTTGTACCTAAGTCTATACCTATAATTTTACTCATAATTAATCATTCCCTTTCTCATTTTTATTTTCTTCAATTTGATTAACTTTAACAACAGCATGTTTTAATATTCTGTCTTTGTATTTGTAACCTTTCATTAGTACTTCTAGTACCATTTCATTAGGTTTAGTAGGATCATTTCCTACCATCATGGCTTCCATATAATTTTCATCAAATGGATAACCTAAAGCTTCAATTTCTACAACACCATATTTTTTCAAGATGTCTTTAAACTGATTGCTTACCATTTTTATACCATCTTGAATTTTTTTACTTTCTTCTGTTTCTGCTTTTACACTTGCTGCACGATCCATATTTTCTATCATGTTTACCATATCTAACAGTAAATCCTGATTAGCATATTTTAACATATTGGCTGTTTCTTCATCTTTTCTTTTACGATAATTAATTGAATCAGCTTGTGCATACATAAGTTTAGTTTGAAGATCCATAATAGTTTTTTTAGCTTCTTCTAGTTCTTTACTTTCCTTATGCTTATGTTTCTTTTCGTGATGCTGTTCATGTTTACATTCACATTCATGTTCTTTTTCTTGCTGGCATCCGCACTCACAACTATCATTACATTTATCATCGCAAGAACAAGCATTGTTTTTTTCTATTTCTTTTTCTTCTGTATTCATCTTATCTCCTTATTCCTCAATATTTGATTTAATGTACTCAAGTAAAGTAACAACTCTATCATAATCCATTCTCTTTGGACCTACTATTGCGATTGTACCTTCTTGATCATCAGTATGATACTTAGTTTTTATAACTGTTACATCATCATCAAGACTATTTTCTCTGCCAATATAAATCTTAATATCATTATTTTCTTCTTCAATACTATCAATAATTTCTTCTTCGTCATCTAGCTTGCCAAATATATCTTTAATTTTTTCAACGTTATTAAATTCAGGCTGTTTCAATATATTATTTTTTCCGACAACGTTAATATTTTTACTAGAAAAGTCTTTAAATACTTGATAAAAGGTATTATAAACTATTTCATGTTCTTTAACGTATCTGCCAATAATTGGCTTAATCTCAAATTCAAGCTTACTACTAACTTCATCTATAGGTGTACCGACTAGTAAATCGTTAATCAGGTTGACTGTTTTCTTAATTTCATCAAGAGAAACATTTTTAAGTGTTACTTTTTTGTTTTCTACATGTCCCTTATCAGTAACTACTATTACTATTAGATTTTCTAAGTCAATCGGTACTACACTAATTTCTTTCAAACGATTATCGTGACTAGTACCGCCTAACACAATTGAAGTATAATTAGTCATATCTGATATTAGCTTTAAGCTTTCACTTAAGCAATCACTTAATTCTAACTGTTGGTTATTAAAAATAATTTGAAGTTTAAGCATATCTTCACCATTTAATTCTTTTGGCTTCATTAAATGATCTACATAATAGCGATATCCTTGTTCGCTAGGAACTCTACCTGATGATGTGTGTGTTTTTTCTAGGAGACCTAATTCTTCCAACGATGCCATTTCATTTCTGATAGTAGCACTAGAACACTTTAATCTCTTACATATCAAGTTTGATCCTACTGGTCTAGCAAGTTTGATGTATTCTGTAATAATTAAAGTTAATATTTTATTTTGTCTATCTGTTAGCATCACTTACCTCCTATTAGCACTACTATTTCTCAAGTGCTAATATAATTATATTCATATTATTAGCAAATGTCAACAAAGAATGCTAAAAAAGTTGAATTTTTTGATAAAAATAAAAGAGGCCTACTACCTGCCTCTATTTTATATAAACTAGTCAATATGTAAATTAACGTTGCCTGCTAAAACTTTTAATAAATTTCTTAACTACTGATAATGGATTTGTAACTTCAGGTTTAGATTCTGTTTTAAGAAAATCTGCAATACTAAACAGCCTAACGAATACATCCATTGATTTTAATGTAGAATCATTATACTTACTAACTATTTCATTAATTTCATTCTGCGTATAATATAGTTCAATTTTATGAGTATCAGAATTAACATTAATAGCTCTATTTGAATTTTTAAAATATAAATTTAATGTTTCTTCAAATTTATCTATCCAAGCCTGAGGATTTTCTAAATACACATCCATATTAATTATTTCTGAAAAATATTGATGATAATTTGCATAAGACAACGCTTCCTGAATAACTGGTTTAATATCTATAGGTATATAAATAGACTTAACTCCATCACTACTAGAATCACTCCTAATAGCAGAAATAGCCATAAATAGTGATACAAAATGTTCCATATAAACATCATTTACGCCAGCCAAAATATCCCCTCCTATAAAATGTAGTCTCTACAATAACAGTTTTCTACCTTAAAGTCAAGTAAATCATTATTTAAATTACTGTTCATTAAAATATGATGAAGGCATCTAGTAATAGCTCCATGAGATACAATTAGTATAGTCATATCATCACTATAAGTATTTTTAATATAATCAATAAAATTTCTACATCTTTTAAATATATCCTGTATTGGTTCAACTGCATCATCAGAACAGTTTAGATAATAATCCCAATATTTTACAGGATTATAAACTTTCTTAGTAACCCCTTCTAAATTACCCAAATAGCGTTCTAATAGGCGTTTATCTTCTTTTATTTCACATCTTTCACCAACTATAATCATAGCAGTTGACCACGCTCTAATAAGTGGTGAAGTAAAGCATACATCAAAGTTAACATTTCTTAGTTCATTTTTAAGTTTAGTAGCCTGTCTTACCCCGGTATCATTTAGTTGATAATTCAAACCTTGTCCTTGAAGAATACCATTTTTATTAGCATCTGTTTCACCATGACGTACTAAGTAAATTTTCATAATCATCTTCTCCTATATATACGAACATTTTTATATCCGTATTTTTTATATTTAATTAATTCTAATTCTGGATAGTCATCTAAAAAATCATCATTTTCATACTCACAAACGATTATACCAGAAGAATTAAGTAACGACTTTTTTATAACCGTTAATAAAATTTCAGATATACAATTTAACTTATAAGGAGGATCAAGTAAAATCACATCAAAAGTAATTTTAGATCTCTCAAAAAATAATAAACTATCTCTATAATCCATACACTTAATATGATATTCATCACCAATACAAAGAAGATTTTTATTAATAATTCTAACGCACTTATCATTAGAGTCAATAAAATATACCATACTAGCACCATTACTTAAGGCTTCAATTCCCAAGTTACCACTACCCGCAAACAAGTCTAGTACTACAGAATCAGATAAATAGTCTTGTATCATCGCAAACATACTTTCTTTTACTCTATCCTGAGTAGGCCTAGTACCATCAATATTATAACCATCTATATTCTTACCCTTATATTTACCACTAATTATCTTCATCTATGGCACCTTCTTTTATCAGTTAAAATATTTAACTTCAAATTAATACTAAGCGTTAAAAAATATATATCATTTTCCAACTGTTGATATCTCTTATAATCAGAATTTGCATATATCTGCATCTTTAAATCTTGATATTTAATAGGATCAAGTTGATATTTTTTTATCTGTTCCATTAATTCAGTATCAGTCAAAAGTTTAGTACGTAATTCTTTCATTTCTATTATTCTAGAATCATTATTGATTAAATTTATAAGTTCATCTAATTTATTCTGTATTTCTTCTGTCATAATATCACCATCTTTATTATAGAAGAAAGAAAAAGAAAAATCTACACATCAATATAGATTTTTCAAGTATTATTTCATAATATCCATAAATGTACGAATCATTTCTATACGTTTACCAAAGCGATCAATCTGATCACTCAAATTCATTTTATAATAATTTTTCATTTCAATTTGCATTTCATTTATAGATTCAGGATTACGGTTTAATTCTTTATACCACCAAGAATTTTCTCTTAAAAAATGATATAAATTTGGATTATTTCTGATTTTTAATTGAGTTTCAATATTCATTAATCATCTAAATGTTGATACAAAGGTCTAGCTTGATAATTAGTTGCCATCTTCTTATTAACTGTTAAATCTTGTACTAAACCAACGGCTTTCTGTAATCCATCAACACCCTTTCTAACCGTTTCCAAATCCATTTGCTTAACCATATTAAATATTTCTTTAATCGGAGTATCACCAACTGTTTTCTTACTAATTGTGTTAGAAGCAGTTGCTGCTACATTTGTACTAATAGTATCAGTAGTGGTAGTAAAATATGAATTCCAAACCGAATTATTTTCCCCGTACATATCATACATTTCATAGAATCTTTGCCAACTCATTTTATTATTATTTACATAGTTAACTAATTCTGGATGACTTCTAACAAACATTTTAAAAGTTTCCTTAGACATAATATCACCTAATAATATATATGCTAAATTAGGAGTTTGTTGACAAAAACTCTTAGTAATCATTTAAAAAATCATCTATAGTCATAAGCCTATCATCAATTTCTTTTAAAGATACTTTTGCTGAAGTAGTCTTCTCTTTAGCTTGAGGTTTTTCTTTCTTTTCTTCTAAAGTTTCAGTTAATATTTTAGAAGTGATTTCTACTACATCATCAACTTCAACTTTATCACTAGTATTATCCAATGTACTATCAGTATTAGCACGAGTAACATTGGTATCATCACTATTACTATTATTTATATTATCTTTAGTAAGTAACTCTATTACTTTAAATGCATCAACTATATTATGTTTAGATATAGTACTACCAGTAGAATAACGATCCATAATTGGAAATTCACTAGTTTTTAATAAGTTAATATCAGGAGTCTTAATACCAATATGATCTCTACCTGTTGTTAGGAATGTTCTAATAGTATGATATGGATTAGTTTTTACTTCTCTTAATAAAAGCAATCCTCTATGAGCACGAAGAGATTTTTCAAACTCTGTCATTTTAACTCTCTTACCTGTTCCTTTATCGGTAATTATAAGTAAATATTCATCTTTGTTAATATCAAAGTTACATGCTGATACCACTAAATCATCTTTTAGTTTAATAGCTTTAACTCCGCTTGCTTTAATACCAACAACAGGAATTTCTTCTTTATCAAACCATAATCCATAATTACCATCAGTAGCTATAAAAATATCATTATATACTGTAGTAAAAGCATTAACTACACTATCATTATCTTTAAGCTTCATACACTGAATAGGTTTAGAATAACGAGATACTTGGAAATCCTTAAGTAGTGTACGCTTAATCATACCATTCTTAGTAGCAATCGCAATTTCAACTTTATCATCAAAATTACATACTGGAATCACACTAACTATTTCTTCCATTTCTTCAAGTTTAATAATATTGCTAATATGTTTACCAATTTCTTTCCATTTAATATCAGGAATAGCGTGAACAGGCACATATAAATAATTACCTAAATTAGTAAATAATAAGATTGTATCCAAAGTATTTAACTCATATAATCCAATAATATAATCATTATCCTTTAAGGTCGCTTCATCCTGAGAAGCCTGATAACTTCTCCAAGAAGTACGTTTAATATAACCATCCTTAGTTACCATAACCAAAACATCTTCCTTAGGAATCATAACCGTAGTATCAATCTTAATTTCTGTTATTTCTTCTTTAATATCAGTTTTTCTAGGTGTAGCATATTCTTTCTTAACCCTTCGAAGTTCATTCTTCATGACTAATTTTAATTCATCTTCACTAGATAATATAGCTTCCAATCCCGCAACGGTTTCTTTTAAATTAGCAAGTTCCTTTTCTAGCTCAGTAACATCAGTATTAGTTAATTTATATAACTGTAACATAACTATAGCTTCAGCTTGTAATGGTGTAAAGTCAAATTCTTTAACTAAATTATCTTTTGCATCACTTTTATTCTTACTAGCACGAATAACTCTAATAACTTCATCAAGAATAGATAAACACTTAATAAGGCCTTCTACTATATGAAGCCTAGCTTTAGCAGTATTTAAATCATATTCTGTTCTCTTAGTAATAACTTCTTTTTTAAACTCAATATAAGAATCAAGTATAGCTAATAGTCCTAATTGTCTAGGTCTTCTATGATCAATTACGATCATATTAAAGTTATAAGATACTTGTAAATCTGTATTTTTTAGTAAATAGTTTAATATAAGTTCACGATTAGCATCCTTTTTAATATCAATAGCTATTCTTAAACCATCCCTATCGGATTCATCTCTTACTTCTAAAATGCCATCTATTTTCTTGTCTATTCTAATTTCATCTATTTTACGTACTAACATGGCTTTATTAACTTCAAATGGTATTTCACTAATAGCTAATACTGTTTTATTTTTTTCTTCTTCAAAATTGCATCTAGATTTAACTATTATTTTACCCCTACCATTCTCATAAGCACTACGAATACCAGAAATACCTTCAACTATTCCACCAGTAGGAAAATCAGGACCCTTAACTATATCCATAATAGTATCTAAATAACAGTTAGGAGAATCTATTCTCTTAATAGTAGCATCTATTATTTCGCCTAAGTTATGTGGAGGAATATTAGTTGCATATCCAGCACTAATACCAGTAGCCCCATTTACTATCAAATTAGGAAATCTAGCCGGAAGAACAGTAGGCTCTATCTCAGAGTCATCAAAGTTAGGTGCCCAAGTAATAGTCTCTTTATCAATATCTTCTAATAATTCATTACTAATTTTAGAAAGTCTAGCTTCTGTATAACGCATAGCAGCTGGACTGTCTCCATCCATTGAACCATTATTACCATGCATATCAATATAAGGGGTAGATTGTTTCCACCACTGACTCATACGTACCATGGCATCATAAATAGAACTATCTCCATGTGGATGATATTTACCCATAATATCACCAACAGAACGAGCCGACTTAACATATGGTTTATCATAAGTATGGCGTCCGCGATACATTCCATATAATATTCTTCTTTGAACCGGTTTTAAACCATCTCTTACATCAGGTATCGCACGATCTTGAATAATATATTTTGAGTACTTTCCAAAACGATCACCCATTATCTCTTCTAGGGTATAATTATAAATTTTCTCAATTATTTCTTTAGTCTCTGTTTTCTTTGCCATAAGTCAGTCCTCCTATTTAGTGATAATGTTTATATAATATGAATCTATTTCACGCATAATTAACTGAAATAATTCTTCCTGTTCTTTTTTTATAAATGGTAAATAACTAGGTAACATATTAGCATGATTTTTAAATATTAAATTAAAAATTTGAAATGAATAGTATACCGATAATGCTCTTTTATAAGTTTTATCATCTATTATCTTATCAGCAATAGGTTCCATTCTCACAACATCACGTATTTCTCTTAGATGATGATATTTATCATAACTATATTCTAATACTTCATCTATACAATTAACCTTTGTATATTTTTTTTCATAATAAGAAATATTAATAACAGGATATTTCTTAATCCATTCTTTAATACTATCTATATCATTATTTTCCATAACCTTAGTAAAACTAGTTATGGAAACATTTTTCTTTTTTATCATTAAATAACAGCCTAAGCCATTACTAATTATTAATTTTACTATACTTCTAACTGAGGTCATTATTAGGCCTTCTTTCTACTACTTTTTCATTTCTATTTGATAATCATCTTCTAGTGAAAATACTACGTTTTCATCTATCCAATTTTTTCTTGGCTCAACATTATCCCCCATTAATACACTAACTCTTTTTTCAGCTAGTAAAGCATCTTCTATAGTAACACGAATCAAGCTTCTAGTACCAGGATTCATAGTTGTTTCAGCAAGCTGATCGGCATTCATTTCACCTAATCCTTTGTAACGTTGTACATCACATTTTTTACCAGCTACTAATTGTTTCATCTCATCCATTGAATAAGCATAAATATGTTCTTTACCATTCTTTATTAAAAATAATGGTGGTAAAGCTATATATAATCTTCCTGCTTCAATAAGTGGTCTCATATAGCGATAAAAGAATGTCATTAATAAGCACTGAATATGTGCTCCATCATCATCAGCATCGGTCATGATGATAACTTTATTGTATTCAGCTTCATTAATATCAAAGTTAGGGCCTACACCAGCTCCAATAGTATAGATCATAGTGTTTATTTCTTCATTTTTAAAAATATCTTCCATTTTCGTTTTTTCAGTATTTAATACTTTACCACGAAGAGGCAAGATTGCTTGAAATCTTCTATCTCTACCTTGTTTAGCAGATCCACCTGCAGAGTCACCCTCAACTATAAATAGTTCTTTATGTGACTTATCTTTTGACTGTGCTGGTGTAAGTTTACCAGAAATAGCTCTTTCCTTAGTATTCTTCCCTTTTCCTTTGCGAGCTTCTTCTCTAGCCTTACGAGCCGCATCTGCAGCCATTTTACTTTTTAAAGCCTTTTCAACGATATCAGTAGCTATTTTCTTATTCTCTTCTAAAAAATATCCAAGCTTCTCAGTAACTAAAGCTTCAACTGCTGTACGAGCTTGAGGAGTACCAAGCTTTCCCTTAGTCTGACCTTCGAATTGTAATAAATCTTCTGGTACTTTTAAAGAGATAATAGCTGTCAACCCTTCACGAACATTAGGTCCTTCAAAGGCTTTATCTTTTCCCTTAATATAATTATTATTTTTAGCATAATCATTAAATACACGTGTCAAAGCTGTCTTAAATCCAACTTCATGGCTACCACCATCACTAGTTTTAACATTATTAACGAAAGATATAATATTTTCATTATAGGTATCAGTATACTGCATAGCTATTTCTATCTCAATTCTATCTTTAACGCCTTCAAATGAAATAACGTTATGAAGTGGAGTCCTTTCTTCATTTAAATAATTAACGAAGGCAACTAGCCCATCTTCATAGTGATATGTTTCGCTTTTTTCATCTTCTTCATCTATTACTTCTATAGTCAAGCCTTTTAATAAAAAAGCTGACTCCTGCATTCTCTCACATATTGTTGTAAAAGAAAAAGTAGTTGTTGAAAATATTGAGTCATCAGGTAAAAAACGAACAGTGGTACCAGTTTTAGAAGTAGTACCTATTTCTTTTAAAGGTACATCAACTTTACCACCATCTTTAAAACGAATAAAATATTCTTTTTTATCTCTCTTAATAGTTACTTCCATCCATTTTGATAAAGCATTAACTACACTACCACCAACGCCATGCAAACCTCCAGAAACTTTGTATCCTGCTTCTTCAAATTTACCTCCAGCATGAAGTACTGTATATATTACTTCTGGTGTAGGTTTACCAGATGCATGCATACCAGTAGGTACACCACGTCCATGATCTTCTACACTAATGCTTTTATCTTTATGAATAATAATTTTAATATAGTCTCCATATCCATTAATAACTTCATCAATGGCATTATCAACTATTTCCCATACTAAATGGTGAAGTCCTCTTTTATCTGTTGATCCAATATACATACCAGGTCTTTTTCTAACTGCTTCAAGACCCTCTAATATTTTAATTGAACTTTCATCATACTTAACTGCCATAGTCTTCACACTCCTACACTATTATAGCAAACTTTCCAATCAAAAAAAAGAAATTAGACATTCCTTTACAGTGAATTTTTTCAAACCTGAAATTTCATGTAAATATAAATAATACAGCACCTAAAAGATGCTGTATTATTAACTATTCTATAATAAATGGATTATCTTTATTTCCATCTCCTAAAGATACTGGTGTATTTGCTTTAATATTTATTACAGGGCGTATGGCAAGAGTATATTCAGTCTTGACACGATTTAACTCACCTGAATTGTTAATATACCATACATATAAATACGAACCGGAAAAACCGGACGGTCCCATTGTCCACCAAAGAATAGCTGAATTATATAAATAATAATTACTATTATATTGATTATAATATCCACCTGCATGAACTACTTCATCATAGTTTAATAATCCCACATTTGTATTTACAATGCCTTTACCATTTCCATCAGTTGTACATTTAAAGTCTGGCGTATAATTATAATAAGTGGTCATAGTAGCACTTTCTGATGTAGCACCATCTGTATATTTAGTTTTTGCCTGTTCACAATAATAATTGCCAGTAGCTACATATTTTGAATATTCTTCTTTACTTCCTATATTATCATTATACCAACTTTCAAGTATTGGCTTTATCTCACTACTTGAATAATATATAGAAGCAAAGTTATCAGTATCAGAGCTAAATTTATATGTAGCATTATTATTTATCCCGTTTTGCATAATCATGCGAACAGTTCCATCTTCGTTAATTCTAACCACTCTCCATGTGAACCCTGCGAAATTTACATAATTATTAGTAATACTTCCTCTAAAATAATATGTTGGATCTCCTGTATTAGTGGCTGCTGACTTATATAAGCCACTTGCATCACTAGAGGATGAACTATTTTTAGTTAGTGTTGGTTCTGCTTCTATTATAGGATTCTTCATTATCTCATCTTTTAAAGTAGAGGAAGCATTTTCACTTACTTTAGCATTTGAATATACATTTACCATTCCTGTAAATGACTTCCCATTTATATCATTTTGATTACTATTTTCATCTATCCACATTCTTAATCTAAATGTCTTTAAATAATTATTTGTGTTTCCTGCTACTTCTCCTTTATATAGAGTCTTCTCTATATTAGAACCTACATCTATATTAGTTTGTGTTAATTTACTATATAATGTTGGTTCTATTATATCTGTACTTTCTGTTTCATCTGTTAAATATACTTTTACATTATCTTCACTCATAGTAGAAGTATCTTTCTTTCTTAGTGTTACTTCATATGGTATTACTTCACTACCTGTATTTGTTCCTTCCACTTTAAAGTCAAATACATTATTATCTCCTACTAAAGATTTTCCTTGAGCATCTGATATTGGTTCTGCTTCACTTATATTTATTCCTGTTCCACCAGCACTATTTTCTGTATACAAAAACTTTAATGTACCAGATGTAACTACATTATCTGTAGTTCCTTCTTTAGTATAACTAAATACTGCATATGTCACTCCTATAGTTATTAAAAATAAACTTACTATTCCGAGTAGAGACACAATTAATTGTCTATTCTTATTACTCATAATTTCTCCTCCTATTATTACTATACTTACACTATACCATACAAAACTAAAATTAAACAACTAAAAAAGTAAAGCTTGCATAAGCTTTACATTTAGTTAACACACAAATGACTTAAATACTGCTTCATATAATATAATTCTATTTATCATACCTACTTATATTTAAAAGTATACCCACCGATATCATACTAATAAGTAAACTAGAACCTCCATAACTTAAGAACGGCAAAGTTACTCCTGTAACAGGTATTAATCCTATTACTACCATTAAATTCATAATAGTTTGAACTATTATCTGAAATATCATACCAAACGCTAAATACTTGGCAAATAAATCATCAGTCTGTAGTCCTATTTTTATACCTCTATATAAAACCAATAAAAATAAACCACACACTATTATTACCCCAAGCACACCAAACTCCTCACTTATAATAGAAAATATAAAATCAGTCTGAGGTTCAGGTAAATAAAACTGTTTCTGCCTAGAATTTAAAAATCCCTGTCCTAAAAGTCCTCCTGGTCCAATTGCATATAAACTCTGTATAATCTGAAATCCTGTACCAAGTGGATCTTTCCATGGATCTATAAAAGAAGTAATTCTATCCATTCTGTATGGAGCTATAGCTATAAGTCCAACTATACCACCTACACCAAGTATACCCAATCCTATAAAAAACTTTATATTTACTCCCGCAATAAAAAGCATTGCTAAAATGCTAACAACTATAATCATACCTGTTCCAAAATCCGGTTGTAACATAATAAGTCCAAATATTAAAAATAATACAAGCAATATAGGAATAACTCCCTTTCTAATATCCTTTAAAAACTTATTATTTTGAGATAAATACTTAGCAGTAAAAATAATTAAACCTAACTTGGCAAACTCACTAGGTTGAATTCCAAAAGATCCAATCCCAAACCAACTTCTACTACCATTACGTACTGAACCAATGCCAGGTATTAAAACAAGTACTAATAAGAAAAGACAAATTAATAAAATTAAATTTGTCTTCTTATAATACCATTTATAATCTATTTTAGATACTGTATGCATTAGTATGATTCCTATTATTATAAATAATCCTTGTTGTTTAACGTACTTAAAACTATCATTAAACTTATATTCAGCCCAAATAGATGAAGCTGAAAAGATCATTATTAGTCCAAATAATATTAGAGTAATTACAGCAATAAAAAGAAGATAATCTACTTTTTTCTTACTCATTTTATCACTCTTTCTTTATAACCAAACTCCGAAGAATATACCCCCCATAGCTAATATTAAACCAACAACCCAGAATAATTTAACTATATCTCTTTCTTCCCAACCAAGTTTTTCAAAATGATGATGAATAGGTGTCATCAAGAATAACTTTCTTTTAAATACTGTAAGCCAAAATACCTGTAAAATTACGCTTAATGTTTCAATAATAAATATACTAGCTACTACTGCTAAAGTAACCTCACGATGAGTAAGAATAGCTATAGCAGCCATAACTCCACCTAAAGCTAAACTACCAGTATCACCCATAAATACTCTAGCTGGATAAGTATTATATACTAAGAATCCCATAAGTGATCCTGCTAAAATAAATGTAAATATACCTAAATCTTCAAATCCAACTACCATTGAAATTAAACTAAAAGCTATAAAAGCTATAGCTGATAATCCTCCAGCTAATCCATCCAATCCATCAGTTAGATTAACAGCATTAGAAGCACCGACTAATAAGAATAATATAAATAATCCATAAGCCCATCCCATCTCGATATTAATACCAAGTGTAGATACTACTAATGAAGTCTGTCCCCCATCTCTTATATACATATAAAAGAAAATAAGTGCAATCACAATCTGTGCAAACAACTTTTGAAACTCAGTTAATCCTTCATTACCCTTTTTTTTAATACTAAGATAATCGTCAAGAAAGCCTATAATAGCATAACCAATAAAAACTATTAATACTATTCCTAAATTAGAAGTATAAGTAATCTTCTTAGTAACTAATAAAAATAACGTAGCTAATAGTGTAGGTAAAATAAATATTAAACCACCCATAGTAGGTGTACCTTCTTTTTTCTTATGATTTTCACCCACAAATACACTAATTCTCTGTCCTACTTTTAATTTCTTCAAAGCTGGTACCAAAAATAGTCCCAATACAACAGCTCCCAAAAACCCAATCATAATTGCAAACATCGATTTAGTTAAAATTAGCATTATAATCACTCCTGTTTCTAATATAAAATTATACTACATATAATTCTTATTTTTAATGAAGTTTGTATAAATATACATAATTTTACACTTTCATCTATCCATTTAATTATATGAAAATATACCTATATTAGAACCATCTAAATACATAAACTATTCTAACTAATAAAGAGTACCAACTGGTACTCTCTCTATTTAAGTTTATTATTAATAAACTCTTTTAAATCTTTCTTACTAATTCCAAGATTCAATAATAAATCAAGTTGTTTATCTAATATTTCTAATTCTTCATTTTTCTTTATTTCTAATACTTGGTCTGTTTTATCTGATATAAATGTTCCTTTAGTAGAAATAGTATTAATAATATTTCTATGTTCAAGCATATCATAAGCTTTTTTTACTGTATTAGGATTAATTCCAAGATTAGAAGCAAGTTCTCTAATAGATGGTATCTGTTCTTTAGGTTTTAATACACCTAAAGCTACATATTCCTCTATAGCAGATACTATCTGTTCATATATAGGTTTTCTATTTTGATAATCTAAATTAATTAGTATCATTACTATCATCCTTTTTTATTGAATCTTTATTTTCATTATATTTATCATGAACTAATTTAATAAAATCCTGAATATCATTAGTTGCAAATTGATATTCATTACCACTATAAGGAGAAAATTTAATTATAATATAATCTTTATTTTGATCAAATTTTTGGTTCTTATGTTCTCTAATAAAATCCCTAATATAATATTCAGAATACTTATAAATATAGTCTTTCTCATCTTCAGTTATACCTTCTGGTAAGTTATCATAATTAAAATATCCAGATTCATCTAACTTACTAGCCATATATTTATTATTTATTCTTACCATTTCATTAACATAATTAGTTAATTCTAAAGTAGCACTAGTATCTATATTATATACTATTTTCTTACCATTCTTATAAGTTAAGAAAGTTATATATGAATAGTAGTTACTATTTTCCGTATTCTCTACTGGATACTTACTAATAGCTTCCTTTAATATTTTTTTAAGCCTTTTACTAGGTTTATAGTAATAACCACTATAATTAAAACCAGCAGCATAAATGTCATTAGCATTAATATCTAAATACTTTTTATAATCACTACTATTTTTTATTTTATCAGATAATCTATTTAAATCAATATTAGGTAACCACAAAGTATAATAAACTTTAATACCATTATTAAGAACTAGCCCAACACTTACATCATTCAAATTATCAGTATTATCATAATTATTTAAAGTATATTTAATTATTTGATTTATTAAATTAGAATCAGTTATTTTTAAATATTCACTATCAGTAATAGATAAATTATTAACTAAATTTATATCTAGTTCTTTAATATCACTATTACTTATAGAATAGCTATCATTCTGTTTAACTACTAGATTTATTCCTCCTATTAAGCTATAACCAACTATTAATGTTACTAATAAAGCTATAATATTTTCTTTCACATGATATATACCTTTTCTAGTTATTAATTCATAAATAAAGTAATAAGCTACTATAATAGCTAATACTATTGATACTTCTAAAAGTGTAATAGAAAATGTAAATGTTTCATAAGTAAATACTAGTACTGGTAATAATGTAATACCCTTTACTAATAAATGAACTTTATAATTTTTAAAAGTAGTTTCATTGTTTTCCATCTTTCTTTTATTAAATAAATAAAGTCCTAATATGGTATTACCTACTGATAAAATAATCATTTCTATTACTACATTTTTATTGATTAGATTAATATCATCATCTAAACTAGTACTATAATTTAATTCTTTAAAAATACTATATGGCATAGGATAAGTATTTTCTTTTACTATTTTATCTGCAACTATATTATAAATATTCTTTTTCTTATTACTACTACATTTATTATCATAACACTCATAATTATCAGGAATGCAATTATTACTTTTACATTCTATCTCTATAGATGGATAATTATAAGTTTGATTATTAAAAATATAATCATGCATAAATGGTACTATTATAAGTAAAATACCAGTTATTATTAACTGCGTAATAGCATTACCAGATATACTCATAGCTAAAGTAGTAACAGTAAATATATAGGTATAAGCAAGAAACCAAATAAAGAAGAAATTAATTATCATATTTGGTGGAATAATAGTATTACCACTGATACTAAAAAGTAATATGATTATGCTAGTAATTAAATTCATTATAAATAATAGGATAATACCCGTTATTATATTAGTTATAAATATAGTTTTACGACTAATTGGCATAGAACATATAAAGTCTACGCTTTTTTTCTTGTATATATAATTAAATAAGCATAATGATACTACTATTGGAACAATACAGAAGAAAATAATATTTATAAATGATATATCACTAAAGCTAGGTATCATTAAATAATATTTATCTATAAAAAACATCATCAATGCTGTAAATATTGGTACTATTCCTAGAAATAAAGCTAAAACTCCTCTAGATTTCTTAATATTTTGTTTAGCATATTCTATATTAAACCATTTCGTTGAATTCATATCCTAGTGCCTCCATTTCATATATAAATACTTCTTCTAAGGTTAATGGTAGAAAATCTAAAATAATAGGATGCATAGCTTCTAATATTTTTTTACTAGTCTTTTTTTCATCTTTAATTATTATAGTCGCAATACTACCAATCTTTTTAAAGCTTAATACATCTAGTTCTAAGAAATCATCTTCATTAAAGTTTTTATCTAATGATATTTGAACTTTATACATATTTGTCTTAAGTGAATCAATATCACTTTCAAATAAAATTCCTCCATCATATAGTAATCCTAAGTTATCGCAGATATCTTCTAACTCTCTTAGATTATGACTAGTCATAATAATAGTCGTATTATCTTCACTCATTTGCATAGCTATTATTTTTTTAAAGAAGTTCCTAATAACTGGATCTATTCCATCAAAGGTTTCATCAAAAAACATATATTTAGCATGAGTAGCTAATGCAAGTATTAAAGCACACTGACGTTTCATACCTTTAGAAAAAGTTTGAATTTTACTGTTTAAGTCTAATTTCAACTTACTAGCTAATGATTCTAAGTACTTAACGTCAAACTTTTTATACAAAGCTTTATAAAACTTAGCCATATCCATCAATGAATAATTAGTATAAAAGAATAAATCATCTGGGACAAATACCATGTCCTGTTTTTTAATTTCATTATCGATAATATTTTCATTATCTACTTTAATAGTTCCACTATCTGGAATTAAAATACCATTAATAAGACGCATCAATGTGGATTTACCAGCACCATTAGCTCCAACCAATCCATAAATTGTGTTTTCTTTAATAGTACAGTCAAGATTATTCAATACTTGTGTCTTATCATAAGTTTTAGATAGTTTATGAATTTCTATCATATTTCCTCCTTTACTGTACTATTTGTGATAGTACAGTTACATCTTAATAATATGCTAAGTTCTATACTTTGTCAACTATTTTTTTTAATTTTCTCCTAAAAGTAAAACTATAGTAGAATCAGCCGGAGCACGTTCACCTGCTGTAGGAGTCTGATATAGTACTGTATCACCACTACCAACATATTCTATTTTAAAATTATTAAGTTCTTTTTTAGCTTCTTTAATACTCTTACCTACTACATTAGGTACTTCATAATAAACTTTATCTTCCCAAGTATAATCTTTAATTAATTGTCCTTCCTGTTTTTCAATACCTAAAGCATCTATTATATCTAAAAGAATTTTTCTAGCTATTGGAGTAGTTGTATAACTAGATAATAACGCAGTATTTTTTGGATTATCTAGTGCTACATATAAAACTGCTTGAGGATTATTAGCTGGTACTACTGACATAAAGCTCATAATATAGTTATTAACTAAATATCTTCCATTTTCAACTTTCTGAGCTGTACCAGTTTTACCACCAACACGATATCCATCAATATAAGCAGCTTTACCACCACCCAAAGCTACTACCGTTTCTAGGGCATAACGCATTTTACTAGAAGTTTCTGGACTAATGGTTTTACGAACCAGAGTTTTTTCATTAGTTTTTATAATAGTATTGGTTTCAGGCTCTAAGTAATTTTTAACTATATAAGGTTTATATAGATTGCCACCATTTACTATTGATGAAACAGCAGTCACTTGTTGAATTGGTGTTACACTAACTCCCTGCCCAAAAGCAGTAGTAGATAATTCCAAATCACCAACTTTATCTAAAGAAAAGATAATTCCTTCACTCTCACCATTTAAATCTATTCCAGTTTTACTTCCAAAGCCAAATAAATCTAAATACGAGAAAAGCTTTTCCTTGCCAAGCATCTGTCCAAGTTTAACGAATCCTGGATTACATGAATTTTGTAACACTTGTAAATAGGTTTGATCGCCATGTCCCCCAGCTTTCCAACAACCAATTCTAGCTCCGCTAACGATAACACTACCCGAATCATAAAAATGATCATTTTCCATATCCATTAGGTTTTCTTCTAATGCAGCCGCAAAAGTTGAAATCTTAAACGTTGATCCTGGTTCATATGATGCCCATATAGGTAGGTTCCTGCTTAATGTTTCCATAGAATAATTTTGATAATTATTAGGATCATAAGTAGGACGAGAGGCCATACCTAATATTTCTCCAGTATTTGGATCCATAACTATAGCTAATGCCATATCTGGATTAAAAGCCTTAACTGCATTTTCTAGTTCTCTTTCTAAAGACATCTGTATTTTATAATCAATAGTTAATTGAATATTAATTCCATCTGTGGGTTCTACATAAATATCAGATAAATTTAGTTTATTACCTTTAGCATCTGAAAAATATTTAATAGCCCCCGCTTCACCTGTAAGATATTTATCATATTCAAGTTCTAAGCCACTTAATCCTTGATTATCTATCCCAACATAACCAAGTACATGAGATAACATAGTACCATAAGGATAATAACGTTTAGATTCTTTTACTAAATATACTCCTGGTAATTTTAAGTCATTGATTTTATCAGCTATTTCATAGGATAATCTTCTACCTTCAGGATGAACTCTTTCAATAGATGTAATTTTATTTACATGTTTATCCATCTCTTCTTTAGTAACACCTAATATTTCAGCAAGTTTTTTACTAGTATCATCTTTATCCTTTATCTGATTAGGAATTAATACTAGTGATGTAGTAGTCAAATTATCAGCTAAAACAATGCCATTTCTATCTAGTATTAATCCTCTATTAGCTTCTATTGGTAAATCTCTACTCCACAAATCTTGTGCTAGTTTAGATAATTTGCCGTAATCAAATATTTGTATATAGAATACTCTAAAAATAATAAATGAAAATAATAATACTAATATCAAAAAAACTATTTTAATTCTACTATCTATTTTCTTAGTAAACATAATATCACCACTATAATGATATGCATCATTAAGGTAGTATCATGAGTATAATTAAAAAAAGCTAGAACTATTAATCTAGAACTAACTTTTATGTATAAAGAATATCTATATTTACGGAGTTAGGACTATACGGTAAGTAACTGAAGTATAGGTTGAACCTGCGGTATTGTCAAAAGCCAATATGCCACCACCAATACCATAATTCCAACCACCCCCACGATCAAACCATGAATCAGTTGTAAACACAAATTCAGCGTAATCATAATACCAGCTTCCACAAACATAATTATTTAAATTGTTAAATGGGCCTACTTCTCCAGTTGCATCTCCTAAGATTCTATTATTAAATTGCGTAGTTGTAGTTGATGTATACTTATCCCAATATTTAGTATATGTACTATTAATAAAGAAATTTGAATATAAACTAGTTATTCCACTATCTCCACCCACTGTTGTTGCTCCCGTAGTATAACCAGCCACATATTCACGTGAACCACCACTCATATCATAAATACCTGTTCTATTGCCAGTGGTTGAAGCTACACTAGAATTAGAATTTAAATAATTTATGGTATATGCTCCATCTACTCCAAGTGCAGTTGATTCTCTTCTATTACCATCAGTACTTAAACTAGTTGGACCTGTTGTTGGTTCTGTAGTTGAAGCATATCCAGTTATCTGTGCCTCATTATTATTTACTCTAACACTAGTTTCACTTCCATATATTGAATGATGTAAATAAGCTACTGCACCCCATTCAGTATTCTTCATCATATGTGAATCTAAATTACGGTTATAATCATAACTATTTTTAAAAGCATTCCCTACAGTTATATTTCGCCAACCATATACATTAGGTTTTATTATTATCTTACTTGTATCTACCTTATTAACTTGAGCAGCAGTAGTTAAAGTAGCACCATCATATCCAGTCTCAAACTTTCCTACCCAGAATCCATTACTATCAAATGATGTGAATGCTGGATGAGTTAGCCATGAATCTTTAGTAGTTCCATTTGAGGGAGTTGTATCTTTATTTTCAAATACGATATTTATAGTTTGGGTTTTATCTTGGATACTAGTTAAGCTAGTATAATTTCCTTCATCAAATATTTGATACTTGTATCTAGGTATCCACACAAAATATGATTCTATATTATCTTCTGGTATTGTTTCTCCATTATTATAAGTTTTTGTTTCATCTTTTAATATTACGGCATTGGCCCATTCTTTATTTTCATAGTTATACCACTCTTTACTTATGTCTGCCTTAGTTACCGTTCCATCACTAGCTATTTTGATTGGTACTAAATTATCTTTTAATACTGGATCTGTTCCATTTAATATTGTTTCGGTGTATTTCTTAATAGGTTTATCTGCCTTTACTAAAGTAATTCTAGCATAACCATTACCTTCTCTCACACCAGCTGTGATTTTATCCCCTTTACTAGTTCCTGTGTATCCAGCTTGTCCGCCATAATAGCCACCACCACCAGCACCATAATAATGTTTTGTTG
>CAKPSO010000007.1 GCA_934183185.1 uncultured Bacilli bacterium | reverse complement strand
AAGGTTTGTCCTCCTATAACGCTTAAATCTGCATTTTCATCTAGCCACATTTTTAATCTAAATGTCTTTAAATAATTGTTAGTATTTCCTGCCACTTCTCCTTTATAGATACTCTTTTCTACATTGTTTCCAACATCAGTAGTAGTTTGCACTAATTTACTATATAGTGTTGGCGTTAGTAATTCTGTTTGATCTATACCATCTTGAAGATATACTTTTATATTATCTTCTCCCATAGTAGAAGTAGATTTCTTTCTTAGTGTTACTTCATATGGTATTACTTCACTTCCAGTATTTGTTCCTTCTACTTTGAAATCAAATACATTATTATCTCCTACTAATTCTTTACCCTTAGTATCTGATATCGGTTCTGCTTCAGTTATACTTATTCCATTACCATTAGTATTATTTTCTGTATACAAGAACTTTAATGTACCAGATGTAACTACATTATCTGTAGTTCCTTCCTTAGTATAAGTAAATACCGCATACGTTACTCCTATAGTTATTACTAATATACTTAATATTCCTAATACTGAAAATAATATCTGTTTACGTTTATTCTTATCTTTCATTATAAAGAACCTCCTACTACCTATTCTTTACTAAATTATACAAATAATACTATCTCTAGCCTCTACTTTATTTATAAATTTATTATACACGTTTTGCGTGTATAATTCAATACAAACTTTCCGTGTATGAGGGAATACCTTAGAGGTGTAGAATATGAATAGATTAAAAGATCTCAGAGAAGATAAAGACTTATTTCCAAAAGATATAGCTAAAATTTTAAACGTAACCCAACAACAATATTCTCGCTGTGAAACTGAAGAAAATCAACTATCATATGATGGATTAATTAAACTAGCATTTTTCTATAAAACATCAACAGATTATATATTAAATAGAACTAATAATAAAATTCCGTATAAATAATAATAATAATAATATAGACTTATGCAATAACTACAAACTTTAAAAATTCATACATTACCATAGGTGATATTTATGAATTTTCTTATAAATCAAATAAAAACTATTAAAAAAAATGACCCAGCTATTCATTCTACTTTAGAAGTCTTATTATATCCTAGTTTTAAAGCTCAACTATATCATAAAATCTCTCATTTCTTTTATAAAAGAAAATATTTCTTTATAGCTAGATATCTCTCTGAAAGAGCTAAAAGAAAAACTGGTATTGAAATTCATCCTGGTGCTACTATCGGAAAAGGATTATTTATAGATCATGGAACTGGTGTAGTAATTGGCGAAACAACCATTATTAAAAATAACGTTATTCTTTTTCATAACGTTACTTTAGGTGGAACTGGTAAAGAAAAGGGTAAACGTCATCCTACCATAGAAGATAATGCCTACATTGGCAGTGGTGCTAAAATACTAGGAAATATTAACATAGGTAAAAACTCTAAAATAGGAGCCAATGCCGTAGTATTAAAAGATGTTAAAGCAAATACTACAGTAGTAGGTATACCTGCAACACCTGTAAACAAAGCTATAAATCAATCATACCATGTTTAATTAAAATCCCTCCATTAAGTATTCTTTCTACTTTATCTCCATACACTATACTACCATATTCAAAAATACTATCTAGATTAGATAATTGTTCAAAATCACAGTAATACTTTCCATCATAAAATATTTTATCCCCAATAACTAAATCAGCATCATAAAATTCATATAGTAACACACTATTTTTATACATAGTAATATCAAAATCTTTTCTACCAAAATCATCTATGTTTTCAAATTCTAATACTAAAATATTATCTTGTGCATATACAGTAACATTATAATATCCATGAAATACATAGTCATATTTATCTTTTAAATGGTTATCTAATAGCCTAAATAGAATCTTCATCTCTAACTCAGTTTGAATAATATCTGAAGATATATAATATATATTAAATACATCTTCATCAATGAATTCAACTTTCATAGTATCACCTATAATAAGTTATGAAATATAAAAAAAATGGTTAATATCATCAAATCATGATATTAATCATTTTTCTTTGACTATACCTTTATTAGGATAGTAAGAAATATTATCAGCTGTTCCAACTAAAGATAATGTATAATTTTCAAGACTATTATCACTGGTATTTAAATCATTAACTAATTTAACATCATTAAAAGGAACTAATATAATTAAGCCATCATCAGCTCTTAGCTGTACTACATCATCATTTTGTTTACTCCAAGACTTTACATTTATAATAGTAGCTTTATCATCATCTAATACAATAGCTTTATTATAATTAGTATTTTTGTAAACAATTTCAAAATTCCACATAGTATCATCATAGTTAAACGAAATATTCTGTAAATCATTATAATTAATAATTTTACCATCAGTACCTGCCAATGATTCTGCATAATTTTCAAGTTTATCTTTTGAATTAACATATAATAACTGTGTATTACCAGTTCCCCTAACAATCAATCCATCATCAGTAATAAACTGAATTTGATTACCATTTTGAATTGAATATTTAGAAATACCAACTAAAGATACTAATTCATCATTAACTTCCACTGCTACATTATAAGTTTTTCTAAAATTAACAGTTTTCTTATTTGAACATCCAATTAACGAAGTAACAGATAAAGCACCTGCTAATACTAAAGTGACTGTTTTATTATATATCATAAAATTTTTAATATTCTTTAACATATATTCACCAACTAAATAGTCTCAACAGTTAATTCTTCTATTTTTTTTAGTATATCCTCTCTACCAAGCTTAGTTACACTAGAAAACAATACTAAATCATCTCCCACTACTAAATCTATTGTATCTAAAATAACCTTTTTATTTTTTTCAATTTTACTTGAACCAATCTTATCTACTTTAGTAGCTACAACTGTAACAGGAATATTATAATATTTTAAAAAGTTATACATAAGTATATCATCTTCTGTTGGCTTATGTCTAAAATCAACTAACATATAAACTCTCTTTAGTTCTGTTCTCTTTTCTAAATATTCCTCAATCATTTTACCAAATTTTTCTTGCGTTTTCTTATCGACAGTGGCATATCCATAACCAGGAACATCAACTAAAAAGAAAGACTTGTTTACCATGTAAAAGTTTAAAGTTTGGGTTTTACCAGGAATACTAGAAATACGAGCTATATTTTTTCTATTAACTAAAGTATTAATAAAGCTACTTTTGCCAACATTACTTCTCCCTACTAACATAAATTCAGGCATTCCATCATCCGGATATTGACTACGTCTAACTGCACTAATACTTAAAGATACATCAGTTATTTTCATCACTACACACCTCACTTAATATTATTTATATAATTTTCGCATAAATAATCTAAATCTTGTATTAATAAACGTGCTTCCTCAAAAGTAGAAACTTTTGCCCCACACGAAAATTTATGTCCACCACCATTATATTTTTCAGCAACAGTATTAATTACAGGTCCTCTAGATCTAATATTAATTTTAATAAGATCATTTTTCTTATTTTCAGTAATCATTACCCAAACTAATATTTCTTCTATATAATTAAAATTATTAACCATATTACCAGCACTAGCAGCATCAGCCTCAAACTTATTAATAATATCATCAGTTAATTCAATATAACCAACACCATTTTCTGTAACTTTCATATTCTGCCCAATATATCCTTCCAATTGAACTTCACTAAATGGTCTAAGATATAAATTTTGATACAAATTAGGCAAATCTAATTGATAATCATTTAAAACTTTACTAACTAGGGAAAAAGTATCTTTATTAACACTAAAAAGGAAACGATTTGTATCAGAGACAAGTCCTAAAAATAATTTACCAATAATACTATCATTAGCTTTTAATTTAGTTTTATAAAGCATTTCCATTACTATCTGACAAGCTGAAGAAGTAGTATCATCAATAAGTTCAATATCACAAAACTCCTCTACAAAAATATGATGATCTATCTTTATTTTATAACCAAATTTATCGACATCTGGGCAATCGACTCTCTTTTTATCTGGCGTATCCAATATTATCAATAATGATTTAGAGAAATCAATATCTTCAAGTTTATCCAATTTACCTAAATAATTAAACTTATTACTACCATTTCCAACAGCTAATACTTTTTTCTCAGGAAAAGTAAGTAAGATAGAATCTCTAAGTCCAATTTGACTAGCCATAGCATCAGGATCAACTCCAACATGCCTAGCAATCACAATAGTATCATAATTTTTAATAGCTTTATAAATTGCTTTAAACATACATATCTTCCTATCTATTTTCGATAACAGCTAATGTATCTTCTGCTATCATTAATTCTTCATTAGTTGGAACTACAAATACTTTAACAGATGAATCATCGGCACTAATTTCTTTTTCTTCACCACGAGTATTATTTTTTTCTAAATCAAGTTTAATTCCTAAACATGCAAGTTTTTCTATAATGCGACTTCTAACAGCAGGCCCATTTTCTCCTAAACCAGCAGTAAAGCATATTATATCGCATCCGCCTAATTCTACATAATACGAAGCTATATAATTAACTACACATTGCATATATTTTTCAAATGCCAAACTACATAATTCATTCCCTTTAGCCATACCATCTTCGATATCACGACAATCACTAGAATACTCACTCATACCCAAAAATCCTGATTTTTTATTTAAATCATTCATTACTTCATCGATTGATTTATCACATTTCTGCATAATATATGGAATAATAGATGGATCTATATCACCACTACGTGTTCCCATCATAACACCAGCTAAAGGAGTAAATCCCATAGTTGTATCTACACATTTACCATCCTTAACAGCAGATAAACTAGCTCCACTTCCTAAATGACATATAATAGCTTTATAATTATCACGTCCTAATAAACGTGGAATTTGCTTACTAATAAAGCAATGACTAGTACCATGAAATCCATATTTACGAACACCATATTTAGTATACCATTCATATGGAACTGGATATAAGTATTGAACTTTATCCATAGTTTGATGAAAAGCAGTATCAAAAACGCCTACCATTGGTACATTAGGTAAAGCCTTTCTCATTGCTTCAATTCCTAAAATGTTAGCTGGATTATGAAGTGGAGCAAGTTCTGAATACTTTCGCAAATCATCTATTACTTCATCAGTAATCATAACTGAATGATCATATTTATCTCCACCATGTACTAATCTATGCCCAACACCCTCTATTTCATCTAAACTAGATACAATCCCAATAGAAAGTAAACGATTAAGTAATATTTCTACCGCAACTGTATGGTTAGGCATATCTACTTCCTCTTTTATTTTATCACCATTATATTTAATAGTATAAAAACTTCCATCCAGTGTCACTCTTTCAAAATAACCTGACGCAATACACTCTTTTTTGTCCATATCAAATAGACTAAACTTTAAGGAACTACTTCCTGCATTAATTGATATTATTTTCATAAAATCCCTCTTTCTATAAATATGATTATACACCAAAAGCATAATAAAAAAAAGAGATTTTTCATCTCCATATTCTTTTAACTAAAGTCTTGCATAACTCCTCTTGATTAGAACTAGTTATCTGATTACCAACTTCATAGCTTAAATCTCTAAGTACATAGTTAGTTCTCTTATTCAAAATATAATAGTAATAATCTTTATTATCACTACCTATTACACTATTAAGTATTCTAGTATCATTAATATTCCAATCCATATCTAAATCATTTAACATTTGTATCTGTTCCCTAGATTTAGTACTAAAACTATCAGCCTTATAATTTCTTCTTTGATCTCTTAACCATATACCTAAATTCAAACCATCATCTGTAATATACCTTTGTGGAACATCAATATTACCATGCTCATCATAATATTCTTCTAACTCATAATAATATTTATCCCAGTTTTCACCATGTATACACCAATTTATATTTAATTTTTCCAGTAACTGAATACGATGCCTACTTATTTTACGAGTACCATTTCCCATATAAGCCCTTCTTTGATCCCTTAACCATACTCCTAATTTTAAACCATCATCTGTAATATACCTTTGTGGAACATCAATATTACCATGCTCATCATAGAATTTTTTTAAGATATAATACCATGTTTCCCATTCGAATTTCTTTGACATACACTATTATCTCCATATTCTTTTAACTAAAGTCTTGCATAACTCCTCTTGATTAGAACTAGTTACCTGATTACCAACTTCATAGCTTAAATCTCTAAGTACATAGTTAGTTCTCTTATTCAAAATATAATAGTAATAATCTTTATTATCACTACCTATTACACTATTAAGTATTCTAGTATCATTAATATTCCAATCCATATCTAAATCATTTAACATTTGTATTTGGGATTTATATACTTCTGTAAGAATATCATTTTTATATTTTCTTTTTTGTGTGCTTAACCACATTCCTAGTTTTAATCCATCAGATGATTCATATTTAAGTGGTACATTAATATTACCATATTTATTATAATATTCCTCTAAAGTATAATAATATTTATCCCAATTTTCACTATATTTATCCCATATCATTCCCAATTTATTTAATAAAACTATTTGTTCTTCCGTTATTTTACTGGTCCCATTACCTTTATAGGCCTGTCTTTGATTACACAACCATGAACCAAGCTTCAAGCCATCTTCTGTTATATAATTATATGAAATATCTATATTACCATATTTTTTATAATAGTCTTCTAAAAGATTAAAGTAAATGTACCAATTTCTATCATTTCTATTCAATAATACACCTAATTTATTTAATAATTCAACTTTTTTTATATTTATCATGTTAGTACCATTACCTCTATAGGCCTGTTGCTGATTATGTAACCAAAAGCCCAATTTTAGTCCACCATCTGTTACATAATTACGTGAAATATCTACATTACCATATTTATCATAATATTCTTTTAAAGCATAATAATAAATATACCAGCTTTCATCATATTTATCCCATATCATTCCCAATTTATTCAATAAATTTATTTGCTCTTTAGTTATTTTATTAGTACTATTTCCCTTATATGCTTGTCTTTGATTACATAACCAAGCTCCCAATCTCAAGCCATCTTCTGTAACATAATTATATGAAATATCTATATTACCATATTTTTTATAATAGGTTTCTAAGATATGATACCATCTCATCCACTTCAAACTATTAATCATATTATTATCTCCATATTCTTTTCACTAAAGTCTTACATAACTCTTCTTGATTAGAATTAGTTATCTGATTACTAATCTCACAACTTAAATCTCTAAGTATATAATAGGTTCTTTCATGTAAAATATGATAGTATTTATCTTTATTATTAATAGTTATTTCTTTATTAAGTACTATAGTATCTTTAGGTGACCAATCAAAATCTATATCATTTAATAATTTTCTTCTATTTTGTGATAAATTATTTTTATATGCAACTCTTTGATTACATGACCATTTGCCAATATTAAGACCATCTCTAGTTACACAATTAAATTTTATATCAGAATTACCATGTTCATTATAATAGGAAAGTATAACTTCATAATTAACATTCCATTTATAAGAAAGTAAATCCCACTCGATACCTAATTCTTCTAATAAATTTATCTGTTCTTTAGTAATATGAGTACTGCCTCTACCAACATAAGCTGCTTTTTGATTATAAATCCAAGCTTGCAAATGCAATCCATCATCTGTTACATAACCATATGGAATATTATTAATATTACCATGTTCATTATAATATTCTTTTAAAGAATTATAATATCGATACCACTTATCTAAATTAACATGCCAAATTATTTTTAATTCTTCTAATAAATATATTTGATTACTATCAAGTTTTTCCAAAACATATCTATGTTTTTGGCGTATTAACCATTTCTTTAAAAAATACCCGCCTTTTATTACATAACTATCCGGAATATTATTAATATCACCATATTTATCATAATATTTTTTTAATTCACTATACCACGTATCCCAATTTATTTTTACCATACTACCTCACCTACTAAAATTAGGCATATAATACCACAAAAATCAAAATAAAGCAAAAAAATAAGATTGGTTTATTCCAGTCTTATTTTCTATTTTAATTTAATTATTTATTTTGATAACTTCCACTAATATTGTTCATTCCTGACTGAACTAAACGTCTAGTGATTTCTCCACCAACGCTACCATTAGCACGAGAAGTAGTATCAGCTCCTAAAGCTACACCAAATTCGTTAGCTATTTCATATTTCATTTTGTCGATAGCTTGTTTAGCACCTGGTACTCTCATCTTCATTGAAGATTGATTTTGGTTATTCATTTATTTCACCTCCTATACATTAATAGAATGTGAAAAAAGAATAAAAACATACATTAATTTCTATGGTAATTTTTACCTATTTTTTTAAAGTAAATCATCAAATTCTTTTTCTTTATCTTCAGTAATAGTAATAGTCATTACATTATTAACTATATCTTCAATCATCTTATTATAATCAAACTTTTCTTCGTTCAAAAGACACTCATTTAAATTAGGATTAATAACTGGATGTTTAGGTACAAATATAGTACAGCAATCTTCAAATGGTAAAATACTAATATCATAAGTATCAATTTTTTTAGCTATATCAATTATTTCTAATTTATCTAAGCAAGCAACAGGACGAATTACTGGTATATTAGTAACAGAATTAATAACTGACATACTAGTTAATGTTTGACTAGCAACTTGTCCAATACTTTCACCATTTATTATTACTAAACCTTTATTTCTTTTAGCAAGTTTTTCCATTATACGATACATCATTCTACGCATAATAGTAATACAGTATTCTGGATTACATTCTTTATATATAGCTTCTTGAATATTAGTAAAAGGTACTATATGTAATCTAATTTGATCAGTATATTGACATAATTTTTTTGATAAAGCAATAACCTTATTTCTGGCTTCTAAACTAGTATGTGGAACAGCTTCAAAGTATACAGCATCTATTTTAACTCCACGTTTTAAAGCAAGATACCCAGCTACAGGAGAATCAATCCCACCACTTAACATAAGCATTCCACGAGGTTGAGTACCAACAGGATATCCACCAAGTCCAAAATACTTATCAGTATATAAATAAGTATAACGATCAAGTATTTCAATCATCAAAGTAGTATCTGGATTATGTACATCAACAGTTAATTTATCATTATTTTTTAAAATTAATCCACCAAGTTGCCTACTAAATTCAGTACTTTGAATAGGAAAATTTTTATTGGAACGTTTAGTTTCTACTTTAAATGTACCTGTCTTATTTTCCATTATAGTAACTGCTAAATTTTTAATAGCTTCACTATCAGTTTCTATCTTATAAGCAACTTGATAAGTATGAATTCCAAATACCTGATTTAATTTTTTTAAAACTAAATCTAAATCATTATCAGAAAATTCGATATACATTCTTGAAATATCACGACTAATTTTAACATCGAGATTACTAAGTTTCTTTTTTAAATTTTGGTATAACGTATTTATAAAAAATTTACGATTTCCCTTTTTGGTAGTTAATTCCCCATATTTAATTAATACTACTCTATCCATTATTATCTCCAACTTTCTATTTTTTAAAAATTTAATTTTTTAATACATAATTTTAGTTTTTCCACAAATGTGTGAATTTCTTCTTCTGTAGTTAAATAACTAATACTAACTCTAATAGAATGACCACTAATACTTGAATCTTTTCCCATTGTAGTAAGTGTTAAAGAATCACTATTATCTTTAGAGCAAGCTGTTTTAGTAGAAATATAAATGTCATATTCTTCTAAAGCATGTAGCATTGTTTCTGGTTTTATACTAAGTACACTCATATTAACTATATGTGGAATAGAATTATGATTACTATTCAAGACTACTCCATCTATTTTAGAAATTTCCTTTTTTAACATATTACTAAGTTTAAGTACATAATTATATTTTTTATCAAAATCATTAAGCGCTAGTCTTAAGGCTTTAGAAGTAGAAACCATCAAAGCAAGTGCTGGTGTACCACTACGATAATTTGTTTGACTCTTACCGCCATGAATAAGTGGTTCTATTTCAATATTATTTTTTTTAATTAAACAGCCAACACCTTTAAGTCCAAAAAACTTATGTGCCGAAAAGCTATATAAATCAACATATTCTAAGTCAACAGGAATTTTTCCGACTGCTTGAGTACCATCAACATGAAAAACAGTAGTTGGATAATTTTTTAATATTTTACCAATTTCACCTATATTTTGTTTAATACCGACCTCACTATTAACATGACATATACTAACCAAAACTGTATCTTTACTAAGTAAACTTTTTAAATGATTTAAATCAACCAAACCATCTTCATTTATATTAACATAATCAATTATATATCCAATATTTTCAAGATAATTCATACACTCAAGCACACTAGAATGTTCTAATCTAGTAGTAATAATATGCTTTCCTCTATTAGGATATTTTTCTATTACTCCCATAATAGCTGTATTATTGGCTTCACTTGCCCCACTCGTAAAAATAACTTCATTATCTTTTACTCCTAACAAATCAGCAACTTGCATACAAGCAGCATCCATTAATTTTTTGGCTTCAACTCCAAGCTTATGTAAAGAATTAGGATTACCAATATAATTTAAACTAACTTTACTAAAAGCCTCTACTACCTCTTTATTAGCTGGAGTTGTTGCACTATAATCTAAATAAATCATAAAATCACTTTCTTTCTTTTTTTACTCTGACCAAGTTGATACAACTCCAAACAACTATCACCACATTCACAGCTTAATAAATAAAAATCAATAATATCATTAGAATTAACATTATAGTAGGCATTTTTAACTTTATAATACCACTCTTCATAAGTAGCTATATCTTGAGGAAAATAATTTTGATAACCATCTTCAACTATAATTCTCTTCTTCAAAGTATAACATCTCCCATTATTTAAACTTTCAATAAAAGGATAATAAATATAATAATTAGAATTCTTCTTAATCCTACCACCTGATAAATTGCATGTTAAATCACTACTAGCTTTTCTTTCAAAAACCTGTGGATAGAAATTAACCATATGATTCGGAAGTAAGTAATTGCTAGTGTGTTCTAAAATAAATTTATTAACTGTATCATAAAAAGATTTTTCACTATAAAAAGTCTGTCTTTTTAAATAATTGATGACCCTAATAGGTAAATCAAATTCATTTAATAGACTAGATACATCAATCGGTTCCATTAATTCTAAAGGTACAAAATAATCCATTTTACCACCTACACATCAAAACTGTCATTATTATAACAAAAAGATAAGTATATTTCTAGACTTATCATAAAACTTAATATTTAATAATTTTTTTAATAAAAAAAAGAAAGCTATACCAACTAGCCTTCCCTATATAGATTTAATAACTTATCATGAAAATCTGGTTCAATATATTCTATAGTACTAATAGATACTTCTAATGCTTCATGATACTGTCCTTTATGAAATAACATTTCCGCATTACTAAGTCCAGAATTTATCTCTTTCATACTACTTCTAAAGCGATTTCCATAAACTATAGCCATTTCTGCAAGTTGAGCAGTTTTTATCATTTCATTAGTAGTATTATAAAGTTTTAAAACCAAATCACGTGCCGTATCAACACGAGTATTTAAAGTCTTAATTGTAATTGGCTTTTTCTCTAATTCTTTAATAATTTCCAAAATAGCCTCATTAGCTTCAGAAAGTTCAACAAAGTAATTATTCATAATAATTGGTAATTTATAACTTCTAATACGTAACTTGCATTGTTTTAAAAGCTCTTGTATCTCATCTAACTGTTCATGAGCCCTAACCTCATCATCATGCATACTACCTAATGAATGTAGGCAATTATCCAAATCTTCTTCTAGTCTCGTTAATAATGTAGAGTAAGTATTTATATCTTTTACTAAAACTGTATAAGGCTTCTCTTTACGTTCTAGACTACCCTTTAATTCTTTATAGCTCTTCTTTAATTCATAAAATTGACTTCCTATATCATTTAATCGTTCTATATCTTCTTTTTTCAAGTCATACATACTTTTAATATCATCAAGTTGACGATATATATCTTTTACTACATGTATACTTTTTTTTAGATTACCAACAAATTGAACAGATTCTTCATCAAAAGACTTTTTAGCTAATGTTTCCTGTTCAAAATCATTAAATATAGAATCTAAATAATCAAGCATTGTTTTAAGTTCAAACATGCAATCTTCTAAATTAAGTACACGAACACGTCCTAAAATATTTTTAATGTTCTTTCTTGACTCTTCCATATTATAATCAATTTTTAAATAATCAAGTGGATATCCTTCATCAGACATCTTCTTATAAGTATTTTCTATTTCTTCAATACGTTTAGGAATCAATTTTTCAGATAATAATACTAAGTTAGGTACTTCTAATATAACTATAGACATATGATCAATCATAGTATCTAATGCCTTAACTATATGAGATACTTCATCATATTCATTCTTATCCATAACATTTTCAAAATCTAAAAAACGTTTCTCTATGTTTTCAAATTGAAGTTCTATTACTTCACCAATATCTTCATAATCACTAATATGATTATGAAATTCTTTATTCAAACTACGGTACTTAGCTTTAAGTTTAGTAACAATACTACGATATTTTTCTTCACTAACAGTTATTTCTTGAATCTCACCCAACAATTCATTAGCACTTTCACGTACTTTATAAATCTCAATTTCTGTTTTAGCTAGCTTATCTCTTATAATACGATAATTTTTCTGTGTAGCTGCCATATCAAGTTCAATGATCATGTCATTTATCTGTTCTATCTTCTGTTCCTTAATAACTTCAAACCTATGTTGCCAGTTCTTATATTTTTCTTCCATTTTATCATTTTTAATAACAGTTTCCACTTTAGATAATTCAGACAATACTGGAGTAGAAGCTATTAAATTTTTTTCTTTGTCCAACTGCTCTAATTCATTTCTGATAACTTTGGCTTTATGTTTTTGTATAGCAACTAAAACAACCGTTACTAAAATAATAGCAATAACAATGAAAGTTGCAATTAAAAGATAAACACCATTCATAGTTTTAGCACCCCAATTCTATCTATACATACATTTTAACATATAAATACTAATTTTTTACTTTTTTTTATAAAAATCGACTAAAAAATAATACAACCATCTAAAATCAATTGACAAAAGCCCATATTTTATATATAATCTAAACTGCATATTCATCAAACAGTGCTATTAAAAATTTATTAATGTGTTTATGAAACGAGTAGTAACTTCACTGTTAGCGAAAATCTGAAACATAAACTCCCTAATAAATGGTTTAATACATTCGATGTGTATGACAAAAATATCGGAGGAGGACATTATGTCAAGATACACAGGTTCTACATACAAACAAGCACGTAGAGTTGGTTTCTCAATTAGTGAAACTGGAAAAGAATTAGTAAAACGTCCATATGGACCAGGTCAACACGGAAAAGACCGTAAAGGTAAATTATCAAACTATGGTGAACAATTAAAGGAAAAGCAAAAAGTACGTTTCATGTATGGAGTAAATGAAAGACAATTTAGAAAGACTTTCAATGAAGCTGCAAATATGAAAGGTATTCATGGTGAAAACTTCTTAAAATTACTAGAATCTAGATTAGATAACGTTGTTTATCGTTTAGGATTAGCTAACACAAGACGTGGAGCTAGACAATTAGTAAACCATGGACATATTACTGTAGATGGTAAAAAAGTAGATATTCCATCATTCCGTGTAAAAGTTGGATCAGTTGTTGCTGTTAAAGAAAATTCTAAAGATCATCCAGCTATTAAGAGTGCTTTAGAAAAAGTAACTAAACGTGTTGAATTCGTAACATTTGATGACAAGAAATTAGAAGGTAAATTAGTTCGTCTACCTGAACGTAGTGAATTAAATGCTGATATTAATGAATCATTAATCGTTGAATTCTACAACAGATAGAATTAAAATTAGGAGATGCCAAAAGCATCTCTTTTTTCATATATAAATACATAAAAGCATATAGTTAACTAGTATGAAACAGGATCAAAATACCAGTGACCAACTATATATAATAAATGGTCAATTAATTGAAAGCATATTATATTTGATATCAGTAGTAGTATCAATAGTAGTAATAATAGACCAAAAAAAATCTCTTCAAAATGAAGAGAGATTTCTAGGTAACTATAATTCTAAAGTAATTACTTTAATCAATCGTTTATTTTTATTTTTACTAGCAATATGGTCAATATACTTTGCATATAAAAGTTATGAGTTTGCCAAAAATACTAATCAAAGTACTTCTTCACTAAAACTACAGATATTTGCATCATTTCTAGCTATTATTGGAGCTATAATTGAATTATACGTAGTAACAACAGATTTTCAAAATACTAATTTTCAAATTGCAGACATTGAGAATATTGAATTATAAAAAGGCCTGCTATGAATTATTTTATTTCATGGCAGTCTTTCTTCTTTAAAGTAAATATTAAAAGCACTAGAAAATAATATCTAGTGCTAACTTGTGGTGATACAATCTAATTGACGAAAGAAGATGTATTACATGGATTATTTTACCACAATATTTACTATTTTCCCCTTAATAACGATTACTTTTACTATTTCCTTACCATCAGTATGCTTTACTACATTATCACATGCCATAGCCTTATCTTCTATAGTTTTATCATCATCATTAATATTAACCATAATAGTAGCTCTTACTTTACCATTTACTTGAACAGCTATTTCTTTTTCGGCATCAACTAGCATATCCTCATCAAAAGTAGGCCAACTAGATTCACAGAATGGTTTACCTAATTTATAAATTTCATTTAATTCCTCAGTCATATGAGGTGCGATAGGATTTAATAAGTGTAAGAATGTTCTATAATCTTTTTTACTAATAGAATTCATTTTTTCCATTTTATTAAGTAAAATCATAAGTGCTGATATCGCAGTATTAAATTTCAAGTTATCTATGTCATCACTAACTTTTTTCACAGTTTTGTGGATATCTTTTTCTAATTCACTAGAATAATCATCAGTATCAGATACTTTTTCACCAACGCGGGTAACTTTGTCTAAGAATCTCTTACATCCAATTAATCCTTGTTCGCTCCAAGTAGCCTCTTTTTCATAATCACCAATAAACATTTCATAAGTACGTAAACTATCTGCACCATAAGTAGAAACTATATCATCAGGATTAATAACGTTACCTAGTGACTTACTCATCTTAACTCCACCTTCACCTAGAATCATACCATGGCTAGCACGAACTTTGAAAGGCTCTTTATATGGAACTAAGCCTTGATTATATAAAAACTGATTCCAGAATCTAGCATAAAGTAAATGACGAGTAGCATGTTCCATACCACCATTATACCAATCAACTTGCCCCCAATACTTTAAAGCTTCTTGAGATGCAAATTCTTTATCATTATGTGGATCCATATATCTTAACCAATACCAAGAAGAGCCTGCCCAGTTAGGCATAGTATCAGTTTCTCTTTTAGCAGGTTTCCCGCAATGTGGACAAGTAGTGTTAACAAACTCATCAATTCTAGCAAGTGGACTTTCACCATCATCAGTTGGTTCATACTCAGCAACATTTGGAAGTAATACTGGTAAATCTTCATCTGGAACAGGAACCCATCCACAATCTTCACAATAAATAAGTGGAATTGGTTCACCCCAGAATCTTTGTCTTGTGAAGATCCAATCTTGAAGTTTATAATTAGTTTTCTTCTTACCAATACCTTTTTCTTCTAAATAAGAAATAACCTTAGCAATAGCTTGTTCCTTATTCAAACCATTCAAAATATCTGAATTAATATGAATTCCATCACTAGTCATTGCACCAAGATTCATAACATATTCAAATGATTTTTTATGAAGTTCATCACCAATTTCTTTATCCACTACATCTTTTGAAACCCATTCTACTTTAAAGTCCTCATCATCATCTAAGTTTAATTCAACTTTTGCATCACTATTTAATTTAAATAATAATGGTGTAGCTTCAATATTAAAATATTTATCTTTATTATAAGCATAATAATGGTGATTAATTTTAAAAGACTCTTTAATCAAAGATATATCACTATATCCTGTTTCTTCTTTTATTTCACGAATAGCACAATCTAAAGCAGTTTCGTCTTCATGCCTTGTACCTCCAACAAATAATCTACCACCATTTTTTCCCCAATTAATAGTTAAATACTTATCTTCTTTTTCATCGTATACTACAGCAACTATCGAATTCTTCTTTATTTCATCAGCATGAGAATTACCAGTTTCTTCTTCAAGTACTTGAATAACATCAATACCAAACTTCTTTGCAAAATCATAATCCCTATCGTCATGAGCAGGAACAGCCATAATAGCACCTGTACCATACCCCATCATAACATAATCAGATATATAAATAGGTACTTCCTTACCATTAACAGGATTAATGGCTGTTAATCCATCAATTTTTACTCCTGTCTTATCTTTAACTAATTGTGTACGTTCAAATTCTGTCTTTTTATTTGTTTGTTCACGGTAATCAATAATTTGATTCATATTAGAAATAAGTCCACTATATAAATCAATATAAGGATGTTCAGGCGCAATAACCATAAAAGTAACCCCGAACAGAGTATCAGGTCTAGTAGTATAAACTGTTAAATACTCATCTACCTCTTTTAATTTAAATTTAACTTCAGCACCGGTAGATTTACCAATCCAATTAATCTGAGCAATCTTAGTTCTTTCTTGAAAATTAGTATCTTTTAATCCGTCTATTAAATCTTCAGCGTAATCACTCATTCTAAGCATCCATTGTTCCTTTTCTTTTTGAACAACCTGGCTACCACATCTTTCACATACTCCACCACTAGAATCCTCATTAGAAAGACCAGTTTTACACTTAGGACACCAATTAATATTCTTCCTAGCTTTGTACGCCATACCTTTCTTAAAGAATTGTAGAAATTGCCACTGAGTCCATTTATAATATTCAGGATCAGTTGTTGAAAACTCTCTAGACCAATCAAAAGAAATACCAAGTTTTTCTATTTGACCTTTAAAAGTCTTTATATTCTCTTTAACAGCTACACTAGGGTGAATATGATTCTTAATAGCATACTGTTCAGCAGGAGCACCAAAAGCATCCCATCCCATAGGAAATAATACATTATATCCCATCATTCTCTTTTTTCTAGCAAGTACATCTAATGCAGTATAACTTCTTACATGTCCAACATGAAGTCCAGCTCCACTTGGATAAGGAAACTCTACTAAATAATAATATTTTTCTTTACTTTTATCTATTTTAGCTTCAAAAGTATGATGATCATTCCAATACTTTTGCCATTTACTTTCTATTTTTTGAACGTCTGTCATTTTTATTACTCTCCTTTTTCTTATCATCATTTTGATGTTTTTGATAATATTTACCAACTAACATAAAACTTATAATTATAATTGGCACTATAAACACAAATCCAAATAATAATTGCCAAATAGGGCCTTCAAATAAACACACTATAGTAGCAGTAAGTGCTACATCAAAACTACCAACCATAGCTATTGTATTAAGAAAATTGCGATATTGAATCTTCTTAATATCAATATTATAGTAAAGTATTAAATATCTTACCTCTACTGGTAATTTTTTCATATCTTTCTTTGCCTTTCTAATAGATACAAAGTAATAAATCATATATACTACTAAAAAGGTAATACAGAAGTATATCAGTTCTTTCATAAACAACCTCCAAACAAAAAGCGACTACTCGTATAAGGACGAATAATCGCGGTACCACCTTAATTGATAATTATTAAAATTATCCACTTTATAATTGATACAGGAATTACCCCTCTTTACTCAAAAGACAAGTTCATATATATCTATAATCCATTTACACCAGCCATGGACTCTCTAAATATAGATAAAATATTACTACTTCTTTCTCAATGTAAACTACATTTATTATACATTATTATATAATTTTTTCAAGCATTTTATTCTAATTAATAGTTATATCTGTAATACCTGCATTAGTTAAAGCCGTTTTTAATGCATCTTTAGAAGTATAGGTATTGCCTCTCCAAATAAATTTGCATCCGCCTGAAGCACTAATTCCCCAAAATGAATAATTGGCGATTGAAGTAATATTACCAGATAAATGGAATTCAGTTATCTTGTAATCATAACAGAATGACATCCATCCTAAACTTTTAACATTATCTCCCATAATTACTTTGGTTAGTGCTGCACAACCTTCAGCAAAAGAACCGCCAATAACAGTTAAACTATCAGGTAAAGTTAATGTTAATAAAAGAGAACAGTTCTTAAACATGCAATCTGTGTTAATAACTTTACTTACATCCCAATTAGAAAGTCCAACTACAGCAACTAACTTACTACATCCCTCAAACATAGAATCCATGTACTCAACATTTGAAGTACCAAAACCAGTAATTTTTAAATCAACAAGTTTACTACATCCATGAAATAAAAATGACATGTTAGTAACCTTAGGATTTTTAAAACTAGTAACATCCAATTTAATAAGTGAAGAACAATTTTCAAACATACATCTCATATATATAAGACTTGATGTATCAAAATTAGTCAAATCTAGTGAGGTTAGACCAGAACACCCTTTAAACATATTACTCATAGTAGTAACCTTAGACGTATTAAAATTTTTTGTATTCAATGATGTTAGTGAAGTACATCCTTCAAACATAGATTGCATATTAGTAACATTAGATGTATTAAATGTAGATATTTCTAAATCATTAAGAGCACTACAATTATAAAACATATGCTGAGTATTTGTAGCACTAGAAGTATTAAAATTAGATAAATTTAAAGATTTTAGCCCAGCACATTCACCAAACATTCCATTAAAATCAATTACCTTCGCAGTACTAAAATTGCTTACATCTAAAGTAGTTAACGACTTACATCCATAAAACATATGAACCATATAAACTACATTTGAAGTATCAAAGTTACTTACATCTATACTTTTAAGTGCATAACAGTTTCCAAACATATCCCAAAAATTAGTTACATTTGATGTATCAAAATTACTTACATCAATTGAAGTTAAGGAATGACATTCATCAAAAATTGCTCTCATATTGGTAACATTTGATGTATCAAAGTTAGTTACATCTAAACTAGTTAAATTATTACATCCATAAAACATAGCAAACATACTAGTTACTTTTGATGTATCAAAACTATTAACATTCAAGCTAGTTAATTTATTACATTGATGAAAAATCTTTTCCATATTAGTGACATTAGAAGTATTAAAATTAGATAAATCAAGACTAAGTAAATTATTACACTCATTAAACATAGCATACATATTAGTTACCTTTGATGTATCAAAACTACTTATATTCAAGGTGGTTAAAGCCCTACATTCACTAAACATATCATTCATAATTGTAACATTAGAAGTACTAAATTTACTTAAGTCTAAGCTAGTCAAACTACTACACTTATAAAACATAACTGCCATTCGTTCTACCTTAGAAGTATCAAAGTTAGATAAATCAAGGCTAGTTAAACTATTACATTCTCTAAACATAGAACTCATACTAGTTACTTTTGAAGTATTAAAATTACTAACATTAAGTGAAGTTAGATTATTACATTTCCAAAACATTCCTAGCATATTAGTAACATTAGAAGTATCCAAATACTCTAACCCTTCTATACTAGTAAGTTTAGTAAAACCGTAAAATAAATATGAACTATCGGTATTAGCTACAATATTACCATTACTTTGAATATAAGTAGTATAAGTACTAGTATCATCTGTATTAGCTACCACATATGCCATAACACTTCCATCATTTTTATTAGAAATATCATACTCAGTAGCATTAGCTATCTTATTTATACTATTTTGAAATACCACCTTAGTAGTAGAATCCTTATACTGCCATATTTTATCATTATAATTACTACTAGCTACCTTTTGTATACCCGGTGCTGTATAAACACCAGTAGTTAACATTGCACCTACATTACCATCTTTAACATAACTAAATAACGCAAAACTATTATTTAGTCCAATAGTCATCAATACAAGTGCTAAAACCACTACCGATAATATCAGATATTTATATTTCTTCTTTCTAGAAATCTTCATATTCTAACACCCCTCAATAATTACTAAATTTGACCAATATACTCTAGTAATTTCAAGAATAATCGTATATACTCTCTAGTTAAATTATACTTCTTCAACTTACGAATTTCAATTCTCTTATTTTTAATTGGTAAATCACTAAACATAATAGCAGATATCTTTTCTTTAAGTACTGTATTAATAGGTAAATCTAGTAAAATACTATCAATCTCATCATTAATTAAACGTACAGCATCTATCTCAATATCTTTACCCTTACAGTTAATAGTTAACTGTCCAACAGATGGTACATTATTAACTTCAACTACGAAATCAGCATCATCTATATATGAATTAGTCTCAAGTGGAGTAGTATTATAGTATGCAATAACGTCAGTAGCTTTCTTAGTATTACGAAAACGTATCTTATAATTACGATAATCATCTACTATACCACGTCCACCCTCTAAAGTACGAATAATAAGGGTGTAATTATTAGGTAAATAGTTATAATCTAACTGCGTAAGCAAGTATCTCTTATCTAAATAAGAATCACTAATACCATCATCTTCATATAAATTAAAAGTATTATTTTCTCCAGGAAAGATATGTATTTCTAAATTTTTAGGATTACCAACATCATTTAAATTACCTACTTTTTTCATAGGAATAATAGCTCCTCTTTTCGCAAAAACAGGATAATCTTCATCACGATAGAAAGAAATATATTCCTTATTACCTGGAAACTTCTTACCAGTTTTAAAATCATACCAAACACCGTCTGGTACAAAAAATTTATGAACAGTACGATTCATTAATAAATCTTTTTTATCAAATATAGGAGATATCATAAGTTCACCAAAGAAATACTGACTACTATAATTACGATCATCATATACCCATGGATAATCATAATAGAAAGGTCTAATAACTGGAATCCCATTTTTATGATAATTATACGCTATTGAATATAAATATGGTATCATCTCATGTCTTAGTCTTAAATAATCATTAACTACCTCTAAAACACGAATACTCCATCTCCAAGGTTCCCTACGATAATATCTACCACGTGGTGCATGAAATCTTAATATAGGACTAAAAGTAGCTAACTGGATAGAACGAATATATAATTCTTCTTCCTCCGTACCACCAAAATTACCGTCAACATCATGACTAATCCAAGATACTCCCATATTAGCAGCACATTGATTTAGCTGTGGTATTTTACGTAACATTTCCCAGCCTACCAAAGTCTTCCCAGAATAGGTAATAGGCTGTAGATGTGGTGCTATCAAACCTGTTCTAGCTAACATCATTGGACGAAGTTGATTATAAGTTAAAAAATGATTAATAAACCATATCCCATCTACCCCATTATCAGTCTTTTGATAATCATTCCAAAAGAAGTCTACCCCAATATTAGTAAGTGGAGATAACATAAATTGATTAATAGCATTTAATAATACTGGATTAAGTGGATCAAAAGCTATTATCTTGTTATCAGCTATTTTAAAATATTCACTTATTTGTTTATAACTCTCCTCATGTGGATAAATTCCATTAACAGGATTTATATTTAAACCAACATGTATATTTTTATCATGTAACTTCTTAATTAATTCAACAGGATTAGGAAATAAATCATGATTAAATGTGTACCCAGTATCAATAATTTTATTATCTTCTGTAGTACGTATATGCCAATCTTTATCAAATAAAAATACAGATAGTGGTATTTCATTCTTTTCAAATTGATTTACTACATTTAATACATCTTCTTCATTATAAGATAAATCACGGCACCACCAGTTACCAAGCGCATATCTAGGTATCATAGGAGGCATACCAACTAACTTAAAATAATCCTGTAGAGCTAAATCAAAGTCTTTCCCATACATAAATAAATATATATCTATACCAACTTCACTACGTTTTAATAGTTCCTTTTTCTCATTATAAATATAAGTATTACTATCATCAATAGTAGCAAATCCATCTAATGAAAATAAACCATTACGTAATTTTAAGTCTGCTTCACTGCCATCAAACCCTATTAATAATCCCTTATAGTTTTTTACTTCTGGATGATGATAATACCAAGAACGATCAGTACCAGTTAAATCTACTTTTAAATTAGCACTAGGCATAAATTTTCCACCATCAAAATTCTTATTTTTAGCATAAGAAAGTGAAAAATACTTAGTCTTAATTTCTAAATACTTATCATCTTGATTAACTTCAAAATTAGGTTTAGAAAAATTACGAAATGAAACCCACTGTGTCTGATTATCATAAAATATTCCATTAGGATGGTATTCAAGTCTAAGTAATCTCTCAGTTAAAACAGTAATACGATAAGTATTACCAATAAAAGTAGCTTCTTTATTTGATAATAAATCAGGATTTATCTCAACTTCTTTAACATTACTACTATTAACCATTTCAGGTTCCTTGTTTAATTCTTCATTCATGGTATCACCCTCTATTCTTATTACATAAATAATATCATAAATTCTTAAAAAAAAAAAGATACCTAAGTACCTTTTTAAAATTCTAATTCAGCATCATCATCTTCTGTATTATTATCTTCTAAATACTGTGAAAATAATGAATATAAAGGATGCTTCTGTAAGTTAGTCATAATAGTCTGTAACTCAGCATCACTAATTTCATCAAAACTCTTAGCATCCTTTATAACAGATGTATCAACAGTATCACCAGTATTAAATACTGTATTAACCTGAGCTTCAATCGTAGTTCCCATAACTGTAGCACTTACTAAAGTACTTATCTTATGATCTTTTACATTAACATTTTCATCTACTTTAAGATTAATTATAACACCTTCAATAGTAAAATTAAGACTTAAACTAGACTTATCATCTTTAGTTGAATAAGTACCATTATAAGAATAATCTACTATCTTACCACTAATATCATAATTATCGTTCTTACCGGTCATCTTCAAAGTAAATAAGCTATTACTATCTTCAGCTAAAACAACTTCTTTAGTATCATTATATTCATAAACACGAAGTGAATCAGTACCATATACTAATTCATATAATGCAATATTATTGAATCCATAATAATAAACATTATAATATATTGCTTCTTCATCTTTAGATTTCTTAATTGCATCTTTTAATTCTTTCTGTAATGATTTAATTCCATTTACTAATTTCCTCTTATCTACACCACTAGATTTAGCTAAAGCAGTTATTAACTTATCATCTTTTTCTATTTTAGATACAGTACTAGATAAAATATTAGCAAGTTTAGCTTCTGTAACAGCATAACTTAATTTAGTAGTCTTCTTATCTTTATTGCCAAGTTTAATTGTCTCTTTAGATTTTTTAATATCTTTCTCATTTATTTCTTCTTTTACTGAATCATAGAAATAATCTATTACTTTTTGGTAATCTTCTACTGGTGCCTCTTCTAATAATGAAGCATAAGTAAATTCTGTATAATAGTAATCCATAATATCTTTAACTTTTAAGTAAAGATTATTATTAGCTAATATCATACTAGCATCTAATAATGCTTCATCTCCTTGAGCTAGGCTAATATCAACAGCTGACTTTTTATCTTTTCTATTATCAAGATAAGTTAAATCAGCTTCGAATAATTTTTGATCATTCATACTAATATTAATATTTGAAGATACTGAAACTTTATCTTCTTTTATAATATCTTTTAAGAAATCAGTATTTACATCACCTAAAGCATCTTTAGTACCATTAGTAAAACGTCCAATGCTCTGTAGTAATACCGTTTTTGGATTAGTTAATGTTATAAATCCATATCCTAATAATAAAATTGACACAACAGATAACACCACAGCTAATATTATCCCTGTCTTTTGCTTCTTTTTGGAATTCTCTTCCATAATTTCACACTCCTCTTATTATTAATTATATAAAAATTTATGATATAATACAACCAAAAGGTGATAAAAATGAATTTTATATATAGTGATTTCAACAAAGCATATCACACATTAGATTATTACTATAAACATAGATATGGTAAGAAAGTAGCCAAAATCAGTTTAGATGGTGGTTTTACTTGCCCAAATAAAGATGGAACTAAAGGAAATGGTGGATGCATCTACTGTTCTAAACTTGGTAGTGGTGATTATGCTGGTGATAAAAGAAAAGATATAGTAACTCAATTTAATGAGCAAAAAGAAATAATTAAAAAGAAATGGCCTGACACTCTTTACATTGGTTACTTCCAAGCTAATACTAATACCTATGCCGAAGTTGATGTATTAAAACAGAAATACGAACCAATAATAAAATTAGACAAGGTAGTTGGCTTAAATATAGCTACTCGCCCTGATGCAATTAGTGATAAATGTCTAGACTATTTAGAAGATTTATCTAAAAGAACTGATTTAACCATTGAGTTAGGTCTACAAACCATACATGAAAAAACAACCAAATTAATTAATAGGGGTCATGATTTAAAATGCTTTGAAGATATGGTAAAGAAATTACGAAAAAGAAATATTAATATCATAGTGCATATTATTAATGGGCTTCCATATGAAACTAAAGAAATGATGATAGAAACTGTAAAATACTTAAATAATTTAGATATTCAAGGAATAAAAATACATATGTTATATGTTATTAAGAATACTTTACTAGAAAAACTATACCAAAAGGAAAAATTTCATATACTAACAGAAAAAGAATATATCGATATTACAGTATCTCAATTAGAATATTTAAGACCAGAAATAGTAATTAATCGTATTACTGGTGATCCTGTAAAAAAAGATTTAATTGAGCCAACCTGGGTATTAAAAAAAGAAGAACTTACCAAGGCTTCAACTTATCAATAGAAAATCGTATAAATGAAAGATTAGAGTACTATTTAAAACCCAATTCATTAGTAATAAACTTAGATAAAAATTATAAAGATAAAATAAATAATATTGTGACTAGGGGAAAAGTTTTTAATACTATACCTACAAAAGAATATAAGAATAAAATAAGTTTAATTATTCTTAACTATGATAAAATACTTAATCTAGATAATTTATTAAGTTTAATACACAGTAAAGGCGTAATACTGATTAAAATATATTTAAAAGATTATAATAAAATTAAAGATAAGTTAGATAATAAAAACTATCAAGTTTATATAAATGATACTAAAGAATCAATACTTATTGAATTAACGCCATAGAAAAAGGAGACTAGCTCCTTTTTTTGTGCTTACTAGCACCTAAATAGTAATGTTTACCAAGCAAATAGTAATACTTATATCTACTATTACTCATAATCATCACCATTTATAATATTTACTATTTAAAAAAATATATACTATTTTTTAGTTTTTTCTAAGCTTTCAGCTATAACTGTACCTGCAGTTACTAAATTCTGTAAATCACTAGGAACAATAATTTTAGTTGATTGACCATTAGCTACTCCTACCATTGCTTCATAGCTTTTTAATTTAAGTACAGAATCATCTGCTTTAGCCTCTTTTAATAGTTTTAATGCACCAGACTGTGCCTCTGCTACTTTTAAAATAGCCTGAGCTTCACCCTCAGCTTCACGAATATGAGTTTCTCTCTTAGCATCTGCTCTTAAAATAGCACTTTCTTTTTCACCTTCAGCTATTAAAATAGCTGCTTTCTTTTCACCCTCAGCTTGAAGAATCTTCTCACGTCTTTCACGTTCAGCTCTCATTTGTTTTTCCATAGCCTCTTGAATATCTCTAGGTGGAATAATATTTTTAACTTCCACACGATTTACTTTAATTCCCCAAGGATCAGTAGCTTCATCAAGTATAGATCTCATTTTAGAATTAATAATATCACGACTAGTCAAAGTTTGATCAAGTTCAAGTTCACCTATAATATTACGTAAAGTAGTAGCAGTTAAATTTTCAATAGCATTAACTGGGTTTTCAACACCATATGTATAAAGCTTTGGATCAGTTATTTGAAAATAAACAACTGTATCAATTTGCATAGTAACATTATCCTTAGTAATAACAGGTTGTGGTGCGAAATCTTTAACAATTTCTTTTAAAGTAACATCATTAGCTACACGATCAATAAATGGTATAACATAATGTAAGCCTGTCTGCAAGGTATTATGATAACTACCTAATCTTTCAACAACTTTAGCTCTTGATTGAGGTATAATTTTAACCCCAAACACAATAATCATTAAAATAATAATTAAAATAATCCATCCCATTTTTATCACTCCTCATTTTCTTTTAATTCTTGAACGTGAAGTTTTACCCCATCTATAGAAAGTATTTTAACACGACTACCAACTTTAATATTTTTATTAGCAACAGCACTCCATCTTTTACCATCAACTTTAACTTCACCAGGTTCTAATTTAGAAACATCTGCTGTAACTATTCCAACTTCGCCAATTACTCGATCTAAATTAGTCCTTTCTGGTTTCCTAGTACGAATTTTAGATACAAATTTCTTAGTAAGCAATAATGAAATCGTACTAACAACCACAAATATAGCTATTTGGATTGAAACATCTACTACATATAGACTAGCTACAAAACTAGCTAAAGCCCCAATTGCAAACCAAATAGATACTAAATTAATAGTAGCTAGTTCTAGAAATATAAGAGCTATAAAAACACCAAGCCAAATACTAGACATAAAACTCACTTCCTAATATAATTATACTATATAAAACTAAAAATAACCACTATAACATATTCTTTTTCTTTAAAATATATGCTACTACACAAGATAAAACTAAAGACAATCCAATTAATATAAAGAAAGCATATGGATAATCCTGAAAACCACCAAAATCAACATTCATTCCCATAAATGAAGCAACCATAGTAGGAATAGAAATAACTATAGTAATACCAGCTAAGAACTTCATAATTGTATTTAAATTATTAGAAATAATAGTAGCAAAAGAATCAGTGGTACTACTTAAAATCTCACGATATAAATTAGCCATTTCAATACACTGTTTATTTTCAATAATAGCATCCTCTAACAATTCATTATCTTCTTCATATAAAGGCAAAATATTACCCTTTAATATCTTTTCTAATACTAATTCATTAGACTTCAAAGAGGTAGTAATATAAACTAAACTCTTTTCTATATTAAGTAGATTAGCTAAATCACGATTATTAGTAGCTCTAAGCATCTTAGATTCAGCTTTTTCTATCTCACGATTTAAATTTCTTAAATATTTTAAATAAGAAGTAGCGGTACGATAAAATATTTGAAGAATAAAGCGTGTTTTCTTAAATGAATAGAATTCTTTTACTTTACGATGCTTAAATTCTTTAATAGTATCACTTTCTTCTAGTGACACTGTAACTAAGTAAGAATCTTTAATAATTAAAATAGCTAACGGTATAGTAGAAACAATCGTGTAATTATTCCTTTTTTCACGTATAGGTACATCAATAATAATCATTCTAATATCGTTATCTTCATCATAATCAATTCTAGGCTGCTCTTCATCATCAAGAAAATAGCCAATAAAACTAGTATCCATTTCAAATGAATCCGTTAAAAATCTTATATCTTCATCACTAGGTCTCACAAGATCTATCCAACACCCTTTTTTAATTTTTTTACTAGATTCTAGTTCACCTGTTTTACTATTAGTAGTAAATATTTTTAACATACTCCCACCTCACTGCCATTACTATAATACTACTAGGTAATAATGTCAATAAACAAGTAAAGTCGAATTTTATAGTAGAAAAATAATTGAAAGTATTTAAAATGTAGTGTATTTTTAAAATAGGAGGAATAATATGGAACGAAAACTAAGAATTGTTCAATTTGGAACTGGTAAAATGTCTAAATATACAATGAGATATGTATATGAAAAAGGTGCTGAAATAGTAGGAGCTATTGATATTAATCCTTTAGTTATTGGTAAGGATATTGGAACTATTATAGAGTGTGAGGAAAAAGGTGTAAAAGTAACGTCCATAGATAATGCTAAAGAACTATTAGAAAGGCTAAAACCAGATGCTTGCATAATTACTACGATGAGTCTATTAAAAGATTGTGAGAACCCATTAAAATTATGTGCAGAATTAGGGATAAATGCTATTACTACTTGTGAAGAAGCTTTCTTTTCTTGGAACTCTAACCCTAATCTAACTAAGGAAATAGATATTCAAGCTAGAAAAAATAACTGTACCATTGCCGGTAGTGGTTATCAAGATATTTATTGGGGAGAATTAATTAGTGCAATCGGTGCATCTACTCATAAAATTACTAAGATTAAAGGTGAATCTTGGTACAACGTTGAAGACTATGGAATAGCATTAGCTAAAGCTCATGGTGCTGGATTAACACTAGAAGAATTTGATAAACAAGTAGCTTCAGTTGATAACATATCAGATGAAGAAAGACAAGAAATTATAAACAGTGGTAATTATTTACCAAGTTATATGTGGAATGTTAATGGTTGGCTTTGTGGTAAACTGGGTTTAACTGTTAAATATCAAAGTCAAAAATGTATTCCTGAGACATATAAAGATGATATACACTCTACTACTTTAAAAATGGATATAAAAACTGGTATGGCAACTGGTATGAGTGCCATAGTAACAACTGAAACTATGGAAGGAATAACTCTAGAAACAAAATGTGTTGGCAAAGTATACGCCCCTGAAGAATTTGATAAAAATGAATGGACAGTAGAGGGTGAACCTAATACTACTATAATAGTTAATAAACCATCAACTGTTGAATTAACCTGTGCCAGCATAGTTAATAGAATCCCAGATTTAATAAATGCAAAACCAGGATTCATAGGAACATTTGAAATGGATGAATTAAAATATCGTATAAAACCATTAAATGAATATGTAAAAGAAATCCCGTTAATATAAACAAAATAAAAAGTTCTTCGATTTTTGAAGAACTTTTATTTTGCTAATCACTATAAGATAAGGTTAAATAGTTAGCTTTAACACTAGTAATAGAAGCAGAAGCAGTAGCTACACCATCATTACTAATAGAGCCATGACGAGCATAACCAGCACCAGAAGCCATAATAGTAATATAATCACTAGTTAATTTATAACTAAAAAGATTTATTGAGATTGAACCCTTACCACCAGAAGCAATAACTATATTATTACTTGGATTTCCATCATAAATAGTATAACTTGAACTACTAGATGAATTACCGCCATTAGATGAATTACCATTACCATCAGATAATTGAAATGTAATAGTATTTAATAACGCAGCTTCATTATTAGGAGTAGTATTTATATATATTGATACTGATTGATAATTAAAGCTCCCACTTTTAACTGTTCCTTTAGAAGTACCGGTATTAATTGAAAATGATGAAGTACTACCAGATGTAGCAGAAACATCATAGGTTTTAAATGAATCAACGCGTAATTTTTTAACTGCATTTTCTTTTCCATCAACTAATCCAGCATTATAACCATTAGTATAAGAAGACTTAACGTCAGCTCCTGTTCCGGTAATTAACTTTCCATTTACCCAAGCAGTCTTCCCTTCAGTTATATTATCTGCTGTAGCTGTTCCTGGTGTTTGTTCAGCTAATGTCTTTGTAGTTATCTTTCCACTTCCATTATGATATCCCGCTGGTACTGTATAACTATCTCCTGAATTAAGAGCTATATTAACTGCTCCATTATTCTTCATAGTTCCATTCACTAAACTTCCATTTACCCAAGCACTATATCCTGTTAATATCTTATCACTTGTTGCATTTGCTAAACTTCCACTACATGCCTTTATTACTGATACTGGTTGAGTCGTTACATTACCTAACTTATCTTTTACTTGTATCGTCCCTGTTGATGCTAATAAATATTCCTTTGAACTATTATTTACCCATGTACTTCCATTATCAAATGAATATATATTTCCTCCACTCTCTATTCCTATTCCCTTATCACTTACATTACTTACATTTACTACCATCGTATTATTCTCTGTTATTGCATTCTCATTATTACTTAAACTAAAACTTGGTCCCGTTGTATCTGTTTTTATCAAATGATGGGCCATACTACTTATATTTCCATCCTGATCTATCGCTCTTACATATACATTTCCATTAAAGTTCGTATAAGTCTCACTATCTCCAGTTATATCTATCCAATTTATTAAATCTTTTGTATACTGATATTTCTCTATTCCACTCCCATATGGGCTTTCACTCTTATACTTTGAATACACATACTTCTCCCAATTACCCTGTGTATAACCATTACTATAATTACTATCAGTATATAAATCATAGTTAACTACAAACTTTCCACTAAATCCTATACACTTTAATAAACTTGCTGGCCTTTTCTCCTGATGTATTACTTCTCCTTTACTATTCTTACACGTTAAATACTGTTCATAATCATATCCTATTTTTTTTCTTTTTCTCATGATTATATTTCCACTACAGTTTATATCCTCTTCCTCTATTAATCCCTCTTTTATTAAAGTACTATAAGGAATATTAAAACATTCATAACTAGTATTTACTAATTCTCCCTGATATGAACTTGAATATAATTTAGCTGCCTCATTTATAGTTTTTTCTAATTGCTGATATTTTTTACTATTACTATTATAAGTTAATCCTCTAACTGCTGGTAATACTAAAACTATTACTATTCCTAGTAATAATAACACTACTATCATCTCTATTAATGTAAAGCCCCTTTTCTTCATATTCATACCTCCGTATCTTGTAATAAGTATACCATAAAGTAAAAATATATAAAGAAAAAGCTTAAGATTTTTTTATTAATCTTAAACTTTATATTAGTTACTAACTATATCATATGTATCTAAAGCTATCATTAACTCTTCATTAGTAGGGATTACATAAACTGGAATACTAGAATCGTCAGTAGATATCAATCTAAATTCCCCTCTAAAATTGTTTTTTTCTTCATCTATCTTAACACCTAATGAAGTAATTCTATCAATAATATCTTTTCTCATTTGTTTAGAATTTTCCCCAATTCCAGCAGTTAAAACAATAACGTCAGCACCACTTAATTCATTATTATACATAGCTATAAAGTTAGCTACTTTCTGAGCATACATATCCTGAGCCAATTTACACATCTCATTACCATTTTTAATTCCATCTTCCACATCACGAGAATCAGATTTACCACAGATTCCCTCTAAACCACTCTTTCTATTTAATGCTACCATAATATCTTCTAAACTCATATGAGCTTCATCCATCATGTATTCAATAATAGCTGGATCAATATCTCCTGGGCGTGTTCCCATCATAATACCAGTCATAGGACTAAAACCCATAGATGTATCAATAACTTTGCCAGAGTCTATGGCGCATAGTGAAGCCCCACTACCAATATGACATGAAATAACCTTTAAATCATTCCTATTCAAATATTTACTAATTTCACGATTTATATATTTGTGACTTGTTCCATGAAAGCCATATCTTCTTACCCCATATTTAGTATACCATTCATATGGAACCGGATATAGGAAATTAACTTTATCCATTGATTGATGAAAAGCAGTATCAAAGACAGCTACCATTGGTGTATTAGGAAAAGCCTCTTTACTAGCTTCAATACATGAAAGCATTGCTGGCATATGAAGCTTAGCTAATTTCCTAAACTTATTGAATGTTGCAATAACTTCATCATCTATTAAAACACTATTAGCATATTTCTCACCACCATGAGCAAGTCTATGCCCAATACCATCTATTTCAGATAATGACTTAACGACACCTAAATCTACTATTTCCTTCTTTAATAGCTCTAACGCAACTAAATGGTTAGGAAGTTCGATATCACGATGTAATTTCTCACCATTAATTTTCACATCATAGAAACTACCATCTATCCCTATTCTTTGAAAATACCCATTAATTAATTCTTTTTCTTGTGGCAATTCTATAACTGAGAACTTCATTGAAGAACTACCAGCATTAATTGTTAAAATTTTCATATTAACCTCACATTCATTTCACTTCATTCAAGGCACACATAGTGATGAAAACTTCAATTGTTTTCAGACTAATCACCTCTAACATAAGTATATCAAAAAAAGCTAAAATATTAAATAAATTTAGCTTTTATTCCATTGGTAAATAAGTTGCATAAATATTAGTAACGGTAACATCCGCGCGTCCTTGTGAATCTTTATGAGTAGCAGCACGAGCACTTGTATTTCCAGATATACTAATAGTTACTTCTTTAGCATCACCTAATTGAGAAGCAAATAAATTAATAGTTATAACTCTACTTGCTGTCTGTCCATTAGACCCAGAAATACTTCCAGATGCAAGACTCTTACCATTATTAGTAGTAACAGAATAACTCATATTATAACGTCCCCAAGTCTCAGAATATGCATTATCAGAAGAACATGAAATATTAAAATTAATAATGTTTAACGCTGCATGCTTTTTTCCTGAAGTTTCATACAAGCTTAAAGTTTTACTATAATTAAAATTATCATCATCTGCATACCAAGCACCCTGATTATTATGGGCCGAACTGTAACATCCCGTAGTACCTAAAGATTCGGTTATAGCTTGACTATTATAAAGCGCTGAAATTGAATTAGTATAAGAAGACTTAATATCAGCTCCTGTTCCAGTAATTAACTTCCCATTCACCCAAGCAGTCTTCCCTTCAGTTATATTATCTGCTGTAGCTGTTCCTGGTGTTTGTTCAGCTAATGTCTTTGTAGTTATCTTTCCACTTCCATTATGATATCCCGCTGGTACTGTATAACTATCTCCTGAATTAAGAGCTATATTAACTGCTCCATTATTCTTCATAGTTCCATTCACTAAACTTCCATTTACCCAAGCACTATATCCTGTTAATATCTTATCACTTGTTGCATTTGCTAAACTTCCACTACATGCCTTTATTACTGATACTGGTTGAGTCGTTACATTACCTAACTTATCTTTTACTTGTATCGTCCCTGTTGATGCTAATAAATATTCCTTTGAACTATTATTTACCCATGTACTTCCATTATCAAATGAATATATATTTCCTCCACTCTCTATTCCTATTCCCTTATCACTTACATTACTTACATTTACTACCATCGTATTATTCTCTGTTATTGCATTCTCATTATTACTTAAACTAAAACTTGGTCCCGTTGTATCTGTTTTTATCAAATGATGGGCCATACTACTTATATTTCCATCCTGATCTATCGCTCTTACATATACATTTCCATTAAAGTTCGTATAAGTCTCACTATCTCCAGTTATATCTATCCAATTTATTAAATCTTTTGTATACTGATATTTCTCTATTCCACTCCCATATGGGCTTTCACTCTTATACTTTGAATACACATACTTCTCCCAATTACCCTGTGTATAACCATTACTATAATTACTATCAGTATATAAATCATAGTTAACTACAAACTTTCCACTAAATCCTATACACTTTAATAAACTTGCTGGCCTTTTCTCCTGATGTATTACTTCTCCTTTACTATTCTTACACGTTAAATACTGTTCATAATCATATCCTATTTTTTTTCTTTTTCTCATGATTATATTTCCACTACAGTTTATATCCTCTTCCTCTATTAATCCCTCTTTTATTAAAGTACTATAAGGAATATTAAAACATTCATAACTAGTATTTACTAATTCTCCCTGATATGAACTTGAATATAATTTAGCTGCCTCATTTATAGTTTTTTCTAATTGCTGATATTTTTTACTATTACTATTATAAGTTAATCCTCTAACTGCTGGTAATACTAAAACTATTACTATTCCTAGTAATAATAACACTACTATCATCTCTATTAATGTAAAGCCCCTTTTCTTCATATTCATACCTCCGTATCTTATTAACTAAATTATAACACAGTAACCAATAAAATACTATTAAATAGAATATCGAAAATCAAACTTTACATTTATTACTATTCAAAAATATCTAAATTATAATTCTCTTCTTCCTTCAAAAATATAGACAACTTTTCCTTATTATCACAAGTAACTAATAGTATATTACTAACATCATCATAACCCATATTGCTTAATCTTTTATTAAGCCATTCTACAGTTTTACCAATATTTTTAATATTATTTTTCATATATTTACCATCTATTACTAAATTACCCAATGCCCCATTATCTGATACTTTTAGCTTACTATCATTAACAGTAACTGGATTATACTTAGCTTTAAGTAAAAAACTAACTTTACCACTAGGCTCTAAAATAGCATAATTTACTTGACTTATATCATAATATCCATTTTCCCTAGCAACCTGTAAAAAATCATTAATATCAAGTCTACTCTTCTTTAAATTTGAATAAATAAATTTACCATTCTTCATTAATATAGACGGTGTACCCGTAAAAAATCTCCTAAATTTAATAAACTTAGTAGTAAGAAAAGATATTGCTGTAGCCATAACTCCATATACAATTATAGCTATAATACCATCTGCATAATTAATAGAATTATCTACAGATAAACTAGCAGCAATAGAGCCAATACTAATACCTATAATATAATCAAACATATTCAATTGACTAATTTGTTTTTTACCCATTAACTCTGTAATTATAAATAAAACCACTATTGACACAAAACTTCTTAATATAATATCTAAAATAGTTGTCATTTTATCACCATTATTAGTTTAACTATAACTAAAAATTATATACAAAAAAGAGGAATAAATCTTATTCCTCAATAAATATAGTATTTGTAAAATCTCTCTTAATTAATTCATACATTTCTATATTGCCAACTACATATACTTGTTCAAATATCATTTGACTGTTTAAGTATTTATTATAATTCCTATCTTTTGATAAGAAACATTTATTATTATCATACAGATTAACTAATAGACTATTAATACCTAAATAAGAATAGTTAGGGTATAAGATAATATTATTAACCAATGTAAAACTATTCAATAATTGATAAGTTATACATGGATTACCATCATAAATAATTAAAATATTATTCTGATTTTCAATATTATATTTTTTAGAAGCAAATAGTAATTTTTGTAAAAGTACATTCACTGTTATATTAGTTCCCATACGTTCATTATCTATTACTAAAAGTTCTTCTAGTATTTCTTTATTATCTATAATTTTTTCTAATAATAATTTATTCATAAATTTTTGTTTTACCTTTATCATCTTGAATAGATATATCAGAAACTAACTTATCTATAATAGTTAAATCATTTTCATTGTAACTAGTTGCATTAATAATTCTACTAACACGTTCCATCCAAGCACCCTTATGATAAATTCTCATAACATCTTTATTACCAAAATCTTGTATATAACTAATTATTTCAGATTTAGAAAGTTTAGACAACTCTTCAAAATTATCTCTATGCATTACATAAATAGCTTCATTCATAGTTGGTTTTTTTACACTAGGATCCTTCTTACTTACCTTGTAGAATCTTTCAAATATAACTATATCATTTGGATATAAGAATCCAATATAACCAATAAAGTGGTTTTTACCAACTAATTGTTCACAATCCTGTTGATAAAAAACATCTACCTTTTTATCCAATAAATCATAAGCTTTTTTAAGATTAGCCCTAGCCTCATCATTTGATGAAATACTAGGCTTTCTTACACTTCTACCACTACCACTATTTTTAATATTACCTTCAGGTATTACTTCCCAGTTACACTCTACTGTTTTATAAAATTTTTCTTTTCTAATACGATTCCATGTATCCTTAGCTTTATCTTTCAATAAGTCTTCATATGTTTTATATTTCTCTACAAATTGACGATACATATCATTACTAATAGCTGCTTCATCTATATCAGTAATTACCTTATATAAATCTTCGGATGTAAGTATATAATTACTACCTGGTTCCTTAAATGAATATGTATATTTTTCAGAATTAACCTCCGTCAAGTAATCAACTAATAATTTATAATTATGTAAGTAACACAAACTATTATATTCAAATCCTACTTGACTACCAGATTTACTTGAAGCTTCATGGTGATGGAATATGTAATAACCCATCTGTAACATAAATGAATCCTTAGAAACACTATCTAAGAATTGATAGTTTCTAATTTTTAATAATTCACTATAAATATAATCATAATTTTTATAGGCATAATTAATCATCTTATAAACATCTAAAATAGATAACTGCAATTTACCATCTTCAGATTCAATCACTAATGATGAGGAATCAGAACTATAACGTTTCTTATTAAGTTCTTCACGCATAGAACCCAAATAACCCAATGTAGCAGCTTTAGCCTCTTCATAATCCATATTAGCTATATTAGTAGCTAATTCTTTTAAATTATGACCATCTATATAGTCTCCAAAACATACAATAAGTATATCAACAAAAAAACATTCAGGACTAATAACAAATAAATGTTCTTTATCATATCTAAAACGAATATCAAAATACGGAATAGCTTTAGCTAGTTTAGGAAATGCTTCTTGTATTGGTCTAATAACTAATCTATCATAATCATCCATGAATTTATCACGAAGAGATTTACTACATAATTTTTTAAAATATTCACTACCAAATAATAATGTATGATTATCTGTAATTTCACCTAACTGAAAAACTTCTTTCCATGAAAGCAATTTTTGAAGATCCATTTTATCGTTATTTTTCACACTAACACCCCCGAAAAATTGAACATATAATACCACAAAATATCGAAAAATGCAAGAAAAAAGAGTTTATTCAAACTCTTCGTATTTAGGATTATGTGGTAAACCTGGCATAGTAATAACTTTATTAAGTAAGAAGATAAGCATGCGACTACCAGTTTGAATTATAATATCATCAACCACAATTCTATAATCTTTAGGATAACCTAATTTCTTAGCATCATCACTAATAGAAAAGGGGGTCTTACTAACGCAAATAGGATAATGACTGATACCAAGTTTTTCAATTTGTTCTAACTTATCTAAAGCTTTATCACTATATATAACGTCCTTAGCATGATATACCCTAGTAGCTATTAAATTCATCTTATCAATAACAGGAATACCTAATGAATATATATAAGATAGCTTAGTATCACTAGAAGTATTACCAACAATATATTTAGCTAAATTAATTACTCCATCTCCACCCTTATTATATGGATCAATCATCATAAAATCAACATTCTGTTTTTTACAGTAATCCTCTATTTCCTCGATATCTTCATTTTTATCATCAGTAAAGTGATTTAATGCTACACAAAAAGGAATATTATAATTATTTAGATTATCAATATGAGCCTGTAGATTGTCAATACCACTATACTTTATAGCCCTAACAGTTACCACTAACACTATCATACTAGGTTTAATTCCTGCTTGGCGGCATTTAATATCTATAAATTTTTCTGCTCCCAAATCACTGCCAAATCCAGCTTCAGTAACTGCATAATCAGCTAAACTAAGTCCAAGCTTAGTAGAAACAATGCTACTACATCCATGAGCAATATTAGCAAACGGTCCTCCATGAACAAAAACTGGGTTACCATCTAGTGTTTGCACAACATTAGGATAAAAAGCCTGTTCTAAAAGTAAAGCCATTGCACCATCTACTTTTAAATCTCTAGCATAAATTGGTTCACCATTAATATCATAAGCTACCAAAATATTAGCCAATCTATCACGCAGATCAAATCTATCCTTAGCTAAACAAAATATTGCCATAACCTCACTAGCAGCTGTAATATTAAAGCCATCTCTTAAGGCTCTATCATTCATATCCATACATCTTTTTACACAGATAGTATCTTTATCAATATTTAAACTATTTCCTTGATAAATGTGATTATAAATTGAGGCACACAATAAGTTGTTAGCAGAAGTAATAGCATGAAAATCTCCAGTAAAATGTAAGTTAATTTCATTATCAGGAAGGATTCTTGCCATACCCCCTCCGGTTGCCCCCCCTTTTAAACCAAAGACAGGTCCTAGCGAAGGTTCACGCAACAATGCTACCGATTTTTTATTAATCTTCCATAAAGCATCATTTAATCCAATGCTAACAGTAGTCTTTCCCTCCCCATATGGGGTAGGATTAATTGCTGTTACCAATATTAATTTACCAGTTTTATCACTACTAACATCAGTTGTAACCTTAGCTATATAATTACCATAATTATATAAGTCATCACTATTAATACCTAATTTAGAAGCAACATCACGAATTAATTTCATATTATCATCCCTTCATATTCTTATTTATCATAAAGATAGAGTAAACAAGTAACATTATCATAACTAATACTTGAAAAAATACTATCATCCAAATCTTAGAAAACATTAGTAAACCTAATATAACTAATAATATTTGACTTATCGCCAATATATTACTAACAGTAGATTTAAAACTATTATAAAAATAACTTAGTTTAAACAAATATAAACCTAATTCAATATCTTCACCTATGATCATTATATCACATTTATCAAAGCAACTACTATTAGAAGAAAGTTTAATACTAATATCAGTCATATAGTTGTTAACAGTATCACTAATAATAGCTACTTTTCTACCATGTTGACACCTTATATAATATAGCCAAAATGAAGCACTAGAATCATTTAAATTACCATAACTATCCCTAATACCTAAGCTTCTAGAAACACTAGTAGTTAACTTTTCTTGATCCTTAGAGAATGTAACTAGATGCAAGTTATTCATCTTCTTAAATTTTTTTATAGTATCACCAGTACTCATACATATCTTATCAGATAATATTAGATAACCAATAAGCTTCTTATTTTCCGCAACATAAATAAAAGTACCCATCCCGTCACTAATTGGAACATCAATACCATTATTTAATAATAACTCTCTATTACCAACTAAAATATCTTTACCTAAAAGTTGATAATAAATACCATTATCAAACTCATAGTAGTTATCTCTTTTACTTAAATCAATTTTCTGAAAATCTGAACTATTCCTAATAAAGTTAGCTATTCTATTATCTCTAGTAGCTTCTGCATAACTAAGATACTTCCAAAATAATTTAGATTTACCAGTAACTAAATTCTGAATATGGAAATCACCTAAAGTAAGTACTCCTGTTTTAGTAAAAATTAAGTTATTTACCCTAGATAATTCTATAAATTTAATAGAATTAGAAACTACTATCTTATTTTTATTTAAATTATTTAAACATACAGCTAACATAAATAAATTAGTATGAGAATTAAAAATAAATATAATATTAAAGATTAAAGCAAAGTAATAAAGAGGATAATTACTAATTAAACTAATTATTAAAATCAACAACTCTATCAAGTTTAATACATTAAATTTTTTCCAAAAAGCACTTCTACCAATTCTATAATGATTAGCCAAACCAGTAAATATTAAAAGATATATATTAAACATATATAATATAATTAATGATTCACCAAAATATCCCTGATACAAAATTCTAAGTAAAAAGCATAAATATATAGGATATGAGTAATTAGGATATTGATTCCACAACCCAAAAAATACTAATAACGAAATACTAAAACTAATTAATAAAATATTTATACTATATAGTGGAAAAATATAAATAAAAATTAATAATAAAAAGGAAAGAAGAAATAATATTACTGGATATTTTTTCATTTTACCGCCTCTTTCCATATATTAGACATATATCTACTACATGTCTTACTATTATACAAACAAAATTCCCATAGAGCAATAGCTTTTTATTTTATAATTCGAAAAAAGAGAAGGTTAATTTTCCTTCTCCCTTGTAGTAATAACGAAATTATTATCTTTATAATCAACTATTAGTTCCATGCCAAACTTAACCTCATTATTAATAAGAACCTTGGCTAAACTAGTTTCTACTGTACGACTTAAAAGTCTCTTTAATGGTCTAGCACCATAAGTAACATCATATCCATTTTCTACTAGATAATCCTTAGCAGCATCAGTTAAAGTAATATGAATATTATCTTCTTTTAGACGATCCTCCATCTCTTGTATTAATTTATCTAATATCTTACGTATATTATCTTTTGTAAGTGGATTAAACACAATAATCTCATCAATACGATTGATAAATTCTGGTCTAAAGTGTCTTTTTACTTCATCCATAACCATACTGGTATTACCATCTAAAATATATTCACTACCAAGATTAGATGTCATAATAATTATAGTATTTTTAAAGTCCACTGTACGTCCATTAGAATCCGTAACGCGACCATCATCTAATATCTGTAAAAGTAAATTTAATACTTCTGGATGTGCCTTTTCAATCTCATCAAATAAGACTATACTATATGGATTACGTCTAACTGCTTCTGTTAATTGTCCCCCCTCTTCGTATCCAACATATCCTGGAGGAGAACCAATTAATCTACTAACAGAGAATTTTTCCATATACTCACTCATATCGATACGAATCATATGTTTTTCATCATCAAATAATTCATAAGCTAATGTTCTAGCAATCTCAGTTTTACCTACACCAGTAGGTCCTAAGAAAATAAATGAACCAATAGGTCTATTAGGATCTTTAATTCCACTACGACTCTTAATAATAGCGTCACTTACTAGTTTAATAGCTTCATCTTGACCAATTACACGCTTCTTCATATTTTCTTCAAGTGATAATAACTTCTCTTTTTCACCACTAACCAATTTACTAACTGGTATATTGGTCCATTTAGAAATAACAGATGCTATATCTTCACTAGTTACAGTATCACTTAATATTTTATTTTTCTCTAAATTATTTAAATTAGCCAACTCTTTTTCTAATGCTGGAATATCACCATGACGTAATTTAGCTGCACGTTCCAAATCATAATCATTTTCTGCCTGATCCAATTCAAATTTAGCCTTCTCAATTTCCTTTTTCTTTGCTTTAATATCATCATTAATAGATTTTTCTTTATCCCAAGCAGCACGTAATTCTTTCTCTTGTTTCTGCAAGTTTTCTAGTGTTTCATCAATAGATTCTACACGTTTCTTAGAAATTTCATCTTTTTCTTTTTTAATTGCCTCACGTTCAATTTGAAGTCTCATAATTTCACGAGTTAAAGTATCCAAACTAGTTGGTACTGAATCCATTTGAACACGTATTGTAGCACAAGCTTCATCAACTAAATCAATAGCTTTATCTGGTAAAAACCTATCAGTAATATAACGATTAGATAAAGTTGCAGCTGTTATTAGAGCCCTATCTTGTATAGATACACCATGATGGATTTCAAAACGTTCCTTTAACCCACGAAGAATAGTAATTGTATCCTCTACAGTAGGAGGTGCAACTAATATTTTTTGAAATCTACGTTCAAGTGCCCCATCCTTTTCAATATACTTACGATATTCATTAAGAGTAGTAGCACCAATAACATGTATTTCGCCACGAGCTAACATTGGTTTTAATATGTTAGAGGTATCCATAGCTCCTTCAGCACCAGTACCAACTATAGTGTGAATTTCATCGATAAACATAATAATTTGTCCATCAGATTTTTTAACTTCATTTAAAACATTTTTAAGTCTCTCCTCAAATTCACCACGATATTTAGCTCCAGCCACCAAACTAGCCATATCAAGTTCCCAAATAGTTTTATCCTTTAAACTAGTAGGAACATCACCACGTATAATTCTAAGTGCAAGTCCCTCAACTATAGCTGTCTTACCTACACCAGGTTCACCAATTAATACAGGGTTATTTTTAGTTTTACGAGACAAAATCCTAGTAATGCTACGAATTTCTTCATCCCTACCAATTACTGGATCAATCTTACCTTTTTTGGCATCTTCAATAATATTTCGTCCATACTTTTCTAAAACATTTTCTTCTTGTTCCATATTTTGATACATACTAATCACCTCGTATTTAATATTATACTCAATTTTTAGCACTTGTCAATAGAGAGTGCTAATTTTCGACAAAAAAATTACCACCATATCATGGTGATAAAATTTATTTACTTAATAATTCTAAAGCTTTCTGTAATTGGTTATCAGTATCATTGCTAGGATTGGAAATATAATCATCACTAAGTTCTACAACTGTAGTTGGTTCAACGCCAACTTCATTAATCCAATTACCTTTAGGTGTTAACCATTTTTGAATTGTATATTTAATAGTAGCTCCGCTTTCTAATTGATAAGCACGCTGTACTGTACCTTTTCCATAGGATGCTGTACCAACTACCATAGCTCCATATGATTCTTTTAAAGCTGATGCAAGTATTTCTGAAGCAGAAGCACTACCTTTATCAATTAATACCGCAATAGGATAAGTCTTTTTCATAGCAGTGGTATCTTTAATTTTTTCTACTACGCCTTTTGTATCTAACTGATAAATAACTTTTCCCTTTTCTAAGAAAATAGAAGCTATATTAGTAACAGTAGTTAAATAGCCGCCTGTATTTCCTCTAACATCAATTACTAATGAATCAAAACCCTGTACTTCTAAATCTGATAATTCTGATAAAAATTGTGAATAAGTATTAGAAGCAAAAACACTAATATTTATATATCCGACTTTCTTACCATTCTTTTCAAGTATCTCACCACTAACTGATTCTATATTAACTTCTTCACAACTAAGAGTAAATTCAAGTTCTTTACTATCTCTCATAACTTTAACTGTAAATTCTTTATCGTTAATATTCTTAATCATAGTAGCAAGTTCACTAGTAGTCTTATCTTTTACTTCATTACCAGCTACTTCTAAGAACTGATCACCAACTTTTAATCCTGATTTAGCAGCAGGAGTATCTTTAAATATTCTAACTATAGTTACTAATCCGTCACCATCTTTAACTATTTCTACCCCAATACCAGTATACTTTCCTTCAACTTGTTCATTAAATGACTCGGTTTCATCTTTATCCATATAATTAGAAAACTTATCATCAAGGTATTCTATCATACCCTTAATACCCGCATTTAATAATTCTTTATTATCAAGATCTTCATAATAATTAGTACGAATATCGTTGTAGGTATCAATAAATTCTTTAAACTCTGATGAATTAGCATCAGACACCTGGCTCTTATCAGTATTAATATTATTTTTATCACTAAAACGAGCAATAAAATTACCTAAAAATCCTCCTAAAATAAGCGTTATTATCATTATTAGGATAACTTCCAAATAATTAAATCCAACCTTCTTTTCAACGATAACTTCTCTAACTTCTGAACTATTATCATTATTTTCTTCTTTTTCTACTTCTGTATCTACTTTTTCTATCTTTTTAGTTTTCTTTTTTTCTTGTTTCTTTTTCTCTGACTGCAATTCTTCATTTTTTTTCATAAGTTAGCCACCTCTCTGTACCCTAATTAATTCTATCACACAAGATTAAATTTTAGAAGAAGAAAATACTAATCTTTTAAAGGTTTATCTCCATCTAAATTAATATCTTTAATATGCTTAGGTTTTCTTTTTTGAACAGGCAATGTTTCTACCCATTTTTTTCCATCCCATTTCTTTAGACAATTTTGGCCATACCATTCCTTAAGTATCTTTTCGATATTATTATATGATGTAAAAATACGTCCTTCAAAAGAATATTTCTTAAGTGGATAAACATCATCCCTTAAAAAAACTGGTTCTTTTAGAAATTTTTCCCAAGGAACAGAAACTGGTTGTGAAACATATTTACTGTTGCGATGCCAATAATGACATTTTTTACTAAACCAATAAACAAAGCTTTTAAATAAAACTGGATTAATATGCAGATTATCAAATAAAACAATAAATAACATATTTATTTTTACTAACGTTCTCTCAAGTTCATCTATAAATTTATTTTGGGCAATACCACCATATGGAATGACATCAACAAAAACTCCATCCCCCCTTTTACATCTATTCTTAAGTAGTACATTAACTTCTTCAATATATGTATTTTTTTTTCTAACCTTCATCCAAGGCCCAGATATAGTATTATATTTTTTATCAATTTCATATGAATCAAAATAGAAATCATCACCCAAATCATTCTTCATTGCCACAATAAACTTATCCCAATACTCAATAGGCACTGAAACATCCATATCATCATCCCATGGTATAAATCCTTTATAATTTACTATTCCTAAAGCACTACCAGCAATTAACATATATGGTATATTATTCTTATCACAAACACGAGCTATTTCATCCATTACTGATAAAACTTCTAACTGTAAATCACGAACCATAATTCTCTTACCATTAGGCAATTCCTTTAATAAATAATCATCTCTATCTAAAATACGACTATCATCCATACTAACCTCCAAAAAATCACTTATTATTTCTTCTTTTACTATAAAATAACCATATTAACGATATAAATATAATAATCAAAATAATAACTACTACATGTGAATATGTATTTAAAACATTTAAAATAGAAGTCCAATTTTCACCTACTATAGATCCTAAAACGATTAAAACTATATTCCAAATTAATGAACCAAATAATGTATAAACAATAAACCTACAAATAGGCATTTCAGACATACCAGCAGGAATAGATATTAAACTTCTAACCAAAGGAATAAACCTACAAAAGAAAACAGTTTTGTTACCTTTAGTATCAAACCAATTATCAGCTTTATCAATATCCGTAGTTTTTAGTCTCAACATTCTACCAACTTTACCAGATACAATCTTTTTTAATTTTTCTTTATTAAAGATTTTACCAACATAGTAAAGTAATAAAGCTCCAAACAAGGAACCTAAAGTAGCAGATATTACCATCATTAGAATATTTAAGTTAGTATAGGTAGTCATAAAGCCACCAAATAAAAGTATAACTTCTGATGGTATAGGTGGAAAAATATTTTCAATGGCTATCATAAAAAATACTCCAAAATAGCCAAATTGATTCATAATAGACAAAATAAATTCTTGCATAATATCCTCTCTATAATACTGCTACTAAAAGTATAACATAAAAATAGAATAATACTAAAATAATTTTTCAAGTAAAAGAAAAAACACCTACTCAATTACTGAGCAAGTATTTAATTTAATTATTTTTTTCTTTTAACTAAACATTTATTATTTTCTAAATTTAATAATTTTATACTATCTAAATTTTTATAGCTTTCAATAATATCATTAGCTGTCTCAGTCGTATAAATAATAATAGTATCAATACCTAAATCGGCTAGTTCCTCAGCTTTAACTGAAGGAATATCCTTACTATATTTCAAGCCATCTATTACATTATCAAAATAATAGCATTCCTTTTTCTCATTATTTATAACCCTAGAAATATTACCATCACTTAATAATACCGGAGATACTGACCACGATTTTAATCGCTTTTCTGATAATAATTTGGAAGAAGCGAGATCATACTGTTCTCTGGTAATAGAATTAACTAAATATTTTGTGCCACTAAAAACAGATATAAATTCATACAAGTTTAATCGCAAAATTCTACCATTAGACATAATCATATAATCAAGTACTTTATTATTTTTATTATCTAGATATGACATATTAGTTAAAATCTGTTTTTCCAGCAATTCATATTTATTTAGTTTTTCTGTAAATTCAATCTCACATTCATCCATATCAGCAGTAGTAGAGAAAGAATTATTTTGCCAAATTTTTTCAAGTACCTTTTGATTAATCTCAGATTTATATTCAAGAGCCAATTGATACGAATCAAAGATAGCATCAACATAGGTTGAATTTACACATTCATTATTAAAGTTATAAGAAGGTTCTTGATAACGCCATTCAAAATTATATTGCCCATACGGGAATACAACTTCATATACATTTTTTCTTTCACCAGAACCAGCATATATAACTTTTTCACTAATTAAATAAGCCTTCGATACTATATAACAGACATCTGCATATTCCCTTTCTAATTCATTTAATCCATGATACCAACCAACTTGTTCTGATATAGGCATTAATGCATATACTATTGGATAATTTAATCTCATATAACCACTACCTCCTGTAAATTTAACTATCACTATTATATCAAATTTATAAAAAAATACATATACTAAACAAAAAATCATCTAGTTTTAACTTAAATATTTATTTAAATAAAAAAACAAGCCAAAATGGCTCGAATAATTAATTAGTAGCGCAAAACACATTTTTAAAAGATATTAAAAATTATTATTTTTGAAGATTTTTTCTGCGAACATACATTACCGTTGTTCCATCAGTTTGGTAATCAATACCTCTTGGAATTCTAGGATCAAGCATTATATCTTTATTTACTCTATTAATACTAACTAATTTCTTATCACTTTCATTATAATATGGAATCAAAGAAGCTTCATCAACATATATCCCATTTTGAGGAATCTTACTACTTATAACTAATTTTTTGTCATAATTGCCGGTTATCATACCTTTATAAAGTTTCAAATAATCTTTTAAAGAAGTAATCCATTCTAAATTTACATAATTTCCATTTCTTAATAACAATAATGGACTAGTATTTTGATATAACTTGATTGTTCCATTTTCGACAATATTAATATTACCAATATAGATACTATTTTTTAGCATAATAATCAACTCCCATAAAACTTAACCGATATTATATACTATATTCATTTCTATGTAAATAGTTTTAATTAAAATTTGTAACCATTTTATGATAAAGTAAAATAACAAAGTTAATATAGCTCTTTTGCACAGAGTAAAATTTTCATTACTATTTTCCTCATTTATTTTTTATCAGATCATTTCATTTTTTGTTTCTATTTTTTATTTTCATACAAAATTTATTCAACATCCATAATAACTAAAGTATTTTAGAGCTTTTAACGAGATTCATTATATGATAGCAACTAATTAATCTCCATTGTCCGTAATAATCAAGTTAATCAAATACTTTATATGAAATACCTAACATTCTTTAAAAATCACTATTTATTCTTTAGACGTTTTAACTAATAATTTATAACATACACAAATGAGAAATTCAGGATATGGAAGTAAGTTATTAAAATGTTTTTTAAATGAAATACTAACAAGATCATTTATCTTAATATAGACGAAGTAGATACCAATTTTAGTGATTATATGTTAAGAAAAAAAGACTAAATTTCTATTTAAACAATAACTTTTATCTGACTAATTATTTAAGTATTGAAAAAAATGGTAATTTTAATATTATGGTTGCTAATACTTTATCAAATAATAATTTTGAAATAAAAAATTAAATCATTGTCCTATATATCTATAATTTTTTAGTAAATAATTTATATGAATCAAGTACACTATTAATTTAAATAATTTTTATTATTGTTTCCTATACACTAATACTGAATCTTTAATACTTTCTTCACCAAATTTTATTCCCTTAACCCCCTTAAATGAAATAAATTCAGGATTATACTTTTCTAAAATTGCTAATGTCTTTTCTAAATCATATATTGGGTTCCAATCTTCTTTATATTTAGTTGTTGAAACTGTTTGAGATAAATACGTTATTAATAGCATACCGCTATTTTTCAATATTCTATCCATTTTATCAATCATTATTTTAAGAAAATGTCTTGATAAATATGTACCAATATTAGATAACCAAATAACATCATATAATTCTAATAATTCTTCTTTAAAAATATCTCCAATTATAAAATTTGGATTTACGCTTTTCAATTTGTTTTTTAATCCTTCGTAACTCTGATTATTTAAATATATATTCGCCTCTTCTATTACACATGTCCTGTCTTCATCCATTGAAAATAGTCCATTCCTTATTTGTCTTCCTGAATATGTATTAAATAATTCATCCCAAAATATATATGATTCATAATCTAATAATCTCAATGTAGTCTTTAATTCTTCATAATATTCTTTATTAAAAACATTATTATTGTCTTCAAATACTTTTGGATAATCTTTATATCTAAAAAATTCGAGAAATTCATGCTTTGATAATTGTATAATTCCAGCAACCTTCAAATAATAATAAAATTTAGTATATGGATTTATATCCAATACAGTTATATCATAACAATTTCTACAAATAGCATTTAACACTTGATCGCCAGAAGAACCAACTGTAAATAATTTTTTATTATTTAGATTAAAAGTATCTATATAACCATTTATATTTTCAGTTGTAAAAGGATATATTTCGGAAAAGTTCTTATTAAACGCCTCATCATATACGATTTTACCATCACATCTATCTAGTGCACTATTTAATATACCTTCAAAATCTTTCATAAAAATTGCTCCTTTTTATTTACGGATATTGTACACTAAAAGGACTTATAATACAATCATTAAAGTTAAAATGACTAATTTTATAATAAATTTTTTAAACATATACTTAAGATTATTCTGTTTAATCAATATATAATTTTTTATACTCTCAAACATCACTTATTATAATTAACTCAGTCATATTAATTCTTTTATAATGTTGGTTCTATTAACTTATTAAATTGGCAAAATAAAGCTACTTTCAATTTAGTTTTGAGAGTAGTTTTTATATTATTTCAAAGGATTCAGATTTGGTATCAATTTGATAAAAATAATTTAATTATCTACAATTATACTTTATCTTTTTAAAGTTTCAAATAAATTTTCTAACATTGAATTTGCATTTAAATAGTTAACAAATTTGACTTTATGATTACCTTTTTCCAAAATAAAAGTATTATCATCTTTAATGTATGGACAACTTATTTCCATTGTACTAAACCACTCATCATTTATCATATACGCAATTACTGATATATCCCACAATGGCCATCTTTTTGTCGGTCCATATAATCTATTATAAAATTTTTCACATAAGTAATCGCATAATTCATTTTTACCACCAATTTCTGCATTAATTAAGTTCATATATAGATACCATTAAATTCGAAGCTATTGGTGAACATGGAATTATTGTTAATTTGACTTCTGATTTAAACACTATCTTTACTGCTTCAACATCTTATATAAAATTGAAATCCGAATTAGGTCCGAACAAAAAATTTGTTCCCAACCAGATAACCTCTATATGGTTAATAATTTCAGGAGCTTTTTTTATGGCTAATGCAACATTAGTTAAACATCCTATACTCAATATATACCTTATCATTTGTTTTAGCTATTTCTATTATTTTTTTTACAGCAGAACTTTCTTCACTATATCCATTGCATATATAATCTCTACTTCCCTTATATATTATAGATTTATCATTAATATTTAAATAATCAAAAATTGTACATGCAGCATTATAACTATTGTCAATAGAGTCCGAAACATTTTTCTAATATACATCTGTCCTAAGCGGTGCAAGTGTTATAGCTTTCACATCAAATAAATTCTTATTTTTTAAAAAATAGGCTAAAACAAAATAATCATCAGATTCGTTTGCGGTATCTGTATCTAAAATAACTTTTTTCATATTACCACCTTCTACTATAATTATACACTAAATTCACTTTTTTTAGATTATTACATCAACAAAAATCAGTCATATTTCAGACTGAAAATGTACATAAAGTCCAGATAATTCGAACAGATTCTTTAGTGGTGCCAGTAAAGTACAGGTCTAACAACTCCTAAGCAAAAAGATGATAGCAGGTAATAAACTTACTAACTACTTACATTATACACATTAGCAAAACAAAAAGAAAGTATTTTATCATACTTTCTTGTTTTCTTTAATATTGGTCCTTAATTTTCTCCTAATGATTTTTGCTCAACCTGATTTCCTATTGCATTTACTAATCTTTGATTTAATCCTTCTCTTATCATAAAAATACTTCTTTGAAATTCAGAATCAAAATTTCGATAAAACCAATCACATATATTCTTAATATCTTCATCAAAATAGCTTTTTAATTCTTCTATCTTTTCTTCTATAGCTATTTCATCCGTATAATCCTTATCAGAATCAGAAAGGCCAATTCTTACTCTTCCCACATCTATTACACCTTGTGATATTGAATAAACCTCATGTCTAGCATTTATTTTATTATCTTGACTAATTCCATAATAATGAGAAGGTCTTTTATAATTACAAAAAGTTGCTAATGAAATACATCCATTTTCTAAAATTTGACCCGCGATATATTCATCACTACCTAAAATTCCTTAAAAAAAGTTTCTTTCATCAATTAAGATTGTTCCTTTATAATAATTTTCATAGTATTCAATATGTTCATCATAAAAATCTTCATATAAATGCAAAGAAATTGAAATATCCATAATTTTATGCTCTTTTAAACTTTCTATTACCTCATCATATTTATAACCCATAGCTAATTTTTTGTTAATTTCTTCTATTTTTTGAATATACTTTTTCCCTTCTTTATAACAATATCTACGATTCATAAATTTAAACAATGCGGGTCCACGATTAGCATATAATAAAACTATATTCATTGTTATAGAATAAGTCATTCCACTATGTCCATCACTTTGTACTTTTTCTTTTATTTCTTTAAATAATTTTCCTTCTTCTAACATTTGCATAATTTCTAATGCTTTTTCAACTTCTAAACCACTATAACTACCATTTGCGGAAGCAATACAAGTTTTTTCCCAACTTAAAAATTTTTCAGGATGAATATATTTTTTTCCTTCCCCTATCCAAGTAGAAAGTTTTTCTTGTGCTTCTTTTTTCCATTTTTCAATTTGTGTTCTAGATTCTTCCAACCATCTTTTTTCTCTTTTTAACCATGTTTTTCTAGTACAATTTAAACATTGTTTAAAAGCACCATCCATAGTTACATCTAAAGAATAAAGTTTTATCCCATTAAAATTTGCATAATAATTTAACTTACCTTGTCCTCTAAACTTTTCTAATTTAATAACTATATCATCTAAACTTTGACCTGCAAATGTTTCCATTTCAATTGCATTTTCTTTATAATCTTTTATATCTTGTTCAGATAAACAACTTAAAATTTGATTTACATTCATAAATACCCCCATAAAGTTTCATAAATATTGTAACATATTTCCATTTGTCATAAATTTAATTATTCTTATAATTCTAGATTATTATGATTTTTTGTTGGTTATTTCTAGTTAGCATTTATTACTTAAACTCGAAAAGTTCGAGTATCAATCAATCTGGTGCCCTAATGAAAGAAGTAGAACAACTTCTAGGGCAACAGAAATAGTTAGTAATAACTATTAACTAACTATATTATAACATTAAATTC
>CAKPSO010000006.1 GCA_934183185.1 uncultured Bacilli bacterium | reverse complement strand
TTAGAACCAGTTGGTGATAAAAATGAAGCATCACCATTTATTAAAGAAGCATTTGTCAAATAATTTTTATCAGTAACCAAGTAACCTTCTGGTACATATTTACTATTTTCACTAGTAAAGGCAAAGTTTGATCCTCCGCCTCCACCTTTATCGTCATCTCTACTGCTATCTGGATTGGCACCGCCACCACCGTACCAGCCACCACCGCCGGCACCACCGTAACCTTCTGATCCAAATGCTCCATCTCCACCAAAGCCAAAGCCGGCGCGATAACTTCCAGCTGCATTAATAGAACCGGCAGTTCCGCCATCTCCACAGCCACTTGCAGCGCTAACGCCACCAGCTCCACCAGCATTTCCACTAGCACCAACGGAACCACCACCAGCAGCAACTATGACTCTGTTATATAAAGTATTACCACCATAGCGGATATCAGTAGCTCCACCACCATAGGTATTAGTAGTTTCATGCCAAACACCACCAGTTGTATAATAACCAACGGTATGCCCACCACCATTATATCCTTTTTTTAAGCCATCTTTTGTGGTAGTAGAACCAGACCCACCAACATAAATATATAATACTTCTCCTTTTACTAAATACATGTCAGCTTTAGAGTAAGCTCCTTTTCCACCATTATTACTTCCACGATGTCCACCTTGAGCTCCCCAAGTTTCAAGAGTATAAATACCTGTTGCTGGTACATAAAATTTTTCATAATCACCAGTATATGAGTAACCATATGATACACTGCTACGATTTTCTAAGTAAGCATTTTGTTTTTTTACTGTTACTGTATAAATTTGAACGATACCGGTTTCACTATCTGTTAAAGTAATAGTATTGGTTACTGATAATTTATCAGTCATATCGGTACTACGATTTGATTGGGTTAAATTGTAACCTTCCTCAGTAGTTATATTAAAACGAATATTTTCAACGCCATTATCTACAGTTAAATCATAATTATAGATATTATATTTATAATCTATTGGGACATTGCCACGATTGATTTCAAAATTAGTAATTCCATCTAGTTTGACAGCAGTTATTTTGGCATAACCATCACCGGATCTATTACCATCAATGTAGTTAACTGATGTCATTAAATAATCATTAGAAACAGAATAGCCGCTTGGTACATATTGCTTAGTTTGTGAGTTCCAAGTAAAACTTGAACCACCACCTCCGCCACGATCATCGTCACTAGAGCTATCAGGATTAGCTCCACCACCGCCGTACCAGCCACCGCCACCAGCACCAGCATAACCGCCTGAACCAGAAGTTCCATCACCACCATAACCAAATCCTGCACGGTAACCACCAGCTGCTGATAAAGAAGCTCCATCGCCGCCAGAACCATACCCACCTGAAGTTCCCCCAGTAAGACCACCATAGCCACCGGCACCAGCTCCGACAGAACCACCACCGCCAGCAACGATTAATCTTGATTTAAGGCTTGCCTCATTATTCCATTCACCAGATACAAAACGAATGTCAGTAGCACCACCACCATATATTTTTAACTGTGGTTGAAAACCTCCACCATTCCATCCAGAATTAGTTTTGCCATTACCACCAACATAAATATATAAAGTATCTCCTCTTTTTAGATATACTTCTCCTGTTGCATAGCCACCTTTTCCACCATTATTACCACCACGATGTCCACCTTGGGCACCCCAAGTTTCTAATTTATATATACCACTTCTTGGGACAACAAAAGTTTGATAATCACCTGTGTAATTAAATTCGTATATATTACTATTAGTTTCTGCATTTACTACTGGTAACCCTAAAAAAATTGTTGATAAAGTTACTAATAGGATACTAAATACTCTTTTATTTAAATTTTTAAATACTCTATTCATACTATCACCATTTTACTCTATAAATAAGTATACTATATTTGTCTTATTTTGTCATTAAAATGAAACTTTTTTTTGTTTTTATATGAAACTTTTTTTGTTTTTAAGTACATAATAAAAAAGCGCTATCTTTTATGCACTCTAAATTGTAACTACTGTGTAGTTAAAGTAATGTGAAAAGTATTATATGTATATAGTTTGTAGAATGAAAACAAACTAAACTCAGAAACCATTTGAATTAAGTGCTATGAATACTGGATTGTAGATAAGATATCTTCTTTTATTTGGTACTTGTATCTATGTATACACACAAAGTATTGTTCAATATTATCTTCTGGTATTGTTTCTCCATTATTATAAGTTTTTGTTTCATCTTTAGTTACTGTTCCATTTTTAATATTGTTTCTTTATATTTTTTAATAGGTTTATCTGCTTTTACTAGAGTAATTCTAGCATAACCATTATCTTGTTTACTACATTTTCAGTTGGGTTTGAACTCGTGCAGAGTGAATTATAATGTAACCAGAGCCTCCCCCTGTTACATATCCAGATGAAGTGCTACCGTAAAATTCACCACCAGCACCTGATCTAGCATTGCAGCTCCATTCTGCGTTATATCCTACTCCACGTGAATATTCCCCATAACTACCTGTACATGTACCAGTACTTCCTCCTTGTGCTCCCAAGTTTCTAGCTTATATTCACCATCACATGGTACAGCAAAAGTTTGTTAACTTCCTGTATAATCAAAGTTCCAAGTAGTTCCATCTTCATACTTGCATGAAGAATATACTCCTATTACTAATTTATTTTCTACTTTTTCTTTTTCTTCAAACGAAAAAAGAGCATATGATGATGTTAACACCAATGCTACTATTGATATTACTAATATTAATAACATGATTACTTTATATTCTCTTTTCATAATAGATCACTACTTTCTATAGTTTTACTATTATGATTGTATTATAATTACCCACTCCCCAGTCAAGCCTGGGGTTGGTGAAATTTTACTGATTGTGAAATTTTTTTACTTAGTAGTTGCTTCTTCAAACCCACACACAAGCATAGCATCAATAGTATAATTATTTTTACCATATGGTTCTTTTGGATAAATCACAACCATTGAGCTAGTTTTATCACATTCTTTTTTAGTCTTACTGTTTACAAATTTTTCTAATATAGTATCATCTTTTTTATATCTAACTAAGTTATCTAAGCTTACTTTAATACCTATATTAGTATATTTTTCCAAAAACTCTTTTCTTTCTTTATCATCAGTACCGATTTGTTTATAATAGAAATTTTCATAAAAATCTATGCCTAGATTTTTTAACTCTGATGATAACTTTTGAGGCTCGCTTTCTTTACCTTTACCACTAACAACTATTATTAAACCAACTATTAGAATAATAACTACTATGCCAGCTATTAAATAATATTTTCTATCTATTTTTTTTATAAATTCTTTTATTTTTTTCATATTTTATCCCTACCTCTAACAAGTTAATTATAACATATGTGACTAAAAAATAAAAGCAGATTTTTTCTTTAAAATCCACTTTATAAATTAGTTATTTAAAAATTTTTAGCATTGTAGTAAATATAGTTGAAATAGATTTTTCAAGTTTTTTGATAACTTGTTTTTCTTCATTACTTATTCTTTCTTTTTTTACTTTTGTTGTTTCAATTATTTTTTTATTATTAGTAGTAGTTAGCTTATTACTTGATGGAATAAGTCTAGTTGAACTAGGACTTTTAATAGTTTCGTTTTTATTATTTTCTTCTTCTACTTTTGTGACTGTATTACTTTTACTAATAATTTTTATTTGTTTAGATATAACGGTTGTATTAATGTAGTCTTTACTATCAGTTAATTTTGCATTTGTAAATGTAATATTAGTATTGCCTTCAGTTAAAGCTTTAAAAGTGAATTCATAAACTGTTAAATTATTCTTTATACCGTTATCTAGAGTAAAATCTAAGCCAGCAATTCTGTAATTATAATCCTCGTTAATTTGAAATAAATATGGTGTATCAATTCCTTTAGATGAAACATATTCAATTTTAGTATTATCAAATGATAAATTACCACCCATACTTACTATACCGTCATAAGTATCGTTAATGTTACTTACATTCATTTTCACTGTAAAAGTATCACCAATATTAATAGTATTATCACTGTCAAATGATACTGTAGCGTTACCGATAGCATAAACAGGTGATGTTAAGCTTAGTGCTCCTACCACTGCCATTGTTAAAAATATTTTCTTTTTCATAGATTTTTCCCCCTTTTTTATCTTGTTGCCCCTCTCTTTTTAAGTTGTGCGCTATTATAACACAAAATATGTAAAAAAGCAAGAAAAACCAATAATTGGTAACTTGTATAAAATTTTTAATTCTTTTAATTAGACTTATTTTTCTTGGGTTCTTTTTTATTTAGCAATGATTCGAATGCATTTTACTTATACAAAAAAACTATTGATAAATATCAATAGTTAATATTCTATGGTGATCTGTACGGGATTCGGACCCGTGAATGCCACCTTGAGAGGGTGGTGTGTTAAGCCACTTCACCAACAGACCATAATGGTTTTTTAAGCCATTATTATGTTAACATAATTATTTTATTTTTACAACTTAAATTTTTATTTAGTTCGTTTAATGTCCTCTACTTTGGTAAACTCAATGTAATCTAGTAGTAGTTTTGTGCATGGTTCACTTGATGTAAAAATATCGTAACTAGCATTTAGTGTGTCCATCGAATCAGTTACTCCAATTATCTCTTTATAATTTTTTTTATTGAATATATTAGTCAAAGTATTAATTACATTTGTTTCTATTTCTTCCATATTTATATCATTTAAAATATATATAGTTATCAAATTTAATCTATATAATAGATTTGACTTTTTTAATTTTTCTATTTCTGTATAATTAATTGTAGAATTATTTTTAATAAAATCATAATTTTTTAATTTTATATTAATTGGATCACATAAATATATATTTTTACCATTAGTTATAATATTATTTGGATGCAAATCATCATAATAGCAGTTTTCTTCTAGTAATTCAAAAATAATCTCTTTTAATCTTAATAGAAGAAGATATTTCTGAGTAGTAGAAAGTTCTGATTTCATTCTAGATAGTGGGTAGCATCCTCTTTTAAACTCCATAGCAAAGGACTCAACGTTATTACCAATCTTTACTAAATATTCTGGTTTAATTAAACCATCAGTTTTTAATGCACTTACTAATTCTACTTTTTCTAAGTTTAAGTCATTTTGATTATAATACTTTTTAATTAGTAGTTCCCTACCATCAATTACATATCTATATAGTTGGGCTTCTTGTCCTTTATCATAAAAATAAGTATTATTTAAAAATTCCTCTTCTGTTTTAAACTCAATTTGTTTCATTTTTACCTCATCTTATTTAATCTATTTCTTATTAGTAAGATTAACTCCATTGGAGCTTCTATTTTATTTAGGACTAATAGTGCATCCTGTAGTTTTGTTTTTAAGGGGATGTTTTCTAGTTTTTCTGCTTCCTCTTTATAATTATAATTTGGTAAGGGAAAGGCTTTTATAAACTTCCTAATATAATTTTCTACATCTTTTAATACATAAACTTTTAGTGTATATTCATCCATTTCGTAAATACCATAGTAACCACTTACTAATAATTTAAAATCATCTTCTAATGTCATATACCGCCTACTAAATTAACTTTCTAAATAGTCTTTTCCTTTATGCATATCATCACTCGGTTCATCTCTTAGTAAATCTCTATAGTCCTGTTGCCTTAGTGCCTCATAAACACAAATAGCCACACAATTAGATAGGTTTAAAGCTCTAACATTGGCTGTCATAGGTATTCTCATACAATGATTTAAATCATCTTTTAATATTTCTTTAGGAATACCAGTAGATTCCTTACCAAATATTAAATATATTTCTTCATCTTTATTGCTATAATCAAAACTAGTATGAGGTTTATGTCCATAGCGAGTGAAATAATAATATGTTCCTTTATTTTTTTGTTTAAATTCCTCAAAGTTTTCATATACTGTGTACTTTAATTTATCAATATAATTAACGCCACTTCTTTTTAGATTTTTATCATCTATAGAAAAACCAAGTGGTTTTATTAGATGAAGCTTGGTATTAGTAGCTACACAAGTACGCATAATATTTCCAGTATTACCAGGTATTTCTGGTTGATATAAAACTACATGTATCATATTAATAATCCACCGATACTATATTATTATTTCTTAAAAAAGTAAGTGTTTCATCTTTAGTTAATACTTTATTATTTAATATGTCTTTAACTTTTCCCCCATTGAATACAATAATGGCTGGATAACCAGTTAAATCTGTATTATAGAATTTATTAAATTCTTTGAAGAATTTCTTAGTATTATCTTCATCAGTTAAATTCAAATAAGTAATGGTGTTTTCTAGATGCTTTTCTCTAACTATTTCATTTAGTATTTCCTCATATTCTCTACACTTTTCATCAGTAATTACACCTATATATATGATAGCATTCTCATCTTCACGTATATAATTATAAACCTCACTAGGTTTTATTTCTCTATTTAGGGTTTCTCTAATAATAGATACATTTAATTGATAATTAATCTGATTTAAATACCATGTCCTTAATAAAAGTACTAATAATACTGTAGATATACATATTATAAATAATTTAAAATAACCTGTTACTAAATTCTTTTTTTCTTTTTCTTTTTTAAATTTCATAGGCTTCACCTATCCTTCATTTATATTTTATCATATTTATATTATTTATGGTAGGAGATTTTGTAGGTTTTTTATTATGTTAGTTGTTGTAATGCCATCTTCATCAAATAACTCTATGCGATAGTTTTTAATACCTATATTTTTATATTCATTAATATTTTTAATATCTAATGGTTTATAGTTTAGAATATGAGTTAATTCATTATTATGTATAAGTGGATATTTCTTATTATTTCTATCAACTAAGTAATATTTTTTACCAGTTCTACATACATTGCACGGATATTTATCATTATTTATTAACATATTAAGTAGACAATACTTAGTTATCATTACTTCTATACGGCCATATACTATTACTTCACAGCAAGATATATCTAATGATTTAGATAATTCTTTTACTTGCTCTAGAGTTGTTTCTACTGATAGAGTTACTCTTTTAATATTTTTATCAAGTAAATATTTTATATAACTACTATTAGCTACATTTAAGTAGTAATCACTGATTACATTATTCTTATTACTATAAGTAATAGAACCAGTTTCAGTTATTAATAGATTTTCATTATTATAATCTTTATAAGTAGTGTTTACCCTTTCTAGGCGCAAATAAATATTATTATTTTTATATTTCTTATATAAAGCTGGATCTGTTGTATATATATTATTTACGTTTAGTTTTAGGCAAGTTTGTAACTGTTCTTCAGTTCTAGTTAAAACATTTATACAGATATTATCTTGATGATTAATATTATTATTGATTCTATCTACTTTGTTTTCTTTAAATACTGGACCAGTATTTTCTCTTATCTTAGTTAATTCATCTAGAATATCTCTTCTTAAGTCATTTATTTCTTTGATTGGAATAAATAAGTTATCAGCTATATCTAGTTTAATACTATCTACTATAAATGGAGTATTACCTGTTTTTAGTAACTGTTCTTTTATTCTTTCTTTAGTAGTTGGATTATTTATAGCGATAGATATAATATCTTTTTCTCTTTTTATTTTATTTGTACCATCAGATACTTCTATATAGAAATTATTTTCTTGTTTAGCTATTACTTTTATGAAGATAGGAATTTTTTTCTCAGTAATTTTTTCTAATTCTTTTATCTTTTTAGAATCAATAGTTTTAGCTACTAAACAAGGTTTACTTAATCCAACTTTATTATCTACTTCAATTATTGAATTACTATCAGCATGATTTATAAGTAGATTTTTTTCATTATATAAAAAGTTTACTATCATGCCTTTATCTTCTTCCACAAAACGAATTCCATCTTCTTGATTCAATTCTTTAAATAGTTTAATCTTTATTTTATTTTTATTAACATCTATTACTTTTCCAATGTTTACTCCTACATGATTAGGGCTCTTAATATTCATTAAATTTCTACCATGTTGGTTAAATAAGTAACCAGATGTAAATTCTCTATTAAATAGTACTTTTAATGTTTCTAGCTGATCATCAGTTAATTTTAGAGATTTATTATTTTCGTAATTATCAATAAGCATTCTATATAATCTAGTAATATAGGCTATAGTAGTTGGATTCTTCATTCTACCTTCTATTTTAAAACTAGTTATATTACTTTTCATTAGCTCTTCTATATGATCAAGAGTATTTAATTCTTTAGGACTAAGTAAATAGTTACCATCTGTTTTTACTACAGTATTATCTTCATATAGTTTAAAGGGTAATCTACATATTCCAGCACATTCTCCTCTATTACCACTTCTATTTAAAAGTAGACTACTAAATAAACATTGTCCTGAATAGCATACACATAATGCCCCATGAATAAATGCTTCTATCTCCATATTAGTTTCTATTTTGTTTATTTCAGTAAGTGACATTTCACGAGCTAAAACTACTCTTTTTATACCTAATTCTTCTAATAATTTTATTTGGCTTTGATTATGAGTATGAAGTTGAGTAGAGGCATGTAATTCTAAATTAGGAAATATTTTTCTTATTTCTGTTATTAAGCCAATGTCTTGGACTATTATGGCATCTACCTTATTCTTATGTAAAAATCTAACATAATCTATTACTTCAGCTAATTCATCTTCATAAATCATTGTATTAACTGTTACATAAATTTTAACTCCATATAAGTGACAGTACTTAATAGCTTGTACCATTTCATTATCATCAAAATTAGAAGCAAACTTTCTAGCACCAAATTTTTTTCCGCCTAAATAAACAGCATCACAGCCATTATGTATTGCCTGTTTTAATGCATCAATACTTCCGGCTGGAGATAATAATTCTTTTTTCATAGTAAATCACCATTTATATCTTATCATAAATTTAGTTTAACTAAAATAACATCTTCACCAATTTTACTAATACTTTGCCAACCTATTTCAGTATCACTTCCCCTATTAAAGAAAGAAAAGAAAGTTTTATTTGGCTCTATGATAAAAGAGACAATATTACCAGTTGCTTCATCTATTTTTACATCTATTATATTTCCTACATTTTTACCATCAACTATATTCACAATATCTTTATTTTGTAGATCTGATAAGCGCATAATACCACCTATCAAATTATATGAAAAAAAGAAAGTTAAAATGTATCACTTTAATACTTTCTTTAAACTATTAATAGCATTTTTTTCTAGTCTTGATATCTGAGCTTGACTAATGCCTAATTCTTCAGCTATTTCCATTTGAGTTTTACCTATAATATAACGTTCATCAATAATATAACGTTCTCTTTCATTTAAATTAGCTATGGCGTCATCTACTGCTAAAGTAATATCTAGATCATTTTTAGCTACTTTTTTATCTTCTATTTGATCACATAAATATATAGTATCTCCACCATCATTATAGATAGGTTCAAATATACTAACAGGACTACGCATAGAATCTAGTGCTTCCATTATTTCATAATCATTTGCTTCCAATTCTTTAGCCACTTCTTCTAAAGTTGCTTCCCTACCAAGATTCTTAGTTAATTCTTCTTTTTTCTTTAAAGTATTATAAGCTAAATCCTTTAATGAGCGACTTACTCTGACACTACTATTATCTCTTAAATATCTTTTAATTTCACCTAATATCATAGGTACAGCATAGGTAGATAACTTCACACCATGACTACGATCAAAATTATCTATTGCTTTTACTAAGCCAACACAACCTACTTGAAATAAATCATCCATGTTATCTGTTCTTTTACTAAATCTTTTTAAAATACTTAATACTAATTTTAAATTTCCATTTATTAAATCTTCTCTTGCAAAAGGATCACCCTGTTCCTTTTTAATAAATAATTCATCTACTTCTTCACTACTTAATACTTTAATATTCGCTGTATTCACGCCACTTATTTCTACTTTGTGACGTGCCATAAAAAATTCTCCTTTCAAATCTATTAAGACTCAAAAAGAGAATTCTTATTCATATTAATTTAACTTTCACGAATAACTGTGATGTTGTAGATATTAACATCTCCATTAGCTGAAGTTACTATAATAGAAATTACTGTTTCTATCATTTTTTACCTTAAGGTTACCTATAGGTATCAAAATATACAATACAGTCCGAAGTATTTTACCTATTTCGTCCTTATTTTATATAGCTATTTTAAAAACTGTCCTTAGCTAAGAATTATTCACCTACACCAACGTATAGATTATATTTAAACCAATTTGAACTATTACCGGCATTATTAATTGCACGAATATAGATGTATTTACCAGTTTGTGTTACTTCAAATGTATCAGTACTTACTTTAGTAAGAGCATCATTGGAATCAGGTTCGAAATCCCAATCAGTTACGTAATATTCATAGTAGGCAATCCCACTTAATGATGTAGGTGTAACTGTTAGTTTTCTTGATGAGTTCCATTCTGTACTTTCACCTGCTACAGTTATAGTCGGCATATTGGTATCAATTTTTATTATATATTTAGTGACATTGGTACAGATGGAAATATTTCCTGATTTACAGGCTTTTATGTAGTAGGTTACATTATTCATGTTTTCAGACACGTTTAATTCTTTACCAGTTATTTTTTTATCAATATTATTCAAATCTGTACCATAGTAATATATAACCGGAAAAGAATATTTTTTACCATTATTGATAGGTTCAGAAAAGGAAAGGTTAAAACTACTTTTATGCCATTCACTACTATTCTTATTATCACTACTAGTGATAGTGATAAAACCTAGAGATTCACTATTACTCTTGTCTTTACCACTTACACTTTCTTTAATATCATCTGTTAATATTTTTTTATTATTTAATTCTGTTGATAAAATTGATAAAATTAAAAATAATATTAGAATTAGTAAAGTTACCGCCGAATATAAAATGATACTAACTGCAAAGCCTCTATTATTTAACCCAGGTATTTTCATATGACACTCCTTCGATTCTATACTCTTTTATTATACAAATATTATACAAAATTTTATAGGTAAAAACAATTACTTTTATGTAATAGTGTTTTAATATTTTCAAAAAAGTCCTATTTCCGAAATTCTTAAATTAAATTAAGATTTAGTGTAAGTTTCAATAATTTTAAATAATTATTAGTGTCTATAATAGTTTTAATACCATTTACTTATATCCCTCTTTATAACAGCAGCAAGCAAAAAATGGTATCTTAAAAATGCATAAAAAAAATCTTAACTTTCATTTTAGAAAATCAAGACTTTTACTTTTAAAATGGCGGAGTGAGAGGGATTTGAACCCTCGCAGCAGTTAGCCCGCTCTACATCCTTAGCAGGGACGCCTCTTCAGCCTCTTGAGTATCACTCCATTTTGAAACGGTACACTTGCTTCCGTAGTTATAATCATACCGTATTCTTTTTTTGTTGTCAATATTTTGTTTCGTTTTTTATTGAGATTGTCCACACATAAAGCACTTAGGGGCATCTTTTTTTATCATAGCACCGCAATGTTTACATTTAACATAATCACTGTCTAAATTAGGAAAGTCATTGCTAACTGTTGGATTATTAATTACCGGTATAGCCTCATTAGTAGTATTTTCATTTATAGGTATAACTGTTTCGGTAATTGTTGGAATTGCATTAATTGGTTCTACTTCTGGTATAGGTGATGCTGTACTTTCTGGTTTTTCCTCTACTGCTACTACTTCTGGAATTTTATTATCATCAATAAAATTTATATTTTTTAAAACATCAATACCTGTTTTTTCTGGTTCTTCTACTTGAGGTTTTTCTTCCTCCTTAGTATCAACTCTAAATGATGCTAATAAATCATGATTTATATTTTCTTTATCAACATTTAGTAATGTTGATTCATATTCTTTTTGGTAAACTCCTCCACCTATTGAGATATCAGCTGGTTTACTTTGTTTTTGTTCATCTGGAGCTGTTGCTTCTAGGTCTTCTTCTTTGACAGTTGGAATACTAGATGCTTCAGATACTCCCATCATTGCTTCTTTATTTATACCAATATATTCACTGCCACTAAATCCTAAAATTGGTAAAAAGATAAAAGGAAAGAAAACTGTTGAGATCGCAAAACTATTAGTTTTACGAAATGATTTAGCTATTTTAAACATAACCTGACAATATATAATAATATCTAAAATTGGAATAAGAAATAGTATTAATTGCCACCTAGGTTTATTGGCTATTTCTAGCATTACCAGTAAATTATAAAATGGTATGATAGCAGCTACACCAGAACGATTAGCCTTTTTAAATATTTTGGATAATGCTATTAAACAAATAATTAATATTAATATTAAAATAATGACACCAATAGTAATTGGAACTATATATTCATTTATATGACTTACATAAGTTACTTTGTAATCATTATACACTTTACTCCACCCCTATTCTCAATCATTATTTTAGCAGATTTTAGATTGTTTGAATAGTCTTAAATTATATTAATATAGCTTAAGGTAAAATAAGATATTTGATTTGATGATTGATGGTTTGTACATAATTTGTATCTAAAAATAGAAAAACCCTTGAAAATCAAGGGTAATAAACTATATGGTGACCAGTACGGGATTCGGACCCGTGAATGCCGCCGTGAAAGGGCGGTGTGTTAAGCCACTTCACCAACTGGCCAGATGGCGCCTGATGTAGGACTCGGACCTACGACCTATCGGTTAACAGCCGAGTGCTCTACCAACTGAGCTAATCAGGCATTCATTCACATAAAGCCATTTAATTATATAATACATTTTTCAGTTTGACAATACTTTTTTTTAAAAAAGTTTATCTAATTTTAATATGAATCTCTCTTAACTGCTGTTCTGAGACTTCACTAGGACATCCCATCATGGCATCCATACCACTAACACTCATAGGAAATGCCTGTACTTCCCTTAAGTTTGGTTCATCTCTTAATAGCATAATAATACGATCAATTCCAGGAGCCATACCTGCATGTGGAGGTGCACCGTATTGGAAAGCATTATATAGAGATGAGAATCTTTTTTCCACTACATCCTTAGTATACCCTACTAACTCAAACGCTTTTTCTAAGCAAGGTACACTGTGATTTCTAACAGCTCCACTAGCCATTTCATTACCATTACATACAAAATCATACTGGTATGCTAATAAACTATCCATATTTTCTTTAGTTAAAGCCTCAATTCCACCATGTGGCATACTAAATGGATTATGACAGAAATCATATTTTCCTTCTTCCTCATTATATTCAAACATTGGGAAATCATTAATAATACAGAATTCATACTTATTAGGGTCAATTAGTTCTAGTTTTCTACCTAACTCAGTACGAATTTGTCCTGCAAACCTAGCAGCTACTTTTTCCTTCTTATTAGCTATAAAGAATAATACACTACCTACTTCTAGATTACATTTATCAAATAATTCTTTTCTATCTTCATCTGATAAGAATTTATCTATAGGTCCTTTTAATGATTTATCATCTTGAACAGTAATATAACCAATACCTGGCATTCCAATAGATGATGCATAATCAACCAATTCATTAAACCAAGAATTACTCTTATCTGCAATACCATCTACTTTAATAGCTCTAACTGTATTACCTCTAAATGGTTTAAATTCACTTTCAGTAAATATTTCACTTATATCAACTATTTCTAATGGATTTCTTAAATCTGGTTTATCCGTACCATATTTTAGCATAGCCTCTTCATAAGAAATTCTTCTAAATGGACGTGGAGAAACTTCACGATTACTAAACTTAGTAAAGATAGAATAGAATATATCTTCTCCTATTTCGTATACATCTTCTTCTTCCACAAAACTCATTTCAAAGTCTAATTGGTAAAATTCTAAAGTACGATCAGCTCTACAATCTTCATCTCTAAAGCATGGAGCTATCTGATAGTATTTATCAAAACCACCTACCATTAATAACTCTTTAAATACTTGAGGTGCTTGTGGTAGAGCATAAAATTTACCATGAAACTTACGTGATGGAATCAAAAAGTCTCTTGCTCCCTCTGGTGATGATGCTGTAATAATTGGTGTTTGAACTTCGGTAAAACCTAAGCTATCCATTTTTTCACGAATATATTTTAATAGTTTACTTCTGAAGACAATATTATCATGTACTTTTTTATTTCTTAAATCTAAATAACGATGTTTTAGACGTACATCTTCTCCTACTTCATGTGATGTTTTTACTTCAAATGGTAAAACATTTTTAGCTTTTCCTAATACTTCAATATTATTTACTAATACTTCTAACTTACCAGTTTCAATATTAGGATTATAGTCTTCTTCATTTCTCTTTCTAACAGTACCATCAACCATAATAGTAGATTCTTTAGTTAAACCATTAAATATACTATCATCGTTACTAACTAATTGAACTGTACCATATTCATCTCTTAAATCAACGAAAATTACTCCACCATGGTCTCTAATATTTTCTATCCATCCTGATAGTTTTATACTCTTATCAATCCATGATTCATTTACATTTCCACAGTATTCATTACGATATTTATTTGCTTTCATTTATATCTTCCTTTCTTATTTCTTCAAAACGATATTTCTGTTTAATATTAGGATATTTCTTTCTATCAACTAAAGAATTAAACATATCATAAGGTCTTACCCAATATATATTACGTTCTATATCTTCATATACAACTACTCTTGAAGTTTCTTTATCATCTTCATGATATTTTTCACTGTCATAAGCTATAGCTCTTACTATATATTTATGTCCTTTAAAGTGATGGTATAATTTACCTACTTCTATAATTCTTTCCATATTAGCGTTCTTCTATCTTTTCTATTAGCATATTACGAGTAATGGCTGGATTGGCTTGGCCCTTAGTCTTTTTCATTACTTGACCTACTAGGAAATCGACTATGTTAGTACGTCCAGATTTGTATTGAGTAATTGCTTGTGGTTGCTCATCTAGTACTTCTAATACTACTTTTAGTATTTCATCACTACTTCCTATTTGCTTCATACCTGATTCTTCTACTACTTTTATTGGATCAACATTTTCGGTAAGGGATTTAAATAGTACTTCTTTTCCTTGCTTGATTGAGATTTCACCACTAGTTACTTTTTTAATAAGTTCACATAGCATTTTAGGAGTTAGATAAATGTCATTAATAGTTAGTTCTAATTTATTTAAATGTCCAAGAATAACACTAGTTAACCAGTTTGATGCAAGTTTAGGATCTGCTCCTTCATTTACTGTTTCATCAAAATAATCTGAAACAGCTTTTTCTTTTACTAATACTTTAGCATCATATTCTGATAGACCAATCTCGTTTATATATTTATCCTTTCTTTCATTAGCTAGAGCTGGAATTGATTTTCTTATTTCTTCTAACCATTCTTTTGTTATTTTGTATTTTGGAATATTTGGTTCTACAAAGTATTTATAATCAATCGCATCTACTTTATCTCTCATACGTATTGTAGTACCAGATTCATCATCCCATCTTCTTGTTTCTTGAACAACAACTTCATCATAATTTCCGTCTTCTTTTGCTTCTATTTGTCTTTCGATTTCATAATTAATGCAATCTCTTACACCACTAAATGTATTAACATTTTTCATTTCAACTTTAGTTCCCCAGTTATTACTATCTGTTGGATCTAGATTTTTATCCATTATTGAAACATTAACATCACATCTTATTTGACCCTTTTTACTATCAGCATCACTTATTCCAGCATATTGATAAATACTTCTCATTGTCTCTAAAAATGCTACTGCTTCATCTGCTGAATGAAAACATGGTGGTGTTACAAGTTCAAGAAGTGGAACTCCAGCTCTATTATAGTTAATTAAAGTAGTTGAACTAAGATGTTCACTTGCTGCTGCATCTTCTTCTAAGTGAATATTATCAACTATTGCTCTTTTCTTTTCACCATTACATTCGTAATCTAAATATCCATCTATTCCAACTGGTATTGGTTTTGTATCTTGTGTAATTTGATAGTTTTTTGGCATATCAGGGTAATAATAGTTTTTTCTTTCAAAATACATATATTCAGGTTGTTTACAATTTAAAATCATTGATGCCATTAGTGCAAATTTAACAGCTTCTTTATTTACAACTGGAAGTGTTCCAGGAAATCCCATATCAACTGGTCTTATATTTGAATTAGGAAGTTCAGTATATCCATTTCTAGCACTCGAAAATACTTTAGTTTTAGTTTTACTTATCTCACAGTGCATTTCAAGTCCTATCATTACTAAATAGTTATTCATTATTTAACCTCCTTAGCAATTTGATTTTTATAATTCATTTTACTTTCTAATGCATATGCAATATTAAGTACAGTTTGGTCATTATAACAATTACCAGTAATATTTAAAGCAACTGGAAGATTATCTATAAATCCATCTGGTATAGTAATTGATGGGAATCCACCAAAGTTTCCAACTTGTAAATGTTCTTCTAAAGCTGCTGTGTTATGATCTAGGATATCCTTTGATCCATCTAAATGTTTTGCAGGTCCACTACCAACAGGTAATATTACAGCATCATATTTTTGATAAAGTTTTTTCCACTCATCAACTAATAGTCTTCTAACTCTTTGTGCATTATAGAAATATCTATCTTTATTTTGTTTTTGAAGTACATATGAACCTATTACAAATCTTCTTTTAATAAGTGGTGAAAATCCTTTTGTTCTATGGTCTTTCATTTGTTCAAAATAAGATTTTCCTTCTCCTCTTGGTCCAAAAATAAATCCTGTTAAATTAGACATATTGCTTGTTGCTTCAGCACATGAAATAACTACATAAACACTAGGTAGTGCATTAAGAAGTGTTTTATCAATAGATACTGCATCAACTTCCATTCCAAGTTCTTTACAAAGTTTTAATTTTTCTTTAAAGTTTTCTAAATGTTCTTTAAGTTCCTTACTTGCATTTGGATAATTTTCTATATCACATATTTCTTTTATATAACAAAGTTTTTTACCTTTAACATCTTTATTTAAATCTTTATATAAATTTATTTTACTTGAATCCCAACTAGTCATATCATATTTGTCGATTCCCTTCATATTATCAACAACAATAGCGGCATCTTCTACACATCTAGATAATACTCCTAAGTGATCTAAGCTTGATGCAAAGGCAAACAATCCATATCTAGAAATCATTCCATATGTTGGTTTATATCCAACTATTCCACAATAAGCAGCTGGTTTTCTAATAGAGTCTCCTGTATCTGATCCTGTTGCGTAAGGATATACCCCTGCAGCTACTGCACATGCTGATCCAGCACTAGATCCAGCACACATACGAGTCCTATCCCATGGATTTTTAACAACACCAGTATGACCAGTTGTTCCAGTTCCTCCCATTCCAAATTCATCCATCACTGTTTTATTAACCATAACGGCATTTGCGCGTTTTAAGTTTATTATTGCGGTTGCATCAAAAAATGGTACATAATCTTTTAATGTATTCGATGACCCCGTAGATAAAATACCTTTTGTTGAATAATTGTCCTTAACTCCATAAGGAATTCCAGATAATACGTTATCTGTAACATCTTCTCCCTTAGCATCATCCAAAATAGTAACAAATGCATTATATTTATCTTGTACTTCATGAGATTTTTCAAGTGATTCTTTTACAAGTTCATCACTAGTTATTTTTTTATTTATTAAATCCTCATGTAATTCTTTAATAGTTTTTTCCATATACATATTATTATTCCACCACCTTTGGTACTTCAACTTCCCTATCTGTACAAACATCACAGTTAGAAAGTAAATCTTCTATATCAATTGATTCTTCTGCTTCATCTTCTCTAAGTTTGAACTCAAAATCATCTAAACAGTGTGTCATTGGTTCTACTTGATTTATATTAGGTATTTTATTTATTAAATCAATATTTTTATCAATAACTTCAAATTCATCTAATACCATTTGATTTTCTTCATCTGTTAAACCGATTAATAGTTTATCGGCATAGTCATCAACCATTTCTTTTGTGAAAACTGCCATATTCATCATCCTTTCTAAACAAAATAAAAACAGTAATTAATCCCCTAAGGGACGAATTACTGTTGAATCCGCGGTACCACCCTAATTATCATATTTCTATGATCTCTTTAGTAATATGATAACGGTTTACTTCCGATCTATGTTACTTATTTCACATAGATAACTCCAAAGTGTTTTTCATACTGTATTTTATGTTAGCTTCCACCATACCTAACTCGCTTGATAAAAGGGACAATATTACTCCTCTTCTTCTCTGTCATTGACTAGATTATAATTCATTTATTAGTTTATGTCAATAATGTTTTTTTATGTATTTGCTTGATAATTAAGTGTCTGAAATTTCAAAGTAAATTCTACCCCTGTTGCATTTAACTTGACTCTTTTTTATTTAATAATGATTCGAACAGACTTTCCTTATATATAAAAAATAAGCAGCAATAATCAAAAAGATTATATACTGCTCATCTTTACTTAATACTATTATATATTACCCAATATTAATGTAATTGTCATCATCAATTATATGGATATTATTTTTTGATTCGTCATCTAAATCATGATCTAATATATTTGTTATATCATCGATGCTATTTACTTCATTCCAATCAACTTTTGAAAAACTTGATACCATTAATAGTAATAATAATACTAAGAATATTATACCTAATACTATGGGAATACTTGATTCTTTCTTATACTCTTCATCTTTTAATTTGATATGAGTATTTTTTACTTCCCATCCATATACTTTCATTGGTAACCAAATTCCATAAATACCTAAAGTTATAATACTTAGTAAGTACCATAGTAAATAGTTTCCAATTAAGCTTAAACCATTTCCATCAAAAAGTAACCTTTTCCTATTAATTACCGTATTTTTAGCTATCCATCTTTCTTTATAGCATACCGCAAATGGTAATAATAAACCAAGTGATATTACGGTTATAAAGAAAGTAAATAAGTTAACTCCAATTAATCCTAATAAATTACCTTCAAAATAGCTTTCACCACTTATTAAATCTTCATCTTCAAAATGAGTATTTGATACTACCCACTGTTTCATCTTTATTGGTATCCAGAATGAATATATACCTAGAGTTATAATTGATAGAAGAATCCATTTAAATCTTTCTACAAATAATTCACTGCCTCTACCTTCAAACTTTAATCTTTTACCATTATAAACCGTATGACTTATCTTATATTCAATAATAAGTTTATCTGCCCATGGTTTAGCCAAAGTAAGACTAAATAAAGTTATTAAAAACGCTAAAATACTATAACCTAAGTATTCAATAAAACCTCCATCAAAATAAGAATTACTAGAGTTTTTTTCTTTACTAATATTTACTTCTTCATAATTTATATTACTATCCATAACTATCCCCTACTAATATAGATTTATTTACTTAATTTATTTAATTTTTCTTGTTTACGTTTATAGTCAATTAAAGCATTTCTACTAAGTAATAGTATTCCTATAGCTAATAATGTAGGTATAACTAAGAACATTATTATAGGTAACGGTTTAACTATTTTAGAATAAATCATTATTGGTATCATGATTACTTCAGCTATTACTAATATTAGTAGTATTAATAATACTATTTGATTTTTATCCTTCTTTGTTTTTTGTGTTTTTACTTTTTTACTATCTTTAGACATAATAACCTCCACTTTTATATAATTCTATTTAATTTTTTAAAATATTTTTTATCATTTAATTTTACTTGTATTAAGAAATAGATACTATAAATGATACTACCTAAGAATGCTATTAACATATCTGTCATTGTATCATCTACACCTGTTTTAACTACCCATTGAACATCTCCTCCTAATATTTTATCAGAGAAGAATTCAAAAAATTCCCAACACGAAGCAACCATTAAAGATGCACTTAACATAAATAATATAATAAAACCAGTATTTTCTTTTTTTAATAATCTCTTGTGTTTTATTAAAATTAAAGAGGCAAATGATACAAATGCTCCCGATAAAAAATGAGCTAATAGATCAAACCAAGATATTTTATAATATAATCCTAAAATACTACCAAGTACTAAAGAAACAATTATAAATAAATAATATATTAACTTTAACTCTTCACTAACATCATATTTGAACAGTTTTTTTATTAATAATGGAACCAATAATATGGGTATGATACTAAGAGTAGTTAATATTTTTGATAAACTCATACTATGAAGTTTAATTCCTAGCTGGAATAACATAAATACATATAAAGTAACCACAATTATTTTATTAACTAGAGCATATATTTTATTCATCTTTTTTCTCCTCCAGTTTATCTACATCTACTTGATTAATATAATCAAATTTCTTTGTGATCTTTTCTGTAGTTATATAAACATTTTCTACATCTTTATTAACTGTTTGAATACTCTTAGCTAATTTATCCCAACGTTCTTTATAACGAGAAAATTCAATACCAAGTTTATTTAGCTCTTCATGAATAATAGAGGTATATTTATCTCTTTCAATATTCTTTATAATCATTTGAATAACACTTAGTGTAGATATTAAAGTAGTTGGAGATGTTATCCATACTTTTCTCTTATAAGCATAATCTATTAAATCAGTGTGATAAGCATTAATCTCAGCAAATATAGCTTCAGCTGGTAGGAACATAATTGCTTGATCTGAAGTTACTCCATCTATAATATATTTACTACTAATAGCATCAATATGTTTCTTAACATCTATCTTAAACTGTTTTTCATGCATAGCTCTTTCTGTCTGGGATAGATTTTTATCTACCATAGCTTGATAGTTTTCAAGAGGAAACTTAGAGTCAATAGCTATTGTTCCTAATGGTTCTGGAGCATATAACACACAGTCAGCAATAGTTGAATTAGGTAGTGGACACTGTAAGCGATAAATTTTATCATTCTTTTCGCCAAAGACACTAACTAAAATATGTTTTAAATTAACTTCACCATATATTCCTCTACTCTTTTTATCAGTTAAAATACTTTGTAGTGAAACTATATCAGTAGATAGATTATCTATTTTCTTTTGAGCTTCATCTATCTTACTTAAACGTTCTAATACATTAGTAAAAGTTTTATTAGTCTTTTCAAAGTTCTGGTCTAATCTTTCATTTACTCGATCATTAATCTTATTTAATCTTTCTTCCATCTTATCATTTAATTTCTGAAAATTTTCATTCATATCTTTAGTAATAGAAAGTTCAAATCTACCTAATCTTTCTGTCATATCACTATTATCCTGTTTCTTTAAAATAAGTACTAGTAATAAACAAATAATAATAATGCAACATGCTACAATTATATATTCCATTATATCTACCTCACTTTCAATTTCTTTTCTATTAATCTTGAAATAATAAATGATCCAATTAATAAAATAGCTATTTTTATTAAAATCGTAATATCAGTTAAACTTTCTAATAATGATGTTCCTATATAACCCCAGAAATATACCATAACTATTTTTCCTAATAATATTGCTCCTAAAAACTTCTTAGTTTTAATTTTAGATAAACCAGCTGAGATATTTATTAAAAATGCTGGTGAAAAAGGAAGTGCTATTAATACTACTAAGTTAGAAAAAGATATATTAGTAATTGTATTCATTATTTTCTTTAATTGTCCATTATCCTTCTTCTTAATAAAATGATATAACTTATTCTGAAAAGATTTACGAAATAAAAAGAATGACAGCATACAGCCAATACAAGTAGCTATCCAGGATATAAGAAAGCCTAAGACATTTCCATAAGATACTACATTTAAGGTAATAAAAACAGATAATGGTAACATAGGGATAATTGATTCTAATAATATTAGTAATATTCCAGCTATGGGTCCAAATGATATTAACCAAGTTGTGGTTCCAGATACAAAGCTATCAACTATCTCTTTCATATGATCACCTATAATTATTATAATACAGTTTAATAAATATTAAAAGTTAAATACTTTAAATCAGAAAAATATTAAGTAGTATATCTAGTATAAAAAGAGTAATTAAAATAATATTAATAGTTTTAATTTTAGAACCAAGTAAAATGTAAATTCTTCTAATAAATGGATCTATATAATATATAGAAATACTTCCCATAATAGCAAATATCAAAGACATATATAAGCAAATTCTTCCATTAATATTAAATGGAACTTGACTATAATCCCAAATTACATTATTAAATATTTCACCAGATATATAGGAAATTACATACTCCATAATAGAAGCTATTATAAATATTTTTATAAAATTATAAATAACAGGATCTTTCTTTCTAACTAGTAACAATATTACTATAAATGTTCCACCATAGATTGGACACCATGGTCCTGATAGAGTACCAGGTAACACAAATTTAGAGCGAAATATTAAAGAAAATAATATTTCTATAAGCCAAGAATTAATTGATATAAAGAAAAATGAAAATATTAGATAATTAAAATTTCTTTTTATAAACTGTATCATACTACCACTCACTACTTCTTTATGATAATCTCATTATATTGATGAAGTATCTAAGTGTCAACCATTTTTCTTTGATTTAGTAAATCGTTTATATAGATAGTTAATTATTAATAGTGTAATTAATATAATAATTGGAATTTTTAATTTAGAAGTATAGTCATTAAGTATAGTCCAATTACTACCTAACATGTAACCAACATATATAAAGATAAAGGTCCATGGGATACTACCTAGTGTTGTATATATAATAAATTTAATAAAATTAACTCTAGTTATACCTAATGGTAGTGATATAAAGGTTCTAATAATAGGAAAGTTTCTTCCTATAAAGGCAGCAAATAAGCCATATTTATTAAACCAATTATCAGCATTATCTATATCTTCTTTTTTCATAAAAAAGTATTTACCATATTTTTCTATAAATGGTCTACCACCAAAGTATCCCATAGCGTAAATAATAATAGCACAGAATACACTACCTAGTAGTCCTATGAGAAAGGCCCCAAAGAAAGAAAATATTCTATTAGCTGCTAAAATTCCACCTGTAGCTAGTATAAATTCACTGGGAATAATTATAATTATGGCTTCTAATATCATTCCTATAAACATGCCTAAATAACCATAATCAGAGATTAATTCTATTAAAAAAGAAGTCATGATAATCACCACTTCATTTTATGAATTATAATTTATCTTTATTATCAAATGTTCTTTCGTTTATGGACAATAGTTTTACTTTTTGAATAGATATTATATAAAGGAATATTACGAATACTATAAATAGTAATAGTAGTAGTACATTCTGAAGTAATAATAATGAATCAAATATACCATGAAGAATAGTTGGAATAATAATGCTTGCTAGAGTGTAACGTAATTTATCAGACTTTTTACTAGAATCTTTTGATTTAGATATATAATAACCCATAAAGATAGCATAAAAAGCATGGGATGGTACTGTTACTAGTGCTCTAATAATTCCAGTTAATACTCCGCCAGGTACTGTATATAAGAGGTTTTCAACAGTAGCAAATCCTAATGATACATAAACAGCATATACTATTCCATCAAATAGGTAATCATAATTTTTATTGTGTGTTATTAATAATTTAGTACATATCCATTTAGATAATTCTTCAATAAATGCGATACAAATAAATGAATATAGTAGCATTTCTATTCCGATTAGTTTGTTGGTATCAATATCTAATATTCCTGTTATCCATGATAAAAATAGTGTAATTAATACAGATATAACACCAAGAATAACTGCCTTAAATAATTCTTTTTTAGGTTCTCGTTCTACTTTATCTGCTTTATATATAAGATAGCCTATTATGATACTAGGTAATATAGCTAGTATAATTAAAAACTTCATATTATCACCATATTAATGATATCACATGTATTTAGAATATAAAATAGTTTTATGAAAGTTGTGGAGTTAGGACTATGCGATATGAATAGCCAGTATAATTGACACCGGTGTAATAATTGAAGGCAAATATACCGGAAACAGTTCCATGATTACAATTACCACCACGTTTGAGCCATGAATTAGATGAATATACAAAGCTAGCATAATCTCCATACCAACTTGATTTTTGTCTAGTACTACCGTCAGGATCTCTATCACTTCCAAATGGTCCCATTTCTCCGGTTGCATCCCCTAAAATTCTATTATTATATTGTGTATTAGTAGTTGATGTATATTTATCCCAATATTTTGTATAGGTAGTATCTGTAAAGAAGTTAGGATATAAATCAGTTATTCCACTTGCTCCACCTACCGTTGTAGCTCCAGTAGTATATCCCATTATGTATTCCCAGGCACCACCGCTCATATCATAGATTCCACTTTTATTTCCTGTAGTTGATGCTACACTAGAATTACTATTTAAGTAATTAATGGTATATGTTTCGTCCTTGCCCAAAGATGTTGATACATATCTATTTCCATCTATACTTGTAGCGCTATGACCTTTAGTAGGTTCAACTGCAGCTGCATATCCAGTAATAAAAGCACTATTATTATTTAATCTAACACTTGATTGTGATCCATATATTGAGTGCTGTAAGTAAGCTACTGCTCCCCACTCAGTATTTTTCATCATATGTGAATCTAAATTTCTTTGATAATTATAACTATTCTTAAACATATTACCCAGAGTTATATTTCTCCATGAGTATACATTAGGCTTAATTATTATTTTACTTGTATCAATACTGTTTACTTCTGCAGCTGCAGTTGATGTAGCTTTATCGTATCCTGTTTCAAACTTTCCTACCCAAAAGCCATTTGAATCAAAACTAGTAAATGCCGGATGGGTTAACCATGTACCTTTAGTAGTTCCATTTGATGGGGTTGTATCTTTATTCTCAAATACTACATTAATAGTTTGGGCTTTATTTTGAATGCCAGTTAAACTTGTATAATTACCTTCATCAAATATTTGGTACTTGTATCTAGGTATCCATACAAAGTATGATTCAATATTTGATTCTGGTATTGTTTCTCCATTATTATAAGTAATAGATTCATCTTTTAATATTACAGCATTTGCCCATTCTTTATTTTCATAATTATACCATTCTTTACTTATGTCTGCCTTAGTTACCGTTCCATCACTAGCTATTTTGATTGGTACTAAATTATCTTTTAATACTGGGTCTGTTCCATTTAATATTGTTTCTGTGTATTTCTTAATAGGCTTATCGGCTTTTACTAGAGTGATTTTAGCATAACCGTTTCCTTGTTTACTGCAATTTTCAGTTGGTGTTTGATTTGTACAAGTAGTTGATACTGTTTTAGTAGAAACTTCTGCTGATTCTTCACAATTATAACAGTACATTACCTTATTAGTTAGAAGTGTATTACCTATGTAGCCAGAGCCACCACCTCCACCAGCACCATAATCATAAGCAAAAGACCCACCATAAAAGCCGCTTCCTCCTCCACCTGATACCCTTAATCCGCCTGATGCTAATTGACTTCCTCCTTGACCAAAACTTCCTTGAAAAATAGTACCTTGAGTAGCTAATGCAACGGTTATTCCACCTTTATTTTGTGTTCCACCTATTCCTCTATAATCATCACTTTTATTACTTGTTCCATTTCCCCCTATGTATCCGCCACCTTTTCCACCGTATCCATAGTTTGATTCTACTGCGTATATACTGCCTCCACCTCCGGCACCTGATACTAGTAAAATTGATTCTTTTTTATCTTCTAATGTTGATAGTAGTCCTGATTCTACTGCAATATGTGTTGCTCCTCCACCAGAACCAGCTGTCGTTTCATAATTTCCTGAATTACCACCACCATTATATCCTCCGGCAGCAAATTTTCCTGTTATTCCTTTTCCACCAACATTAATGAAAAATTTATTATCATCTTGAGCAGCAATAATACCAGTGGAATAGCCACCATAGCCACCAATATATGTGCTATTTCCATTACCTCCTTGAGCTCCCCAAGTTTCTAGTTTATATTCACCATCACATGGTACAGTAAAAGTTTGTTCACCTCCTGTATAATCAAAGTTCCAAGTAGTTCCATCTTCATACTCGCATGAAGAATATACTCCTGTTACTAATTTATTTTCTACTTTTCCTTTTTCTTCAAACGAAAAAAGAGCATATGATGATGTTAACACCAATGCTACTATCGATATTACTAATATTAATAACATAATTACTTTATATTTTCTTTCCATAATAGATCACTACTTTCTATAGTTTTACTACTATGATTGTATCATAATTACCCCCCCCCCAAGTCAAGCCTGGGGTTGGGGAAATTTTCTGATCATGGATAATTCTAGGCTACTTATTTTATGATAATTTTTCTATTTCTTCTACTGTTAAACCAGTATATTTAGAAATAAATTCATAATCTTGAATATCCTTTAACATAGCCTGAGCCATCTCTATTTCTTTTTGCTTAGAACCATCTTCTAGTCCATGTTGATAAGATTCTTTCTTGATAGAATTCTCTGTCTTTCTTTTGACCGCTTCAGCGTTATAATGTAGTTTGAATTCTTCATCCATAGCTAATCTCTCCAATTCTTCTATAATCTTTATATCTCTTGGATTATTAGTTAGCTTCCTCATCTTATCAAAACTATCTGCACTAAATAAACTTAAGCTAACTTCTAATTCACTACTATCATAACATACTTTCTTATAATTAGGTAAATAAATCTCATAACTTTCTATATCTTCTATTCTTAATTTAGTTTTTGGATCTATAAATACATAACTTCCCATCTTTAATGATGGTATCTTCTTATTTCTATAGTTATTGAATGAAATTAGTTTAGTCTTTCTATCTTGATAATCTTCTCCTGTATCATATAAACTTCCAGCTTCACGGTACAAGTATTGGTAGTTCTTTGAATCTATAAATTCATAATACTCTTTATTCATTTCTATTATTATAGTATTCTTTCCATTTACTAGTTTTAAATCCATTCGATAATCTTTTACTTTATTACCAGTATTTGATTCATTATCTGTTAATTGATAATCTGTAATATCTAATAGAAATACTTCTTTAATAATAGTTTGTAACCAGCTTCTAGTATCTATGTTCTTATATAGATACTTAAATGTTGTATCAGATAATAGTGATACAAAGTTATCATTTACTAGAGTTTCTTTTTCAATAAGTGATATCACTATATTTTCCCCCTTTCCTTAAATATTTAAGTGTATCAATGATACACCCTAATATAATTATTATAAGAAAGTTGGAAGATGACTGCATAAAGTTTTAAAAAAGTTAAAAAAACTTAACCATTTCTAATGATTAGGTTCTTATAAATTATAGTTTTTAATATCAGACAAGCCTTCGTTTTTATGTAGTTGGTGTTAGGATAATACGAAAAGAAGAGCTCGCATACGTAGTACCTGAAAAGTCGTAGAAAGCAAATGCACCAGACTCAGTACCAAAGCCAAAATCACCACCACGTAAGAACCAAGGATAAGAAGAATTAATAATTCTAGCATAATCCCCATACCAACTTGACTTAATTCTGGTATATCCATCTGGATCTGTTTCATTTCCAAATGGTCCCATCTCTCCAGTTGCATCTCCTAATATTCTATTATTAAACTGAATATTAGTAGTGGATGTATATTTATCCCAATATTTTGTGTAGGTACTATTAGTAAAGAAATTAGAATATAGACTAGCTATTTTGCTTGAACCACCTACTGTTGATGCTCCTGTAGTATAGCCTGCTACATATTCCCAGGCACCACCACTCATATCATAGATTCCTGTTTTATTACCAGCAGTTGAGGCAACCCCAGAATTACTATTTAAATAATTTACGGTATAAGTCCCATCTTTTCCTAGTTGTGTTCCCTCACTTCTATTACCATCTATACTAGTTGCACCATTATAACCTAGTGTTGGTTCTATTATTGTGACATATCCAGTAATAAAGGAACTATTATTATTTATTCTTACACTCGTCTGGCTACCATATATTGAATGCTGTAAGTATGCAACGGACCCCCATTCAGTATTTTTCATCATATGGCTATCTAGATTTCTTTGATAATCATAACTATTCTTAAACATATTACCTACTGTTAAATTTCTCCATGAATATACGTTAGGTTTAATTATTATTTTACTTGTATCTACACTGTTTGCTTCTGCAGCACTAGTTGACGCTGCTTTATCATATCCTGTTTCAAACTTTCCTACCCAGAATCCATTTGAATCAAAACTAGTGAATGCTGGATGTGTTAACCAATCCCCTTTAGTAGTTCCATTTGATGGAGTTGTATCTTTATTTTCAAATACTATATTGATAGTTTGAGTTTTATCTTGAATACCAGTTAAACTTGTATAATTTCCTTCATCAAATATCTGATACTTGAATCTAGGTATCCATACAAAGTATGATTCTATATTATCTTCTGGTATTGTATCTCCATTATTATATGTTTTTGTTTCATCTTTTAATATTACGGCATTGGCCCATTCTTTATTAGCATAACTATACCATTCTTTAGTTATATCTGCTTTACTTACTGTTCTATCACTAGCTATTTTGATTGGTACTAAATTATTTTTTAATACTGGGTCTGTTCCATTTAATATTGTTTCTGTGTATTTCTTAATAGGCTTATCGGCTTTTACTAGAGTGATTTTAGCATAACCATTTCCTTGCTTACTGCAATTTTCGGTTGGGGTTTGACTTGTACAAGTAGTTGATACTGTTTTAGTAGACTCTTCACTTGATTCTTGACAGTTATAACAGTACATTACTTTATTGGTTAAAAGTGAATTACCTATGTAACCAGAACCGCCTCCACCGGCTGCTACCGTTCCAGCCCCACCATAGTATCCACCACCACCTGCTGATCCTCCTGTAACTGTTGCTCCCTTTCCAAATGTTCCTTTACCATATACCATTGCATAGGTAGTTGTTGCTGCTTCTATAGTAGTACCTGATACATAAATTATGTCTCCACCAGATGTTTGTGTTCCACCAGTCGCGTAAGTAATATTGCTTCCAAGTTGTTCTCCAGTCACTCCGATAATTCCACCACCTGAACCACCATTACCTCTAGATGCTTCATAATTTTGCTGCCATCTTCCTCCTCCGCCACCGCCAGAGACAATTAATATATTATCCTTATAATTTTCAAGTGTATATAACAATCCTGATTTAATGGCCATATGAGTAGCACCACCGCCTGCCCCATATAAGTGGTTGGCTCTAGTGAGTGGTTTGGAATCCCCTCCACCATTATAACCACCTTGAGCTCCAATTGTGGAATATGGAGTTGCATTAGTTCCTCCAACTCCACCAACATTTATATATAATTGTGTACTGTTATCAAGCTTTGATATTCCAGATGAATATCCACCATATCCACCGATATATTCTGTATTTGAATTTCCACCTTGAGCTCCCCAGGTTTCTAGTTTGTATTCACCATCACATGGTACAGTAAAAGTTTGTTCACTTCCTGTATAATCAAAGTTCCAAGTAGTTCCATTTGCATATTCACACGATGAATATACTCCCGTTACTAATTTATTTTCTATCTTACCTTTTTCTTCAAACGAAAAAAGAGCATATGATGATGTTAACACCAATGCTACTATCGATATTACTAATATTAATAACATAATTACTTTATATTCTCTCTTCATAATAGATCACTACTTTCTATAGTTTTACTACTATGATTGTATCATAATTACCCCCCCCCCAAGTCAAGCCTGGGGTTGGGGAAATTTTACTGATTGTGAACTTTTTAGTTAATCTTCATTATTTATTTTTTCTATTATTTTTTCTATTTTATTACCATAATCAATAGATTCATCATAATAGAAACGAAGTTCAGGAGTATGTCTAATCTCAATTCTTTGACTTAATAAACTTCTAATAAATGAACTAGCTCCTTTTAATGCTTCAAGAGTAGATTCACGCTTAGTGTCATCTAATACTGTAAAATATACTTTGCAAAAACTTAAATCATTAGTAATCTCACATCCTGTAATAGTTACAAACTTTATATCTTGATCTTTTACTTCAGTCTGTAAAATAATACTAATTTCTTTTTGAAATTGATCATTTAGTCTTTCTATTTTTACACTCATATCTATTCTCCATTTATTTTAAATTATCTTTTTATTTCAATTAGTTCATATGCTTCTATTATATCTTTTTCTTTTATATCTTGATAGTTTTCTAAAGTAATTCCACAGTCCATACCTTTGCTAACTTCTTTAGCTTGGTCTTTTTCACGTTGAATAGAAGCTATTTTACCAGTATATACTACTACACCATCACGTATTAACCTAGCATTACTATTAGCTTTAATAACTCCATCTAGTACATGACATCCAGCAATATTACCAACTTTGGAAAATTTAAATATCTGTCTTATTTCTAATGTACCATTTACTTTTTCTTCATATACTGGATCAAGCATGCCTTTCATTGCTGCTTCCATGTCTTCTACTACTTTATAAATAATATCATATAAACGGATTTCAACACCATTTTCCTTAGCCACATCCATTGTTTTACTGCTTGGTCTTACATTAAATCCAATTATGATAGCATTACTTGCCTTAGCTAAAGTAATATCACTTTCAGTAATAGTTCCTACTCCACTACGTATAACTTTTACTCGTACATCTTCTACCTCGATTTTTTCTAGCGACTTTTTAACTGCTTCTTGACTACCATTTACATCTGCTTTTAGAATTACATTTATTTCACGAATACCTTCTTGTATCTTACCAAATAAATCATCTAAAGTCATTCCAGTACGATTAGTATCTTGGCTACGAGCACGTAATTTTCTTTCTTCAGCTATACTTCTAGCCTGTTTTTCTGTTTCAAATGCCATAAATTTATCACCAGCTTGAGGTGGTTCATTTAAACCAGTAATTTCTACTGGTGTAGATGGTAATGCTTCTATTATATCTTGTCCTTTATCATTTTTTAATGTACGTATTTTACCATAACTTGTTCCTACAACTATTGGATCTCCCAAACGTAGAGTACCATTTTGAATCAATAGTGTAGCAACACTACCAATTTGTTTATCTAGACGTGATTCTATTACGGCACCGGTTGCATAACGATGGGGATTAGCTTTTAATTCAGCCATTTCACTTACTAATAAGATGTTTTCTAATAATTCAGGAATACCATCATGAGTTTTAGCAGATATTCTACATACTATTGTATCTCCACCCCATTCTTCAGGTGTAATACCATATTCAACTAATTCAGTTAAAACTCTATCGGGATTAGCATCAGGTTTATCCATTTTATTAATAGCTACAATTATTGGAACATTAGCTGCTTTAGCATGATCAATAGCTTCTTTAGTTTGTGGCATAACTCCATCATCAGCAGCAACAATAATAATTACTACATCGGTAACACTTGCCCCTCTTGCTCTCATTTCAGTAAATGCTTCATGCCCTGGAGTATCAATAAAAGTTATCTTTTTGCCATTAATTTCTACTTGATATGCACCTATTGCTTGAGTAATTCCACCTGCTTCACCACTTACTACATTGGCATTTCTAATTGCATCTAGAAGTGAAGTTTTACCATGATCAACATGTCCCATAATAGTAACAACAGGAGGTCTTTCTTCCAAGTCTTCTTTTGAGTCAATAATTTCATACTGTTCAAAATTAGAAATATCAGCTGTTTCTTCTTTCTTTAAAGTTTTATCGTAATCTAATACTAGTATTTCTGCTACTTCAAATGATAAAGAATTATTAAGAGTTGCCATAATACCTAGTCCCATTAGTTTCTTTACTAATTCACTAGGTGCTACTTCTAAAAGATCAGCTAATTCTTTTACTGTCATATTCTCTTTATATAGAATAATGCTATCATCTACATCATTAGTATTAGCCATTAGTTTTTCACGATGTTTATATATTTCTTTTTTATCCTTTAAATATTCATCTTTATTCTCTTGAGGTTGTTTCTTATTTTTAATTTTAGTTTTCTGCTTTTCTTGATTAATTTTAGTATCAGCAGCAAGAGATTCTACTTTTTCAAATAATTCATCGTCATCATCATAATTACTTTCTTCAGTAATGTAATCTTCATTATCTTGAATTTCATTATCTAAAAGAGTAATATCAAGATCACTTAACATATCCTCCTCTGCTGTTACTTTAATTTCCAATTTTTTACAATAAGCTAATATTTCCTCTACTGTTTTACCTACATCTTCTGCATATTCTAAAACACTCATCATACAAAATCACCTTCCTTTTTATTTATATATTTTATGAATATCTTTTTAATATTTTTTGAATATTATTCATTCCTTCATTTACTTCTTCTTTAGTAAAGTCTTTATTTTGATTATAAGCAACTACTTCTACGCCAGCTATTTCAAACATCGTTTTACTTAGTTTAACTAATTCTTTCTTTGAATACATTCTAAGATATATTACTTTCTTTATACCAACTTGAATTATTTCTTTAGTACATTCTAAGCATGGATATAGGGTAACGTATAATGTACTTCCTACTAACTCCTGTTGATTACCTCTATAATTTAAAATAGCATTTCTCTCAGCATGAACCACGAAGTAATCTTTATTCTTTTCTAATTCTCCTGTTTTTTCACCAATAGAATTCCAGTAAAATTCATCATCATTCATGTTTTTAGTTAAACCATTGTATCCGATTGATAATATTTTATTATCTTTATTTACGATGCATGCTCCAACTTGAGTAGATGGATCTTTACTTCTAGTAGATGCTAGAATAGCACTTCCCATAAAGTATTCTTCCCATGATAAATATTCTTCTCTTTTACCAGGCATCAAAATACCCCCTTTAAGTTAATTACTTATTAATTATTTCTTCTATTTCTTGATAGATAGATTCTGGTATATCAGTATCTAATGCTCTAGCTAGAGCTTTTGTTTTTATGGCTTTATTTAATACCTCTATATCTTTCTTAATATATGCTCCATGACCATTTAATTTTCCAGTCAAATCAATCTTAACCTCTTTTTCTGGGGTTAATACTATTCTTAATAGTTCTTGCTTAGGATATTTTTCTCTAGTTACAGAACACATACGCATTGGAATTTTCTTATTCTTCATTTTGATCATTCCTAAATGTAATTCCTAATTCACTAGCTTGGGTACTGTTTTTAATATCAATTTTATATTTAGTTAGGCGGGAAGCAAGGCGTGCATTCATTCCCTTTTTACCAATAGCTAATGAGAAGTCATCTCCATCTGCTATTACTAATGCTTCTTGTTTCTTTGGATCCATAATAAGTACTTTTAAATTTTTAGCAGGGGCTAGAGCATTTTCTATAAACATGGCTGGATCTTTATCATATTTAACGATATCTACTTTTTCTCCATGTAATTCTTCTAAAATACGAGCGATTCTACTACCTTTTTCACCAATACAGGCTCCGATTGGATCAATATGACTATTTTCTGAATATACTGCTACTTTACTACGGTTACCAGCATCTCTTGCTACACTATAAAGAAGTACACTTCCATCATTTATTTCAGGTATTTCAAGTTCAAATAATCTCTTTAGGAAACCATAATGAGTACGAGAAAGTAAAATAAATAATCCTTTATTATTAGCATCTACTTTACTAACATATACTTTAAGTTGACTACCCATAGTAATCTTTTCACCTGGAATACATTCTTTCTTAGGTAAGATACCATTACTACGTCCTAAGTTAATATAATAATTATCTGTATCTTCTAATTCAACAGTACCAATTAATAATTCATCTTGTTTATCACCAAGATCATTCATAATACTATTTCTCTCAGCTTCTCTTATTTTTTGTATTAATACTTGTTTAGCTGTAGAAGTTGCTACTCTACCAAAATCTTCTTTTGGGGTAATTTGGGTATCGATAGTATCTCCTATATTATAAGTAGGATTAATTTTTCTAGCTTCTGTAAGTGATATTTCAGTATCTAAATCTATATCATCTTCATCTTCATCACGTTCATCTTCAACAACTGTTAAATATGAGTAAACCTTGATATCTCCAGTTTTTTCATCAATACGAACTTTACAGTTTTGAAGTCCTGTACTTTTCTTATAAGCTGCCATAAGAGCATTTTCCATTCCTTCAAAAATTATCTTACGATCTATTCCTTTTTCTTTTTCTACAGTATCTACTGCTTTAATAAACTCTTTACCATTCATTATTCTACATCTCCCTTTTCTTTAGCATATACATCTAAAGTATATGACTCATTTATTAAATCTAATTTATCTAATATCGGATTTATAATTCTAGTAGCCATAACTACTTTATTTAGAGGTATAATTTCTTTACTGTCTAACACAATAGTTAACGTATTTTCATTATCTACCTTACCATAAGTAATATCATCAATAAAAAGATTTAGACTATCTAACTTATCTCCAACAGCAGTAATTATTTTTTCTTTCATACTTATTATTTCCCTTTCTCTAATATTTTTCTTTTGCCTGATGCTACTAACTGATAAATATCATTGGCTAACTCATAATGTTCTGTCTTGTATCTAAAATATTTCACTTTAGTATCAGAACAGATTTTAGCATAAATAGGTACTGAATATATTTCTTGTCCATTATCAGAATTACAGTATGTAGACTTATTATAACGATTGGTTTTAGAAGTTACTAAGCTACATCCCTTTAGACATGAACAATCACAGTAATTATCATCTACTAATACGTATTTAGGATGACATAACATTATCAGTTTTAATCTAAGATTACTTATCATCATAATTTCCCCCAAACTAAACAAAATCGAGTGGTTTTTCCACTCGTTGCACTTAGATTATAACACATAATTTATATTTTACATAGAAAAAATTAACTTTTATTAAAAAAAGTGTCTTTTATTAAAAATTATATGATACTATTATAATATGAAAGAATTGGAGGCTATTATGAATAATTTATTTTATGGTATCTTATTACCAATGTTAATTACTATTACTCCTTTTGAATTTAATTACTACCATGATAATAAGAGTAATGTTAAGAAAGCTATATTATGGGGTATTATTTCATTTATAGTATGCTTATTTGTAACTATAATTGATTTTAATAATTTAAGATTAGATATTTCTAGGATTAGGTTAACTACTACTATTATTATTTCTATTAGTACTATTATTTCTACTTTATTTAATATTGGATTAGTAAAAGAAATAGTAAATGCTAAAAAGGCTATGAAGTTATTATTAGTACTAAGTTTATTTTTCTTTATCCAATTAACTCAATATATACCTATTAAACTATTTAATTTAGATAGTCATAATTTATCTAGTAAGGAACAAACTTATCTAACACTTTTTTCGGATAGTATATTATTAATAATACTTGTATTCATTTATCGTAAGGAACTTAAGGAACAGTTTAATGAGTTTAAAAGGAATTTTTATTCTTTTATTGATACTGGCTTTAAGTATTGGTTGATAGGATTAATCGTAATGGTAGTATCCAATTTACTAATAAATGCTTTTTCTAGTGCTGTAGCTGGTAATGAAAATAGTGTTCAAAATTTAATACATTGTGCTCCTTTTGCTTCTATTATATGTATAGGTATGTTAGCTCCATTTATAGAGGAAATGACTTTTAGAAAGGCTTTCTACGATACTTTTTCTAAGAAATGGGTGTTTGTTTTAGTATCTGCTTTTGTGTTTGGAAGTTTGCATATTATTTTCTCATATCAAAGTTTGTGGGATTTCTTATATTTGATACCTTACTGTTCTCTTGGGGTAGCTTTTGGATGTACTATGGTAAAGACTAAGAATATATTTCCATCAATATTAATACACATGTTTCATAATACCTGCTTAACTATTTTATCAATTACTAGTAGTTTAGCTATTATAAGGATGTTACCATGGTAAGTCGTGAAGAAAAAGCTATTAAGCTAGAAAAGGAAATGGAAAAAGAAGAAAAGAAAGCTAAAAGAAAGAAAATTATTATTAAACTTGTTGGGGTATTTATTATACTTTTATTATGTATAGTAGCTTTAATATGTTATATGCATTATATTGGTACTAAGGGATTACAAGTAAGAGAATATAAGATAGTTAATAATAAGTTACCTGAATCTTTTCATGGCTTTAAAATAGTCCAGTATTCAGATTTACATTATCTATCTACAGTTAATAAGAGTGATTTAAAGAAAATAGTTTCTACTATTAATAAGCTAAAACCTGATATCGTAGTTTTTACTGGTGATTTGATAGATAAAAATACTATAGTTACTAGTAATGATATTAATGATTTAATAGAATTATTTAATAAGATTAAGGTTACTACTGGTCTTTATGCCATTAGAGGTAATCATGATTATGATAATAATTACTTTGATTTAGTTTTTAATCAGACTAGTTTTAAGATTCTAAATAATAGTAATGATCTTATTTACTATCATGGTAATATGCCTATACTAATAGCTGGGATTGGTAGTAGTATTAAAGAAAATATAGATATTGATAATATATTTTCTGATTATGATACTGAAAATATGTTTACTATTACTCTACTTCATGAACCTGATAGTATTGATAATATTTTAAATACTGAACATGTTGATTTAGCATTAGCTGGACATTCTCATAATGGACAAATAAGATTACCATTTATTGGGGCATTAAAGACAGTAAATGGAGCTAAGAAGTATAAAAATGAATATTATCATATTGGAAATACTGACTTATACATATCAGGCGGAATAGGTACAAGTGATATGAAATTAAGATTTTTTGATAGACCTAGTATTAGTATATATCGTTTAGTTGAGAAGTAATTAGATTGCTTCTTTTTTTCATTTAAAAAGAACTATTTTACTAGTTCTACTCGTTCAAAATAATAATTATCTTTATCTTTCTTAAAGGTATATTTATAAGTATTAAGTTTATCTTTGCAGTTATCTATACTGTATGAATCTTCCTTGCTTACTAATTCTTTTTTATCAATATCTTTATAAATATAGTACGTTACTTTTTTTGTATCAAGATCATATCCAGTTGAAACAAAAGCTACTTGTTCATAAACTATAGTACTATTATCAGTATTATCTACTTTAATTATATTTGAAATAATACTATCAGTTCTAGGATTATTACATATATCATCACATTTAGTTTTATCTTCTTTATAGATACCTTTATCATATTTAAATGTGGTATAACTATTATTATTACCAGTAATTGACTGATGATTATATTTAACGTTTGTACCAAAGATAGATACTAAAGCATCTTCTACGTCACTAGCTTTTATTTCAATATTATTTTTTAACTTATTAGCTGTTATTATTTTTCTAATAGCCATGTATATTTTAATGTTATTAGGAATAGTATCAGTAGTTACTTCTTCTTTTTTATAAAAATAGCCATAATATTCATCAGGTAAGGTATTTAACTGTAGGTAACTGATTACATCTATATAATTAGTTTTAGTGTTTGATATACTGTTATCATTTTCAGTATTATTATTTTTATTATTAATAATTACTAGACAAATAATAGTTATAATAGTTAATAGTAATATAAGATAAATATATATTTTTTTATTATTTAAAATTCTTTTCATATGACATCTCCTATTTTATAGGTATATTGTATCATTATTGAAAGAAAAAAAATAGACTTAAAGTCTACTTTTTAATACTGTTTTCCCCAATAAACTAATTTATCAGCTTTTTCTCCGCAACATACACATTTACCAGTTTTACCTTGTTCGTCAAATGGCATACATCTTGAAGTTAAACCAGTTTCTTCTTTGATTTTATCTTCACAAGCTCTATTACCGCACCACAATGCTTTTATAAAGCCATTTTCATGTTCAGATAAATCTTTCATTTCTTCTAGTGTCAATACTTCTTTAGTCATACTATCACGTCTTATTTTAGCTCTTAGGTACATATTATTTTGAATATCTAATAATAATCTTATTACTTCTTCATTTATATTATCTAATGATACTTCTATTTTATCTAGAGTATCACGTCTAACTAAGATAGCTTTATGATTAGCCAAATCACGTGGTCCTATTTCGATACGAACTGGTATACCTCTCATTTCACTTTCTGCAAAACGATATCCTGGAGTTTTGTCACTATCATCTACTTCACATGATATATTAGCTAATTTTAATTCTTTAGCTATTTCATAACTCTTATCTAGTACTTCTGTATTTTTTCCTATTGGGATAATATTTACTTTAATTGGCGCAATGTTTGGTGGAAGTACTAATCCATGGTCATCACCATGAGTCATAATCAAAGCTCCAATGATACGAGTACTAAGTCCCCATGATGTTTGGTATACATAACGTAATTTATTTTCACGATCTAGGTATGTCATATTAAACGGTTTAGCAAAGTTGTCTCCAAAGTAATGGCTAGTTCCTGATTGTAGAGCTACTCCATTATACATTAAAGCTTCTATGGTGTAAGTATTTTCCGCTCCAGCAAATTTTTCTTTTTCTGTTTTCTCACCTTTTACTACTGGTATAGCTAAAATATCTTCACAGAAGTTTGCGTAAATATTTAACATTTTTAAAGTTTCTTCTTTTGCTTCTTCACTAGTAGCATGAATAGTATGTCCCTCTTGCCATAAGAATTCACGACTGCGTAAGAATGGACGAGTAGTCTTTTCCCAACGTACTACACTACACCATTGATTATATAATTTAGGTAAATCACGATAACTTTTAACTATATTAGAATAATGCTCACAAAATAAGGTCTCACTTGTAGGACGTACACAAAGTCTTTCTTGAAGCTTCTCACTACCACCGTATGTAACCCAAGCAACTTCTGGTGCAAACCCCTCAACATGATCCTTTTCTTTATTTAATAGTGATTCTGATATAAACATTGGCATGCATACATTTTGATGTCCTGTTTCTTTAAATCTTCTATCTAATTCCTTTTGAATATTTTCCCAAATTGCATATCCATAAGGTCTAATAATCATACATCCTTTAATTGATGAATAATCAATTAGTTCAGCCTTTAGACAAATATCAGTATACCACTTAGCAAAATCAACATCACGGCTAGTTATTTCTTTAACTTGTTTTTCCATATTTTCACATCCCTAGTTAAGATTATATATTAAATTTATGATTTTGAGAAGAAAATTTGAATAGAAAAAAACTGAATTTATCATTTTACCTAAGTAATTTTTTAAATTCAGCTATTATAGTATTAAAATTTTATTCTTCAAATACTGTAGGTATCTCTTCTTGGCTATTAAAACCACTTATAAAATAATTATCCTGGTAGGTGTGAATCCTATTTTCCATAGTATCATTTATTGGAATTAATGTATAATCTTTTAGTATTACGTATTTGTAGGTAAATGTTAATATTTCATTATAATATTTACTTAGTAATTTTATTTTCATAGTAGTAGTTATTTCTTTATTTAATTTACTATCATAATATCTAACTATCTCATAAAAAGCTTTATCAGTTTTTAATATTCTTTCATTATAGATTCTAACTATTTTTTCACTCTCATAGTTACCACTTGCTTTTTCGATGTTAGGATATTTATTATTACCATAACTTATACCATATAGAATATTATCTTTTGCATATGCATAGCTAGATATAAAATCATAGTCTATCTTTTTACCAAGAAACTCTGTTGAATACTCCCACTTTAAGGAATTACTTAAACTGTATGCTGCATTTTGATACATGTCATAGGAATCTCTTACGTTATTATCTAAATTATTATCTTCTAAGGTGTATATTGTATCATTATAATCAATAAACTTAATATCAGCTCCAAATCCTGGTTGTATATTCATTGCTTTAATATTTTCTGGAATATCATAAACTTTTTTATATTCAAATTCACCATTATTTAATTTTTGAGGGTTATAAATATAAATAGAATTATTACTTATAAACGCATAATTTCTGAAGCAAGTATTTTCATTTAGTATTTTACCACCAGATATTTTTTTATAAGTAGATTCATCCTTGGACTTATTATTTTTCTTTAAAATAGCTTCAATTAAATTAGTTGGTTCACTAATTTTATTATCATGATTATCTTTATTATCCTTACTAGCAGTTTTATTATTAGTTATTAGTAAAACAGAAGTTATAATAGCTATAAGTAAAACTAGTAAAATACATGTGATATAAATTATTTTTTTAGTCTTCATATTAACTACCTTTTTTCAATATATCCAGATGTTTCTTTAGTATACATATCATCTGTTATAGATTTATATCTTTTACCATCATAATCATCAGTAAAGCCATTATACGCTTTATATACTTCGTTAGTTTCTGTATCATAAACTCTTTCATATCCTAGAGTTGCATCACTCTGTTTTTGACTCATTATATCGTAACTAGTACTTCTTTTTTCCCAGGAATCCATAATGCCATCAGATATCTGGTTACATATATTTCTAACACTTTGAAAATTTTTCATTACTGCATCTTGTTGACTATTAAAACCATTTAAAAATGTATCAGTAAATTCTAATGATGAAGCAACAGAGTTTAGGGTATCTTGCCAATCTATAAATTCATCTTTTGGTGCTGTAACAAATATTGTATCATATACATTTAGATAGTATATATCAATTTGTTTTCCAGAAATTATATTTTCAGGTACATAATATGTTCCAGCATCATACACATAAGCTGTAAATAACCCTTCTGCTTCTGTTCCAGATAAATCTTTAAATGTTGCTCTTAAAATGTCTCCCCCTAATAATCCTGTTCCTAAATTTTCAACTATAGTAAAGTCATTTAAAGTCGGGAATGTAAAAGTGCTGGTATTATTTAAAGTACCTAGATCATTAAATATCTTATAGAAGCCCTCTGTATCTTTAGTAGCTATTACCGAAGTTTTAGCAAACATGCTATTTGGATAATATCTTTGTTGAAAGGCCTTAGCATCTTCTGACTTATTGTATCCTTCTGTCTTTAAATTAAAGAAAAACTGATAAGATGGTTTTTCAGGATCATATGCTTTAACTGTGTAATGAATGTAGTCACCTATTGTATCTACCTTCCAACCTTCCGGTACTTTCATTTTAATTAAGCCATTGTTAAACTCAGTATATTTAATAGTTTTAGTTTCACTTTCCTTTATTACAAATTTTGATTTAGAATTTGGTTCAGCACTTGGTTCATTACTATTCGATGATAATTTTGGTAACATATAAATAACCCCCACAATTACTATTAATATGGCAATAGTAGCTATTAATATATTTTTATTTTTGATTTTTTTCATATACTCCTCCTATACTTTATAATTATTTTATTTTAATTTCTATACTATAGCAATTTAGTTGTCGGATAAAACATTGTTTTTACTGACAACTTATAATTTATCTATTATTATTGTTGCAAATATTATATAATTTGTGTAGAGGTGATGGTTTATGTCTTTTAAAGATAGATTAAATTACTATATAAATGAATTAAACTGCAGTTCAAAGGATTTATCAGTCGAATCAGGAATATCACAGCCAGTTATTAGTAGATATAGAAGTGGTGAAAGAACACCAAATATTAATAGTAAACAATTAAAAAATCTTGCTACTGCTATATATAAGATTTCTATAGATAAAAAAATAAATTATAAGAGGAATGATATAATTGATGATTTAACTAAGTCTATTAATGAAGCTGACTCTTTTGATTATAATAATCTAAGTAGTAAATTAAATAAATTAATACAGATTTTTAATATTAATATTAGTGATATGTCAAAGTATATTGTGTTTGATTCATCACATATTTCTAGAATAAGATATGGTAAGACTAAACCGTCTGATCCTATCGATTTTGCTAATAAAGTCTGCAATTATATTTTAAGTAAATATAATAGTGATGATGATAGAAAAGTTCTTACTACAATTTTGGAATGTAATGATAGTATAAGCAATAAGAATTTAGAAGTTTCATTATATAATTGGTTAATTAATAACAGTAATAATGATAGTATTGATAGTAATTATATTGATCATTTTTTAACTAATCTTGATGAATTTAATTTAAATGATTATATAAAGGCAATAAAGTTTGATAAATTAAAGGTTCCAACTTTACCATTTTATAAGATTAAAAATAAAAATTATTATGGCATTGAAGAAATGAAAAAGGGAGAATTAGACTTCTTTAAGAGTACTGTATTATCTAAATCTCAAGATGATATTTTTATGTGTAGTGATATGCCGATGGAAGATATGGCTCATGATGTTGAGTTTGGAAAAAAGTGGATGTTTGCGATTGCTATGTGTTTGAAAAAAGGACTTCATTTAAATATAATACATAATCTAGATAGGCCATTTAATGAAATGATGTTGGGGCTAGAAAGCTGGATACCTATATATATGACAGGTCAAGTATCGCCTTACTACTTAAAGGAGGTTAAAAATAGTATTTATCACCACTTTAACTATGTGTCTGGTAATATTGCATTAACTGGTGAATGTATCATAAGCAATCATGATAAAGGAAAATATTATTTAACTAGTACTAAACGAGAAGTAGAATATTACAAGGATAAAGCTAAGTTAATTCTTAGTAAGGCTAATTCACTTATGGATATTTATAACGAAAAAGATAATAGTAGCTACAAGACATTTTTATTAAAAGATGCAAAGGTTAATGGAAATAGAGTTAGATATTTAAACTCACTTCCCCTATTTACTTTAACTGATAAATTACTTGAAAAAATTCTTGTGGAAAATAATATTTGTAGGGAAGAAATTACTAAAATAATAAAGTATAAAAATGATGAAAAAAATAATATTTACGCAATACTACAAAATAATAAAATAACTGATAATATTTTTGAGGTAAGTGAAAAAGAATTCGATAATGAATATATTTATCTTACTTTAGATAATATGTTTTATACAAAAAAAATTAAATATACTTATGATGATTACTTAGAACATTTAAACTCTACAACTAAATATGCAGAAAAAAATAGTAATTATAGTGTATATATAGTTAATGATAGAACATTTAAAAATATTACAGTTACTATATTAGAAAATAATTATGTTATAATTTCTAAAAGTTCTAATCCAATAATCCACTTTGTTATTAGGCATCCTAAATTAGTAGATGCTATTAGAAATTTTAAACCAATAGTGAGGGAAAGCAATGAAAAAGTTTAAATTAAAAAAAATTATTATGATATTACTGATACTACTTTTTACTACTATGCTAATTGTCTCTATTATAAATATAATAGGTTGGAAGATTGATTCTAATAATACTCATAAGGAAATAGATAATATAAATAGTAAAACAGTAATACAGGAGAAAGAGGATAATACTAATACTGAAATTATAGAACCAAATATAGAAGTTCCTGCATCTAATCCATATTGGGATTATATAAAGATGAATATGATAGATGTTAATTTTTCTGAACTTAAAAGTATTAATAATAACGTTAAGGGATGGATTAAAATAAATGGCACTAATATAAATTATCCTTTTGTTCAAACTACGGATAATAAATATTATTTAAATCATTCTTTTAATAAATCCTATAATAAATCTGGGTGGGTATTTCTAGATTATAGAAATAATGGTACAAGTAATAAAAATACTATTATATATGCTCATGGTAGAGACGATAATACTATGTTTGGTACATTAAAGTATGTTCTTAATAATGGATGGTTAAATGATACTAATAACTTTGTAATTAAGATTTCTACAGAGCAAGAAAATTCTTTATGGCAAATATTTAGTGCTTATCACATACCTACTACTAGTGACTATATACAAACTGAATTTGATGATGATAATAGTTATCAGGCATTTTTAGATATTATAAAAAACAGAAGTGCTTATAATTTTAATACGAATATTAACAGTACTGACAATATTTTAACACTTTCTACATGTTATAACAGTAGTGAGAAAATGGTAGTTCATGCTAAACTTATAAAACGTGAAGCAAAATAAGAGTGTGTAAAAAATTCTGTGTAAATAGAATCTAGCCATGATACTTTGAAACCTTAATTGTTTTTTTGTTACGCAAAAAACTGCTGATGCAGTTAGAGAAATTATAATCAATATATATTTACAAAAAATGATGTATTCGATGTAGCTAAAGATAATTAAAAAGAAATGGAATTATTTAAATATGCAGAAATACCCTACTATAAAATACCTACTCATTAAAGAAAAAGGGCATAATAAATCTGATAGCTTTGAACTTTAAGTAGAATTTAAGCAAGTATTAAGCAAGATAACTATAAACAAAATAGTTATCTTTTTTGATAGAAATGATAAATGATTAATAAATTTAAAGATAAATGTTAAAATATAGACGTATGTCGATATTTTACGGAACATATAGGAGGTAATAAGCTTTGCAGAAAAACAATGGAATTTTAATCTTAGAAAGTTTTATAACAGAGTGGAACCTTAGCAAGATGATTACAATGGAAACATTTTGATTTTAATAATCATACTCTAACTGTTTGCCAACAAGTATTAAATTCCTCTACTAGTAATAGAAATAGTGATTGGTATATATCAAGTCCTAAAACAAGCCATCAGTAATGATTGTTAATTGATGGGTAGTGTGTCTTGATTTTAGTTATTGATTTTTATAAAACTTTGTAAATAAATGTTAAAGCAAAAAATTGGCCAACTTTTGCTGACTCTTCAGGTGGCAAAATTTAATTAGTATATTTTTAAATCATATTTGATTAAATCCTTTATTTTAAAGCAAAAATCATTTATTAATAATTAAATAAATTTAATAATAATTAGTCTATTTTAATAATTTAGTACCTAAATGGGTACCTAAAATTACTATTTCAAAGAAAGGAAAAAGTATGAAAATTAATTATATTAAAAATGGCGATTATTTAATACCTAAATTAGGTATTACTACATCTACCACAAATAGTATCAACAGATATGGATTATTAAAACTAAATTATATTAAAAAACATAAAAAACAATTATATAGAAACCTACTAATGAACAATCAACTTACTGACTATCTTTCTTCGGTAAGTAATGAATGTAATATAAAATTTGAAACTATGATGAATAACTACAAGAAAAAAGATAAAAAACTATATGAAAAAAATAATAAGCATTAGTGAAAAAAACTAATGCTTATTTTATTAAAATTATTGTCCTAGCAAGCCCTGAATTCGTCCTCCCGACAAATTCAATATGGGAAAAACCCAAACCCTCTAAAATTTAAAATTAATGGAAATCTTAAACTAGAATTAGTTTTTCTTTTTTATTAATACCGGTTCTTGTTCTTGATTCTTTTTATAAAAAAAATTCAAATTATCAATTATTTCTTCTACTGTACAATTTTGTTTTATTAATTCTAAATATCTTTTTCTTACTTCATAAAATGACATGAAAGTTTCCATAGGCGATAAATTAGTTTTTATTATATGCCTTCTATCGGATAAAGACATTTTATAATCTTTATGTTTACCACATTCTAAACATATGCATTCATAATAAACATTATTTTCCATATCATTTGAGTATTTTTCAGATACATCATCTATGTATAGTAAGGCTTTGTGTTGTTCTAATTTACAAGATTCATTATTTTTTCTATCATCTTCATTAAATACTCTAACTTCATATAGTTCTTTTTCAATTTCACTTGATGATACAGGTATTCTTGAAACAGGTTCTGTTCTTGATACTGCAGAATATCGTTTTAATTCAACTTTTTTAAAATTATTAAAAGATAATGTAGATATTTCACTATCATATAATTCCTTATTATTAATATATTTTTTAATACTTTCTATATAATATTTTAAAGACTTAACATTAAAATTATATTCTTTATCTTTATCTAATTTTTCTCTAGTATTTATTGATGCATTTAGCCATTTTAAAGATAGATTTTCCAATTTATTCTCTATTTCTTTTCTCATTTTTTCTAATTCTTGGGTAGATAAATCTTTAACCATATCATAATCTAATATAAAATCTTTATCCGAAAAATATTGAACAGATTCTTTATCTTTCAATTTTAACAATTTAAATTTTATTGAATAATATACATCCCATTGTATTACACTACAAATGTTTTGAGGTAATACTCCAATAAAATCAATATCTTCTCTTTCAATATAGCATACACCATTTCTAATAATTTTCATTTGATACCTACTTTCTTTTTTTGTTAAAACTATATTTTTTGGTTGTTCTTGTTTTTCATCATGATGTATATAACCTTCACAATTATCAACTGGTTTTTAACAACTTTCAACTCTACAGCTCATATTTTGACATGAACGACAATTCCTAGTTAAACTATTATTTGAATTCCTTTCATAAAATTTAAGAACTACATTTTCTAAAAAATTAATATAATTTTCCTAATTTGCTGTATATTTTTTTAGTATTTTTGCAAGTTCAATTATATGTTTGCAATTAATTCTTCATCCTGATTTGGTTTACTCCACATAACGGATGTGAACCCCTTAGCTTTTACAATATATCCATTATTATCAAATGTAACTTTTGTGTTACCACAAGAGAATGTTTGAAAATCATTTTCTTCTTTATCATTCAATAAATCCATACTATATCCTCCTAAATTCATTTATTAGTTTTCTATTATATCACATATTTCATTATTTTTATTATTAAATGACACAATGACACCGTATTTGTGAGTACCCTACTCTCATTTATAATGCCATAGTGTCATTATTCAATATTGATTTCTTTTTAACAACACACCCTGTTTTATCAATTTTAAAACTATGACCAAACATTATACTAACTGTTATAAATTGATAAACTGATGAACACACTTGTCCTATTCCTGTACAAAATGGTGTTTTTAATAATGACATGAACATTCTAAGTATTGATGCTATTATCTTATTTGATGTAATTTTAAAAGCTGAATATTCTAATTGTAAATAACAAGTTTTTATTCTATATATTGGATAAATTAAAAAATTAACTATTTCAAACGAAAAATATATCATTGTAATTTTAAAATCTAAATCATAAAACCCATATAATAATACAAACATAATTAAGCTTGTCCCAAATAATATTCCTAATAATTTGTAAGCATTATTTCTATGTTCTATATAATTAAATTTTCTTTTACTAATATCTATTGTTGCTGCCTCTTTTATAGCATCAAATGTATCCCATTGTGTATCAGTTATTAATGCTATAAAAGTCAAAGCAGTTGCATACATTTCTCCATATTCTAAAGCATTAGATAATCCAAATAAAAATATTAAAAAGAATGCAATATTATTGAACAATTCAACTGAATCATATTTTATACACTTTAATACATTAATATTAAATTTAAACTTGTTACTATTTTTAATATAAATATACAAAGTATATATTGCTAATGGAATTAATGTTGTTGCAATTATAATAACTTGATTTTTTGTTATTAAAGATGTTCCAATCAATAATATAAAATTTAACAAATTAAATACTAAAGAATGCTTATTTGCTAATTTATTTTTTTCTTCATAATATAGCTTATCTTGCATCATCGCAAATTCTAAACAAATAAATAGTTGTAATATTGAATATATAGTAAAGTTTTTATATGTACTTATATCCATATTCATAAAACTAATATAATTATCTACGTTTAATAGAATTACAGTAAAAATAATTATAGACACAATAGTCCCTAATACTAAACCTGACATTACCGCATCTTTATTTTTATCTTTTTCTTTACTTATATTAGCCCCAGTAGAAAATATAGATTTAATTATATAATATATAAATTGTAACGGATAAGTTAGTGTAAATATATTAATTAAATTCTTATCAACTATTATTCCAAGTAAAAACCAAGATATTATTGGTATAAATGATAATAGTGATAAATCAAAACTAATTCTTAGTAATCTTTTCACAATAACACCTCATTACTACATTTTAAAAAGTGATAATACCATTTTTTTCTCTTCTTCATCAACTTTAATATAGTTTGATACAAATTTTTTAATTGCCTCTCTAACAGTTAAATCCTTATCAAAATATTTTTGATAAATACCAGCATCATATATTAAACCATCTTTTTTTCTTTCAATTTCAAAAAACTCTATTATTTTTCTTAATAAATAAAAATCAATATCACTATTATTCATAAATAATAATTCATGCATTAACTTATTAAGTTTATTATAATTCCAATTTATAATAAGATTTTGTTTTTCTTCTTCAGTTATCTCTTTATTTTGATAATATATTAATAAATCATTTACATCATTAATATAATAATTACCTGGATCGATCAAATATAATTTACCGTTATAAACAATATTAGATTTATTTATATCTATTAACCTTACACATAATTTATTAAGAATATCAATATCTTGTTTTATAATCATTAATTCATTTAATAAATTTGCCATTGTATCATTATGTATATCTTTTTCATCTTTTATATAAACCATGGTATAACCAATTAATTCATCATTGTTAAATATTAGTGATTCAGGTATCAAAATTCTTGATGTTTTTATAGATGATAGATAATTTAATTCTTCAATACTTTTATGTCCAAGTTTATAATCTTTTTTAAATATTTTATAAACAAAATTTTCATCATTATATACAGTCATTTCTGAACTTTTTTCACTTAATAATTCTAAAAGTTCAATATCTATTATTTTTTTATTTTCATTATTAATAACTTCCATCTATATCCCTCAACAAATGTTATTTAATACTATTTATTTTACTGTATATATCATACCAACTATAACATCTAATAATATTATTACCTATACAATTTTTATTGTATCCTGCATGAAAACATATAACCGGAATCTTTGTTGATATTTTATTTATGTTATCAACTTTATCTTCTATCATTATATCAATATTATTTTCTATACATATACTAAGTTTATCTTCTGGACTAAATATTATTTTGTCATACTCAATTTCATTTTTTCTAAGCCACTCTAAAACAATATTTTTATTTCCTTCAAAAGGCATTACATTTGCAGAATGAGATGAAAAACTACCTCTTGCTGTGATTATATATACTTCATTACCATCTTGTTTTAGTTTTTTTATTACTTCACTAGCAAACTTTCTAACATCAACATTTATCGAATAATCTTTAAAATATTCATTCCAAAATTCATCATCTAATTTACTATCAACTTTAAATATATCGGTGGTTTCATAACCTTCATTATTTATTATCTCTTTATCATACTTTTCAAAGTAAAACTTACTACCATAATCTAATTGCCATTGTTCTATGTCGGTTAATACGCCATCTATATCTATTCCTATTCTCATTACTACCACCTTTATTTATTATACATGAAAAAAAGGTATATTCCTATACCTTGATTATTTTTTAACCTACTTATGTTAATAATACTCTTATTTTTATCCTTTTCTGACCAATTCATTTCTATATTAAAAATTCCCATTTTATGACATTTATTGCATATATAATCTTTCTCTAATTGGTTATCAATCTGATATTTCAATATTTTATATTTAAAATACAATGTACTTCATCTTTCAATCCTTAAAATCGACAAACCAATTTTCATCATTGTCTAGATTAATTCCTATTACTTTGGATACTTGCTTTAGAAAATTCTTATTATCACAGGTAAAAGCACAATACTGTCCAGTATTTGGGCTTTTCATCATTCTATCTTATTTAGCATTGCGAAAATTATCTGCAACATTTTTAATTTAATTTTTTCACTTTATTTCCTTCATCATTTGAAAGAATATCAATAGCATATTGTTCTCCGTGATTTATACAATCACTAATAAATCTTCTTCTTAATTCATAGTAATACTTTCCATTTATTATTGTCTTTTTACCTGTAATTATAATATGCTCTTCCTCAAAAACAGCTCGTTCAGAAATTAAGATTTTTACATATTCTTCATTTTCTAAATTTCTATATAAACTATAATTAGCATGTTTGTCATTTTTATTAACACGATAATCAGTTGAACCATGTTCTATATCATCCATATAGTTATACATATATGTACCCATATATACATATATATCATTAGTACTGGTAATTCGACAATGATCGGCTAATCTATCTACAATAGTTTTTCTTGTCTCATTTTCATAATCTCTTTTAAAATCATTTAATTTCTTATCTAACTCAAAATATCTTTTTACAGCATCATTATGTTCTAGTAATTTTTTTTCGTTTAATAAACTAACATATTTATCTCTTTCATGTATTAACATTTCTTTTTCTTTTCTTAATTTTCTTAATTCTTCATCAGTCATTTCAAAAACCTCCTAATCAATATCCGATATTTTATATTTTTTTATTTAAAAGTAAATGTATTTGCTAAATTTAACACTAAAATCATAAGTATTAGTATCAAATTATATTTTTTGTTTTAACCTTTTGTGCTACCAAATTTAAAATAGAGGTAATCGATGGATGGTTATTATAAAGTTTTTCTAAACTTTCATTAATAGACATTGTTTCATAACAAACTTTTTTTTGACTGGATTTATATCTTTTAGTACTATCAAAATCAACCCTATTAATAGCACTCTTGATTATTTCTAAATAATATGATTGTTCAACATCTGAACTTGAATTTAAATAACTATATACAAAAAAGATAAAAGAATCAGTACCATTGTTAAGTATATTCCAGTCAATTAATTCATTATTAAATACAAGCATATTTACGCTATATAAATCCCTCGAATTAGGTAGCATTGAAAATAATGGTTCACTTGATGTTCCAATATTCCAATTTGGATCATATAATCCATTTTCTATAATATACTTATAAATATTTTTTAATATTTCATCATTATAATCCAATACTTTTCTTTTTTTAGAATCTAAAATCAGAAATATTAATAATCTTACTAATTCTGCATCTTTTATTATTTCAATATTTTTTACAAATTCTCCAATTATCAATATTAATTCATTTATATTATTAATATTGTATTTATTATAAATATTTTGAATTTTATTGTTACACTCTTCTATTTTATCATTTTGTTCTAAATTTTTATAATATATTATATAGTACGATAATTGATATATGTTATTTATATCATTTAATAATATTTTTAATCCACTCATAAACTCGCCACCCTGATTGATATTTATTATATACTATAATTTAAATTTTCAAGAATTATTTGCTACACTCATCTATAAATATTCTATTTTTGTTTTTTATTAAATTTCCCAAAACCATATGCTTCACTTTGATAATTTCTATTAAACAATCTTTCAGAAAATTCATCTCCATATCTACTCATTTTATTCATCATATATCCTTTAAATCTAGCTGGATCATATGAATCCATATTAAAATATTCTTCTTGGCTATATAAATTAAAAAATAAATCTGTCATATCTAAATCTATTATTGTGTTTACACCATTTGCTAATGCTACTTCTCCAACTCGTTTACAACAATCTTGAAAATGATATCCACCAATTACTAACTCATCTACATTTCCTAATTGTTCTAAAATATATTGTTCATTTGGGTATACAACATCATCTAATGGTTTTTCACTTCCATCTTGATTATATCCGCTTGCCTTAGCAAATGTAATATCAGTATATACTATTTTATCATTGGACTGTGGTAATATACCATAAATCTCTTTATCCGGATAAATTGCATATACAATTTGATACCCATTATCTCTATATCTTTTTTGAATTGTTTCATTTAAGACATCTAAAGGTCTTCTAATACCAATTTCATCATAATATTCATTTCCCAAATCGAACACTTTAGTGAACTCTTCAATTGGATATAGATATAAAAATACTTTGTTCATATATTCACCTACTTCAATTTAATATTATAAACATTAAAAATTTTACTTATTATAAATCTTAAAATTTTAGAACTTGTCATCATTGTATATCTTTTTTCTAATATTTCTTTAGTTATATTTAAATTACTATTATTACTCAATAATTCATATTCAACATTATTATCTACAATATACTTATTAGTACCAACAAATTCATTTCTTAAATAAAATTGTTTTCTTTTATGCTTAATATCGGATACTTGTTCACTTGTTTTTTCAATACACAATAAAACATTTTTATAACTTCTATTTAATTCTTTTAATATTTCTGAACCATATCCATTATTTCTTTGCCTTTTTTCAATAGCAAAATACATTAAATAATCAATATTATCATATTCAATAATGTATTGAAAACCAATTACTTTATCTTTGCTATATATTACATTAAACTTTACATTTTTTTCTTTAGAACATTTCTTTAGTAACCAAAATGGAAATCTTTCATCTTTATCAAATGATTCATAATACAATCTTTTTATCAAATTCTTATCACTAGATGACAGAAAATCAACATAATTAAAATCCATATTAATACCTACAGTTCATACATCTTTATTTCACAATTTTTAAGTCCTCTATTTAAAAACTTACCATCTTGTATTCCTTCAAAATATCCACTGAATGCCTTTGATACTCCACTATGTGCCACTATTAATACACTATCATAATCTTTTTGTTTTAGTTCGTCTAAAAAGTTATATACTCTTTTAAAAAACTCTTGAATATTTTCACTTGTCCCATATTGTATTTCTGTATAATAATTCCAATATTCTTCTCTATTTGTACACTCATTTGGTTTACCACTTAAATCTCCGCAATCCCTTTCACTTAACCTATCATCAGTTATAATACTATCATCATAATATGTTAGTATGTTTTCAGTATGTATTGTTCTTAAAAGTGGAGATGAAATAACCATATCGAACTTTATATCTTTAATTTTATCTCTTAATTCTAATGCCTGCATAATCCCATTATCTGTTAAATCTTCATTTACATTATTATACATTTTTAATACATTATGAGGTACTTCACCATGTCTAACTATATATACTTTCACTTATAATCCTACTTTCTTACAATTTAATTTTTCTTTGGTAATTTACTATAATCATATTTATCCATAATTGGATTAGGTAATTCTTGTGCTTTATTTAATTCTTCTACTGCTTGTTCTAAAGTGTATTTACTTTTACCATCTTTAAGTAATGTGAAATGTTCTGCTACATCAAAAATTATAAATCCTACTTCTCTTGCTTTTTCTATTTTATTAAAATCAAATTGTAATAAATCAGTTTCTGATTCTTTATATTGTTCAATTAAGTCTTTTAAATCTTTACTGGATTTATTTGCATATTTATCTTTAGAAAAATAGAAAAGCATTTCTTCATTTTTTACTATTAATTATACTTTAATTCTATCATTTTTCAAAAAAATTGTCCACTTTACAATATTAAAATATAAGTTTATCAAAAAAATACCATATTATTGGTATCTAAATATAATATTTAATATCTAGTATGGTATCTAGATAAATCCAAAATAGTTAAAAATCCCTTATAAACAAAAGTATTCCCCTCTCTCGAGGGGAATTTCAGGGGGCAAACTAAAATCATGTACTCCTAGATTTAAAAGTTGAAAAAACCCTTATTTTTCAACAAAAATCAAACTTAATAATTTATTAAAGTTTAACTAAATTTACCTAAAAACTACCATTTTGGTAGTTGCATGGGTAGTTATACCATCTTAAATTCTATACCTAGAAATATTAATTTATTTCTAGGTGTTTTTTTATGTTTATTTCTATATTTTACTAATTTATTTTTAAACTGCCATCTAATATTTTATCTATAATAGCGTTTGCCCTAGATTCCATATTAGGCAAATCATTTAATGCAAATAATTTTAATTGTTTGCTTTCATTATCTGATACTTTTATATTTCCAGTATAATTTAAAACCTTAAACAGTATTATGACGGTACACATTTTATCCCCATTAGGATATTCAAAATAATAATCTTTACCCACAAAACACTAACTAATTCTAATTTATCTGCACTAATTCCTGCTTCTTCTTTTAATTCTCTTATTGCTGTTTCTTCAATTGTTTCGTTTAATTCCATTGATCCACCTGGTATTCCCCAAGTGTTTGTATCAGTTCTTAAATTTAATACAATTCATTTTTATCATTAAAAACTAATGTTGTAGCGCCAACACCTATTAAAGGTTCGTGTCCGACATATTTCCTTAAATTCATTATATATCCCATAAAATTGCCTCCTCTTAACTAATCTTCTTCATTTATATTATTTATCATAATATGCTATTTCTATTTTATTTCCATCTAAATCTTCAATGGCAAAGCATCTATAATGATCTTCTGAATTAGGTACAGACTCTGGCTCATACAATATTTTAGCATTAATTGATTTACAAAGTTCAAGAGATTTATCTAAATCATTTGTATATAAACCTAATACACCATTATTTCCCTTTACTAATCTATCTCCACTTGCATCTTTACTTATTATTCCAAAATATATTTGATTATTTTCATTTTCCCAATCAGCCCATCTATTTTCTGTAATATTACTAGGTCGCTTTTCTAATAATAACGAGTAAAATTTAATAGATTTTTTTATATCTTCCACTACAAAATAGAAATTATCAATTTTCATATTGTTACCCTCACTAACTCCGATTTATTGCAATATGCTTTTTTTTACTAAATAAAGTTTATATTTATCATCTAATATAGATATGCTATCAACTACCTTAATTCCATTGATAACTTTTTCAATAGGATATTTTTCTAAACTTAACAATCCCTGTTCATACACCTGTTGATTTAATAACTTATCAATATTATCTATATCACTTGCAATATAACTTTCTAAATAATATAAAGTATAAACATTTTTGGACTTTGAATATTTAAGTTCATAATGAGAATCTAATTTTTCTTTTATTTTTGTACCACTCACATCAAAAGTCTTATTAAATTCATCAATAAGAACTTCTTTTCTTTTTTCTTCATTAAAACCTTTTTTTAGCACATATTCAGTATTATATTCCATATTATATAAATCAATTAATTCTCTAAATGTTATATTATTACCTTTTATTTCATAATTATCTAATGTAAATTTGTTTTCTTGTTGAAAAAACGGATATAGTACATTCCAAGTATCTGGTTTAATATTATAAAGAATTAGACCATTTCTTGTATTAGTATATAAATCTGTTGCACTATCTAATCTTGTAGGCTTCATATCTAATGGAACTTTCTTATCTAGCATATCTTTTGTTATAATCATTATTTACACATCCTTTTTTACTTTATCATATCAGTATAATAAATAATTTTTTTATTTAATGACTTAGCAAACTCAATTTCGCTTTTAGTACTACTTCCTATATAGTCATTAACATTTACAACTAAAA
>CAKPSO010000005.1 GCA_934183185.1 uncultured Bacilli bacterium | reverse complement strand
ATTGACATAATCATTTTAATTTTATAAATACTTAAGCATAAAATTAAGTATTTTAAAACTCGAACCTTTTATAGTTCGAGTTTCCTATCAATCTGGTGCGATAGTGATAGTTATCTACAACTTTTCGCAAAATTAAGTAATCAAGTACATATAGTACTGACTTCATATTTATATTATATTATATATTTCATAACTGTTCAAATAGTTTTAACCTTTTTTCATCAAAAACTATTGAACTATCATTTTTCTTTATCATCTCTATAACATCATCTATATCAAACCATTTTACTTCTGATAATTCTTCTTTTTGAATAACAAAGTCTTTTTCATTTAAATTTGACCTAATATAGTAAAAATAAGTAATATGTGAATTTGAATCTCTTATTGTAAATTCTCTTTCACCAAATTGATGTAAATCATCTTTAGATATATCAAGCCCAACTTCTTCCTTTATTTCCCTTAAAATTGCATCTTCCAAACTTTCGTAAGCATCTACATGCCCAGCACATAAAGCCCATTTATTTGGATTGAATCTTTTATTTGCACTTCTTTTTTGAAGTAAAACTTGCTTTTTATCATTTATAATAAATGCAGCAACTTCATTATGTAATAAATTTTTATCGTGTGCTTCTTCTTTGTCTATAATTTGTCCAGTGAAATTTCCATTTTCATCAACTATTTGTATTAATTCCATAAAACTTTATTCATTCCTTTCAAATTAATAATTTTCAATATCTTTTATACCAAACTCAGGTATAATTACATCATCATCACAATTAATAATAAATTCAATTGTTTTTGCTACTTTTTCTACTTCTAAACCCGTTGAAGTATCATAATCATTTCCAGCTTTTTTAAAAATATTTGTTTGCATAAATCCAGGATAGAACCCAGTAACTTTAATGCCTTTTTTACTAACATCCTTTTGAATAGATCTATTAAATCCTCTCATTGCCCATTTAGAAGCATTATAAACTGTTGAAAAATCATCACTATCAAAACTCGCTTGAGAACAAACATTGATAATTAATCCATGTCCTGATTCATACATATTTGGCAATATTGTTTTTGTCATATAAATAGGGCCTTTAGTATTTACATCTATGCAATTACTAATTTGCTCATAAGTATTTTCAGTCAAATCTCCTGCTAACCAAACACCAGCATTATTGATTAAAATATCAATATCTCCTTGATTTTCAATAATAGTTTTAATAGTATTATTAACTTCATCAGGTTTAGTAATATCACAAGTATAACATTCAGCCTTAGGTATTTCTTTTGAAATTCTCATAGCATTTTCTTTTGTTTTTGAAATAGTAATAACGTTGTTTTTTTCACTTAATAACTTTGCTATTGCTTTACCTAGACCATCATCCCCACCAGTTATAATAATATTTCTACTCATTTTATTCCCTCCTCATTTTCTCTCTAATACTTTTCTATCATTCCAAATTTCATTTGTATGTTGGGTAAGTGCCATTATAAATGCTTCTCTAGTTAAATCTATTCTATTAATTATTCCATTAGTAACAAAACTAATACCTCCTTTGCCACTTCTTAAATCATTTTGCATAAATATTTTATCCATAACCTTTCCTAAATCAGTTGAAATTATCTCATCAACATATTTGTCTGGCACAGGGAAAGCAGGACTTGTTCCCCAACTTTCATAACCATTTTTATCTTTAATAACAGCAATATTGATAATAACCCATTTACCTAACAAATTAGTTATTCCAGATTCTACACCTAGAAAATATTCAGCATCTATACCATTTTCTAAAGCATATTGCATTAAATTATTAACACGATTCCTAGCACCTTCATAGATTTCGTTATTTACTGGTTCCTCGCTAACATCTGATGAAACTGGAATACCATCAATATCAAAATCGTCAAAATAATTTTTAAATGCTTCTGTTGCTCCTTCGATTTTTCCTGGATTTTTTGTCCCTATTAATACTTTCATTACTTTACCTCCTTAAAACCATTTCTGCTCCATAACCAAAGTGGTGTATGAATGTCAATTGGTTTATATTTTGTATTTTTAAATAGTTCCTGCCATTTATCTATAACAATTTGTTGAACATTACTAGAATTAAATTCATCATCTGTAATTAATCCTAATTTATGAGTTGCTTTACATACATGAGTATCTGGAGCAACAGTTAAATTTTCTATATTTGTATATTTTCTATCAGTATACTGATAAATTACATACATCCAATAATTACAAATTTTAGTTCCAGATAAGTATGGGAATTTCTTTTTATTTTCTTTTTGAATATAATCTCTAATTTTATCTACATCATTATCTAATGTATCAAATAACTTTCTTATATCGCCATCAAATAATTCTACAAAGGTGTTACATAGTGATAACCAAATTTCAGTTTGCTTTTGTTTTTGCAAAGCAACTTTATATTTAGTTAAAGCATATTGTACTTCTTCAAAGGTTTTTTCCAAACAAATTTTAGGATTAAATACAAATTTAGTTTCTAGATCATTATATGTTTTTAATGCACTTTCCCAAAGGGTATAAGAGTTTCTTTGATAATTTAATGCCATAGGTAAAGTAAAATATAAGTAATTTTCTAAAGAAGATTTTTCAAAATGAGGATTTGCATCTTCTGGCATTACCTCACCACCAAGCTCGCCATTATTATACATTTTTATAAGTTTATCGACTTTATCTAATATTTCATTTTTGTGCATATACTACCTCCAACTTTGAAAATTAACAATTTCTAAATAAAATTATACTATAAATCAGCATTTTTTACTACCTTTCAAAGTCATCTTTTTCATTGTCTTTAGAACTGTTTTGAATAATTTCAATATCATTGTCATCTAGTATATCTTCATCATATAAAGCGTTAATAAAGTCATCATACTTATTATTAGAGAAAAATTTGTTTTGTAAAAATTCTATAAACTTTTTCCATAACTCTTTAAAGTAATCAACTATTTTTTGTAATTCTGATACTTTATCTTCCAACTCATCAATAGTATTGTTTGCATCATTCAAGTCATATTCTAATTCTTCAATTCTATCATCACGAATTTTTATTTTCTTTTTTAAATTTCTAACTTCGTTAGAGTGTTCTCTTAAATCATCTTCATATTTTTTTAAAACTATATTTACATCATTAGCATCTCTTAAATTTGAAGTGGTGTCATTAGTTTGCTCTATATACCTTTTGATTTTATCTATATCTTCATTAGAAATAGTGAAGTTGTTTTTATTCATTATTGTAGGTTTTAAATTATCAATAATATCATTAATCTCATTAGATTTATTTTGTAATTCATTTGTTTTATTATTTAATTCTTTAAGTTGTTTTTTATATTTTTCTTGTTCTCGTTTAAATTTTTTATATTTATTCATATTAGCAACATTAATATCAACATTTCTACCTTCTTCTTTTACTTTAAGAGTGTAGTTTAAATGATAAATTCTATTGAACGAATTAATACAATATACTCTCATTTTGTCTTGAATTTCTTTTAGGCTTATTTTATTAAAGACATCAGATTTACCAACTTGTTTTTCCATACCATTTTTCATTCCATCCTTAAATGGAACTCCAACAATATGTAAATGTGGACTAGATTCATCAAAATGAATGGTTGCATTGGCTATTTTAAAATCAGGTACAACTTCTTCTAAATCTATGATTTGTTCTTTAAAAACTTCTACCATTTTATGCTTGAATTTATCATCTTTATCAGACCAAAAATCCATATCTCCAAGTTCAATAATAATCTCACAAGCAAGATCTCGTTTGTTATCATTTGAGATATGATTAAAATAGTTTTCTATCTTTCTATCATTTCTAGTTTGCTTTTCGTTGTATTTAATTCTAGCATCTTCAAACAATTTTAAATACAAATTTTTGGTATCTTCAACAATAGATGGAGTACCTTTAATCGTGCAAATTAGTTCTTGTTCTTCATCATATTTTCTTAAATTGTGTTTATCAACTTTTGATAATTGCTGATGGTTTTGAATAGCATTATTAGATAGAGAAGTAGTTCCAGTTTCAGTATTTTTTACACTTCTTCTTGCTTTTTTAGATTTATTTTTATCATTACTTAAATGCAATGAATAAGATAATTCTTCCTTGTCATCCATATTTTATATTCCCCCTTTTTTAGAACAGAGACCTACTATTTATAGTAGGGTAATTTTGCTCTGTCAAAATCTCTAACCCCCTATAGATTTTGACACAAGTATCAAAATCTGGGGGCTAAGGTTTAGGCAACCTTAGAATCCACCTGTCTTATTTCGTAATATTCCAAAACTTCGTAATGGAATAAAACTACACAAGACTTCTGATAAAATAGTAAGCACTGCTTATTATTTTATCTATAAAAATTATTCAAGTAATTGCAAACTATCGTAAGCAATTCTTTCATAATTTTATTTAACAATCTATCGCTAATTTCATTTGCTTTGCAAACAAAACTTACCACGATTGTTATAACTTTTTTTAGAAAAAAGTTAGCAAAAAATTTTATTTATTATTCTTTAACTCATTCCATTCATTTTCAATTTGTTCTCTCTTTTTCTTTGATTCTTCATCTAATTCATATTCAGTTGAATTAACAACTGGTGGTAGATATTCAAATACATCTTCTTCATTTTCTAGTATTGATTTATCACCATCATTTACATAAATAACTCCAAGTTTTAACTTATCAAGTTTATCCATTTTTCTATAATCTTCTAATGGAAATATTCTAACAATTCTTCTATCATTGTAGTAATTGAAGAACATTACTTTATCTTGATAATAATAAGTTGCTTCATAATAACCAACATTATAAAATTCTCTTAATCTAAATATATGCTCTGATACTTTATCAAAAGGAAGATACTCACTAAATCTTAATTTTGTAACGACATTACCAATTAAAGCATAATCTTTTTTATCTAAATAACCTGCATCATATAACTCATTACAAGTGTTGCACATATTTTCTCTAAACAAAATTTCATCTACTTTGCACTTATGGTTTGAACTTTCTTTTAGTTTGATTTCATCAATGTATCTCATTACTAAATCTTGTTTTTCTTCTCTTGTAAGTTCGCTCCAAGATAGATTATTTTCTTGATATTTTTTTGGGTATAGCAATTTATTAATATAGTCAATATCTCTTTTAATCAAAATATCATCTGGTGTTAAACTTAAATCTTCACAAACTTGACATTCCTTTAATCTGCTTTCTAATTCAGTAATTGTTGTTTCTACAATTTTTCTTTCTTCATCATATTCTTCCAACTTAAATGTACCATTAACATATGCCTTTTTAATTCTATCTAATTTTTGATTTTGATTAGATATTTCTTTTTGTATATCTTCTTTTGGATTTTCTATTTTAGTTTTTATCATAGGAAGTAGTGTTTGATTAACAACACTATCATATTCGTTAATGTCATCTATAAAATGCTCAATTTCTTTTTCTATTTCAGTTTCTTTGATTGTTAATTTACAATCATTACAATAGTAGTAATAGTAAGAGTTTCCATTCTTTTTAGTTGTTGCTTTACCACCAAGTATTCTTCCACATTTAGGACAACATAGTTTTTGTAAGAAGATATAAGTTAAAGTTCTGTTATAACTTCTAGAATTTTTCTTTTGTTGAACTTGGCAAGATTCCCATAATTCTTTAGATACGATTGGTTCAACTACATCACTATAATAAACTGGATTTTTTGTTCTTTTACCATGAACAAAATCTCCTTTATATATTTCATTTTCAAGTATTCTCATAATCGTTGAATCATACCAATTTGTTTTACCTAATACTTCTTCTTTATTAAATAGATTAGCGATTGTTTGATAAGAATTTCCCTCATAGTATAAATTAAATACTCTAACAATGATATCTTTCGTGGCTAAATCTGGTACTAATATTTTTCCCTCTCTTTTATAACCAAATGGACTCTTGTGTGGAATATGACCAACTTTTATTGCACCAGCTAAACCTATTTTAGTTCTCTCACTTGTTCTTTCTATTTCGTTTTGTGAAACAGTTGTTAAAAGTCTTGCAACCATTTTGCCATTTGCATTTGTAGTATTAATATCATCATTTGCACAATCAAGATAAGCATTATTTTCATCTAGAAATTTCATAATATGTTCCATATCATAAACACTTCTAGTTAATCTATCTAGTTTTAAAACCACAATAGTATTACATTTTTTGTTTCTAATATCTTGTAATAATTCTTCAAATGCTGGTCTTTTATTTCCAGTTTTCGCACTTATTCCTGCATCTTTATAGATTTTATAAATCTCATAACCTTTATACTCACACATTGCTCGGAGTCTCTTTTCTTGTTCTGGTAAACTAAAACCCTCTCTGGCTTGATCTTCAGTACTTACACGAATATATAAACCTGCTATTTTCTTTTCTTCATTCATATTTTTAATCCTCCTTTTTATCTTTAAAACCTAAAAAGAGGCGACAAAGACACATTAAATATTTTTATGCCTTTGACACCTCTTAAAATCTAAATAAGTTGTATTAATATAATTCAAACTTCGTTTCATATTAACCCCCAAAAACATAAAACTTGTTTCTTGGTTACTTATTATAGATATTTAAATCTTAAAGTCAAGACATATTTACCATTTTTTGCCTATTTAAAGGCATTTTAAGAGAAGTTGATTAAGTTTCAATACATTTAATCTAATGATTTAATAAAGCTTTCCAAATCTTTTATTTCTAGGGAATTTGCAAGACTTCCAACATATATAGTTTTAGAATAATTAAAAACTAAAAAAGTAATACCTTTAATAATAACTCTATGAGGTTCTATATAGTTCAAATTTGTGTGTTCTATGTTTTTGATACTACCATTTATAATTGTTGGTTTAGTATTACAAAAATCACATATAAATTCAATTTTCTTTTTTAGTTCTTCATCAAAATGTAATTCTTTTGTTTTTAATTTAATCATCTAAATCTATCCTTTCTTTCCTTAAATGCAAAAAATCAACTTCTTCTTGAAGTTGATACTATATGTTTAAATCTAACAAAAGTTAGAATAGATTGCTCAATGGTGCCGACTGTGGGATTCGAACCTACGACCTACGCGTTACGAGTGCGTTGCACTACCAGCTGTGCTAAGTCGGCTTTATAAAAAAACTAACTATAAATTAATAGTTAGTTTTATCGTACTTGAAAAAATTAATATACATATGGTGGGCTGTTAGGGATTCGAACCCTAGACCCACTGATTAAGAGTCAGTTGCTCTACCAACTGAGCTAACAGCCCATAAATTTTTTCAAGTACGTTCCTATTATATCACATTTTTATCAAATGAAAAGTTTATTTTGATAATTTTTTTATTTTTTTTGAAATTTAGGCAAAAAGAAAAAGTACCATAACAGTACTTATCTTAACTTACCTTTAGAGCCTTTCATACCCTTAACTCCACCTAACTCAGTAAATCCTTTTAAAATATTAGATTCAAATGAATGAGTTTTAGCAGTACGTCTCTTATAATCCTTAATACCTATATTTATTAAATCATCCAATAATTCAGAATAAGATTTACCAATAGGTTCCCATAAATAGAATGATAAAGAACCTGGAATATTATTTACTTCATTAATATATACCTTATTAGTCTTTGTATCCACCAAAAAGTCAATACGAACAACACCAGCACTCTTTAAAGCCTTAAATGCTTTTACAGCAATTTCCTCTATTTCACTCTTTAATTCATCATTTATCTTAGCAGGAACAACACGACTAGCAGAAACCATTCCCTTAGATGATTTAAACTTAACACCTGATTTACCTTTAGTCTTACCACTTCCAATGTACTTATCTTCATAAGTTAAGAACTTACTAGTTGGCATTACCTGTTCTATAGCGCTAACTTGTTGATTTTCATAATTACCTAAAACACTTATATTTAATTCCATTAAGTTTTCTACTACTTTTTCAACAACTATTCTATTATCATAACTAATTGCATTATCAATAGCTTCTTTTAGCTCATCTCTATTACTTGCTACAGTTATTCCAACACTACTTCCTAAAGTACATGGTTTAATAATTACAGGATATCCCAATTTTTCTACTTTTTCAATAATTTTCATATCATCTTCTTGATACTCAGTATCATAGAACCATACATAATCACTTATAGGTAAGTTTTCACAAGTAAAGATCTGTTTCATGAATATCTTATCTTGCCCTACAACTGATGCATACACATCCCCACCAACAAAAGGAATACCAATAGATTGTAAATATCCTTGTAACACACCATCTTCTACATTAGTACCATGTACTATTGGAAATACCATATCTAACTCTTTTACTGTTTTCTTAAATAGACCATTCTTACTTTGAAGAATAAATCTATCTCCTTTAGCATATAAAACTACATTAGTAGAGTATCTCTTTAATAAATCAAGATCCTGATAAGTCTCAATATCTTTTAAAGCTTCACCTGTATACCATTCTCTATTTTTAGTAATATAAATTGGAATAACTTCATATTTCTCATTATCCATTTTATACATAGCTTGAACTGCTGAGATAATACTAACCTCATGTTCAACACTCTCTCCACCAAATATAACGCCTAATCTAATTTTCATTTTAAATTCCTCCTACTCATTATAAATATCCGGCAAGTCATTTTCAAACAATGCATATATTTCCTTATCACTTTCCATTTTCTGTAATAATGTATATGCATCATAAACACTATTTACGACATATATTTTATCTTTATCAAAACCACTTTCCATAATTCCCTTAAAAATTGGTTTAGTTCTCTTTTCACCAACTAATATAACGTAATCCGCAACTTTACTTATTTGACTACCAAAAATATTATTTAATTCTGCTTCTTTTTCACCCAATTCAGTCATACCCGGAGTAACTACTACCTTAGTACCTGGCATTAAATCAAGTACTTCCAAAGCCATCTTAGCTCCTACTGGATTAGAATTGTAAGCATCATTTATTTGATACATATAACCATAATTTCTTAACTCTAGCCTACTTTCAATTGGCTTAACCTTTCGAACTCCTCTTTCTAGTTCATCCATACTCATGCCAAACTCTTTACCTAAAGCTATCCCAGCTAAAATGTTATATATATTATGTGTACCTAATAATTTAGTTTCAAAAGAATACTTATTAGGATCTTTCTTAAATACTACATTAAAGGTACTACCTTTATAACTATAATTAATATCAGTAGCGTATAAATCCACATCTTTATTATTAATACCTATCCAAATCTTTTTGCATTTACTTTTAACAGGATAAGATATTTGTTTAGGATCATCGCCATTAAGTACTGCTACTCCATCCTCTTTTAAACTTTCTATTAGTTCAAACTTAGTTTTAATAATATTCTCAGGACTACCAAATGACTCTAAGTGTGCAAGTCCAATAGTAGTTAAAATCCCATACTTTGGATGAACCATATCACATAGTGTTTTAATTTCTCCTCTTTTATAAGCACCCATTTCTGCAATAAATATATCATCAAATTTATCTAAATAATTATTAATAGTAATCATTAAACCATACTCAGTATTAAGATTTTTAGGAGTAGGTCTACATACATATTTAATATTTAAAATATCACTCAATATATTCTTACTACTAGTTTTACCATAACTACCTGTTATTCCTATTACTTTTAGATTACTCATACTTTTTAATTTATTCTTAGCCTTAGCCTCATAATAATGATATACAAATCTCTCAACAGGAGTATTAATAACTTTAGCCATCCATACTATAATATAACTTAAATAAGTCATAACACTAGATACTAGAATTAATTCTAATTCATAGTCATAATTTATTACATATATTAATACTGGTATTAAAAATAATATACTGATAGTTATAATCAATCTTTTTATTCTTTTCGTTATAACTAATGGTTTTTTTACCTTTTCATTATTATAGTTACTTATTAAACGTAAAGCTTCAGCTACATAAAGAATCATAGCAAGTATTAGTAATACTATCTTTCCTTTATTTAAAGTAACGGCTAATATAATTAATATCATAGCTATAAAATCTAATGATACAAATACATTCTTAGTATTATTTTTTAGCCATTTAAGATAACGATTATTTTCATTATACAAATTCTGCTGTAACATATGTAGAGATTTTTTATTCTTAATAATATTAAATACTAATATTATAAGAAAACATAATACATAAAAGTTCATATTTATCTCCTCCCCTAAATAAAATTATGAAGAATATTACTTATATGTGGTAATGCCTCTAAATATGCGTAATGAGTTAATCCTTCTAATTCAATTAAAGCCCCATCTTGAAGTAATTTTTCTAACTTTCTAGCATCTTCTACTGGTGCCTGTTCATCATTAGTACCCCATATTAATAATGTAGGACACGTAATTTTCTTAGCACATTCTGATAAATCTTCATTAATTATTTTTACTAATGTTTCCCGCATAACAGGAGTAGCATTCTTATAATCTGGTGAACCAATATAATTTTTAGCAAATTCTCCTATTTTATTCATACCTGGTAGTTTTTTAATACTTTTAAGAATACTTTCTTTAAGTGATTTTTTATTATTCCTAATACATGGAGAACCAAATAAAACTAATTTTTTTACCTGGTTTCTAGATGCATAACATATAGCTACTCTACCACCAAAAGAATGTCCCATTATAATAGGATTAGTAATATTTAATCTCTTTAATAATTCTTCTAGTGTTTCTACATAATCATAAATAGTATATGCGCATTCTGGTTCTTCGCTTTCTCCAAAGCCAGGAAAATCAAGTATCGTTATTCTCTTATCAGGAAAGCAATCACCAAGAGGCTTCATCATTTCTATATTTTGTCCCCAGCCATGTAATAACACAATGTCTTCTCCACTACCATATTGTATGTAATTTAAGTTCTTATTTCTAATAGAAGTAACCATTTTATCACCATTTAAAGTATATCACTAAATACCCTAAAGTACAAAATAAATAGAATATACTATGTAAAAAACAGTAAATATATAAGTTTCTAATTCTTACTAAGTAAATCCCAGAATCTATTTTCTTTTTTTATACTACTACTAGAATCAATAAAAGTAATTTTACCATTACTATTATTATTAATTAAATTATTATCTTCTAATAAATGATAAAGTCTATTAGCTACACCGTTTGCCCCATCATAGAAACTAACATTTCCTAATACTTTAATTATTTTATCCTTTATCAATGGATAATGAGTACACCCTAAAACAACAGCTTCTATTTTTTTATTGGTAGGAAGAGTTTTAATCAAGTATTCATCAATTTCTCTATCTTTTCCTTCTTCTATTAAATTAGCTAATTCATGACAGATTACCAATATAGTTTTTCCATTATCATAATGATGATATAATTCTTGAAAACGCTTACTATTAGTAGTACCCTTAGTAGCCATTACTATAGTATTTTTATCTTTAGCATAATCATAAACCATCTTATAAGCCGGTTCTATTCCAACTATAATAATATCTGGATACTTTTCTCTTATTTTATCTATAGTTAAAGCAGTAGCCGTATTACAGGCAAACACAACAGCTTTACACTTTTTACTTATAAAATATTTCATAATATTATCTACATAATTAAATACCTGTTCTACACTCTTTTCACCATAAGGGTTATTTAATGAATCACTACAATATATGTATTCTTCATTAGGAAGTAGCATAATAATTTCATTTAATACAGTTACTCCCCCAATACCAGAATCAAGTATACCAATTGGATTTTTCATAAATATCACACTCCAAACAAATATAAAAGTTAATCTAAATAATTATATAATACACCATATATTATGTATTAAAATATTAACTAGATTAACTAAATTACTAAATATTAAAATATTTTAAATCTTCATTAAGATAACTACCTGATATTATTTGAAAGTATAATATATTAATACTTAAAACAAAGTCATTTGACTTGATTCAGGTAAATCTTTTAAAATACCCATTATTCTCATTTTATCAATTAATGTTTGAGATATTTTAGCTCTTTTTTGTAAGTCCTCTATACTTAAAAATTCTTTATTTTGTCTTTCATTAACTATATTTTGAGCAACTGTATCTCCTAATCCTTCAATAGAGTTAAATGGTGGATAAATTTCTGTATCACTAACTGCTTTCCAAACTGTTGCTTCACTATTATATAAATCAACGTTTAAGAATTTCATACCTCTAGCTGTTGCTTCAAGTGCTAGTTTTAAACTTTCAAGTTGGCCATTTTCCTTATTTGTTGCTTCATATCCTTTATTTTGAATATCCACAATTCTATTCTTTATTGGCGTATATCCACCAATCATAGCTTCAACATCAACATCAGTTGCCTTAGATGAAAACCAGGATGCATAAAAGTATACTGGCATATGTACTTTATACCAAGCTATTCTAAAGGCACTAATAACGTATGCTGCAGCATGAGCCTTAGGGAACATATACTTAATTTTACGACAAGACTCAATAAACCACTCCGGAATTTTAGCTTCACGCATAGTTTCAACATGGCTCTTCCAAGTTTCAGGATCTTTACTAGCTTTACCTTTACGAACAAACTCCATTATTTTAAAGGCTTTAATTGGCTTAACGCCATTATACATTAGATAAACCATAATATCATCACGACAGCCAATAGTCTCTTTAAATGGTACTTGAATATTACCATTCTCATCTGGAGTACATAAATCCTTAGCATTACCCAACCATACATCAGTACCATGTGATAAACCAGATATTTTAATAAGTTCAGCAAAAGTAGTAGGTTTAGTATCTTCTACTAACTGAATAGTAAATGGTGTCCCAAACTCTGGAATACCTAAAGTACCAGTATTACACATAATTTCTTCTTTAGTAACTCCTAAAGCCTTAGTAGATGTAAAAATACTCATGGTTTCTTTATCATCAAGTGGTACTTTCATTATATCAGTACCAGATTGAAGTTGAATTAAACGTAACTGAGTTGGATCAGAATGTCCTAATATATCTAGTTTTAAAACACATTCTTCTATTGAGTGATAATCAAAGTGAGTAGTACGCCATGGTGAAGTTGGATCTTCTGCTGGAAATTGAAATGGTGTAAAGTCAAAACATTCCATATAATCAGGAATAACTACTATTCCACCTGGATGTTGACCAGTAGTTCTTTTAACACCCGTACATCCAATAGCTAATCTTTCTATTTCAGCACTTCGCATATTAACGATACCATGTTCTTCAAGATATCCTCTAACGAATCCAAAAGCTGTTTTATCAGCTACTGTACCAATAGTACCAGCACGAAAAACATTGTCACTACCAAATAGTACCTTAGTATAAGCATGAGTACTAGCCTGGTTTAAATCAGAAAAGTTTAAGTCAATATCAGGAACTTTGTCAGCATTAAATCCTAAGAATGTAGCAAACGGCATATCCTGTCCATCTTTTATTAATGGAATATGACAGTTAGGGCATTCTTTATCAGGTAAATCAAATCCTGATGAATAAGTAGCTCCTAATGGATTCCCATTTTCATCTTCAAAAATACTAAGTTTACACTTACTACAACGATAATGAGCAGATAATGGATTAACCTCAGTTATTCCCATCATGGTAGCAACAAAACTAGAACCAACTGAACCACGTGATCCAACTAAATATCCTTCATCATTAGAATGCTTAACTAATCTCTGAGCTATTAAATATATAGGATCAAATCCAGCACCTATTACACCACCAAGAGATGACTTTAATTTTTTTTCAAGTCCTGCTTCATCCAACTTTTCTTCACTCGTATTTTTCAAATAATTTCTAACTTGATCAAAGACGCTATCTCTTCCCTTTAAAATAATTTCATGTAGTCTTTTAAATGACTCCTTAGTTAACTCTTCTTTATCTAAATCAGCTAAATCATGTTTAATAGATGTTAACACAATATCACCATAAAGTTCAGTACCAAGTCTTTCCTCAATACTATATGGAAGTGGTTCTCCATACCAATTTTTAGCCTTCGTATAAACCAAATCAGTAACTACACGTGGACAATCTAGATAACTCTTTTCATCATCACTTTTTACACGTGGAGAAAAAGGTGTACCACCAGTATCAGGAATAACTTCAATTTCATCAACCATATCTAAAACTTTATTAGTATTAGTAACTACTATTTCATAAGCAAGATCACTATCTAAGAAAGAAAAATCATTTAACATCTCATCAGTAGTTCTAAAATGCTGAGATGGAATAGAAGTAATATCCTTCTTAGCCAAAGGATGTCTTCCCCCACCAGGTACTTTCTGATTAACTATAATTTCACGATATATTTTATCTTCCCTTTCAAAATGATGGACATCACCAGTAGCCACTATTATCTTTCCAGCTTCTTTTACTGCACTTATAATTTTCTTAATATGAGTCTTTAATTCATTTCCATCCTTAAAGTCATTTAACTGAATTAGATGATCATAAACTTCAGGAGGTTGAACCTCAACATAATCATAAAAATTAATAATATTAGTTAATTCTTCTCCCTCTTTACTTCTAGCTTCTGTAAATACCTCTGATTCATAGCATCCACTACCAATAAGTAATCCATCTCTTAATTCATTCAACTTACTTCTTAGAATACGTGGAGTCTTATATAAATAAATAGTATTAGCTAAAGAGATAATTTTAAATAAATTCTTTAACCCTTTTTTATTAATAGCGATAGCATTAAAATGATAAGTTCTACCAAATTTATACATCTCATCTTTAGAAATTAAATTATCTAAATCACTTATTTTTTCATACTTTTGCATTTCTAACTTTTTTAACATCTTACTAAATACAAAAGCTGTTCCCTCTGCATCATAGTCAGCTCTATGGTGAGCATCCTCTTCCCAAGGTACATCATATCTTTTAACAAGTGCTGACAATGAATGCCTAGAATATCCCTGATCTAAGGCACGAGATAATTCTAAAGTATCTATCACGGTATTTTTAAATTCACCAAGGTTATATTTATACATAGCCATCTCAATAAATGAAATATCAAACTTAGCATTATGAGCAACCATAGGTAGATTACCTGTCCACTCTAAGAACATTTTAGTTACTTCTTCTTCAGATTTCTTTCCCCTAACCATATCATCAGTAATACATGTAAGTTCCGTAATCTTATCTGGTATATGTCTCTTTGGATCAATTAACTGATCAAAGCGATCAATTATTTCTCCATCTTTTATTTTAACAGCACCTATTTCAATCATTTGATCCGCACCACCAGCATTAAATCCAGTAGTTTCTGTATCAAATACTACATAAGTATTATGAATCATATCATCATCAGTTGGCCTAACAACAATATTAACTGTATCATCTACTAATGTTAACTCAGTTCCATATAATCCTTTAAATATAGGAGGATTCTTTGATTTTTCTATTTCATCATTAAGTTTAGATTCTAACTCTTCTTTCTTAGAACTATCAGTTTCATTATCTATTTCTTCTTTTAAAGCTTCAATATTTTCCTTAATCTTCTTACGAATACTCTTATTATGTCCCTTAATAATTCCAAATGATATTGGAAAAGCCTGACATCCATTATGATCAGTAATAGCTACTCCCCTATAACCCATTTGAATAGTACGTTCCACTAACTCACAAGTATGTTTACCCAAATCAAGTTTAGTAATACCATCCATCTGACTCATCATAGTATGAGCATGTAACTCTACTCTTTTTACTAAAGCATTATCTTCTATCTTTTTACTTTCTTTCTTAACGATATTAATATCTCTAGCATTTAAAACTAATTCTTTTGAATATTGATCATTCTTAATATAACCCTTTATTAAGAACCATTTTCCCTCTTTTAAATCTTTCTTAATATTCTGATACTCTTCATCACCACGTGCAAATACCTTACAGTAAATACTATCTGAGTAATCAGTAACCTTTAAAGTAATAATTTTAAAATCTGTCTTACTAGATTCAAAAAAATCTATTCCAAAAACATAACCCTCTACTGTAACATTATCAGCTTCCCCAATAATACTCTTCATTTGAATTGGAGTATCTGTTATCTTTCTACCAATAATTACACTAGGATCATCTTCCTTTTTACTACGACGATACTGTTTTTGAGCCCCATCTGTTTTAGGTTGAAAAGTAGTAGTACTTTCACTTTTATTAATAACTGGTTGAACATTAACCTTAGTTTGAGCAAGCTCTAATTCTATCTCTTTACGTACACTTTTTTCTTTTTCTTCATTTAATTTAGTCTTAACTTCTACATCAAAGCCATACAAACTTAATAACCAGTTTAATTTAGAAAGTAAACTATTAACCTGCTTATCCTCTTCAATATTAGTTGTTTCAATGTAATAAGAATCATCAACTTCTATTAAACTATCTTTAAATATAGGAGCAAATACTAATATATCTTTACAGTTATTTAAAGCATAACTATAGTAATCATTAAAATAATCATTAGTTTTATTAATAGGCAAAATACATATATTTACTATCTTAATATCCTGAAAAGCTTTTCTGCATCCCTCACTTAAAAAAACATAATCAGTCAAAGGAAGTATAGAATTAGCTTTTAACACAAAAGTCCAACTACCAAGTTTTTCATTTACTTTTACTTTATCTAAACTTAAATCTTTATATTTATCCTGTTCTTCCTGTGATAAATTTAATTGTTTAAATAATATTTTTATTTTATCCTCATTCATTGTACTTCCCCCTGCTATTTAGAATAAAATAAATTTCTAATATGAAATCTATATTATTTCTAAAGTATTAATACGTATAATATGTTTTTGATTTCTAATACAGAATTTTATAAAATCATATAAATTAACTTTCTTTAACCCTTTCTCAATCGTATATTCGTCTATATCAAAAGCTATTTGATCACGCATCATATAATGTGTCATATCTTCTTTATCGCATCCCAAATACATTAACCAATATGGATATATTTGACGTTTTAAAAAACTTAAAGTCTTATCTCCTGCTAAGTGATTAGAAATACCAGATATTCTAGTATATAATTCATTATATATAGAAAGTTCAAGTACTGCCTGAACTATTTCTTTATATTCTTTTTGAAATCCCTTTAATTCATAACTAACTAATGTATAAATAATATTAGTCAAAGTCATAATACAGTCACTTAAATCATTACGAAACCCCCAACCAATATTTGAGGTTGAATTAGAAGTTAGTAAAGTATCCATATGTGGATGTAATACTAAAATATTATAATTATCTTTCATTGGAAATCTTAGTATTTCTTTTAAGTTCTTAATAATATTTTTCTTATTCTCATCCCATATTTTTAAAAGTTCAACACGATGTTTTTCAGTTTCTCTCTTTATAGTCATAAAAGTATCACTTTCTAATACTAAGTTATAAAGAGTATCATCATCTGGAATATAATTTTTAAAGTCCTGTAGCATTTCTTCTTTATCTTTAAATCCACCATTATACTGTTTTTTATAAGTAGTCCAAAGCTTTTGCTTAAAGCTATGTACTCTAGGAGAAATAGAAGCACCATATAATAAATTCCATATAAGTAAATAATCATTTGTCTGAAAATTTAGTCTCATTCTATCACTACCTTTGCTTTTAATACAAATATACCATAAAATAAAGGGATAATAAACTATTTTTAATGGTTTTAATACTTTTAATTTAATTTTTCTAATTTATTTATTATTACTTGATAATTATCATATCTTCTTTCAACATTACCAACTACTTTAATAATATCACCAGATTTCAAGAATGAATACTGTTGATACAATTTAGGAAATAGAGTAAAATCCATCTTTCCATATTCATCGCTACCATCAAAGAACATCATATCATCACCATTCTTAGTTTGAATAACTCTAAATCTTTCTACTAACACAACAGTAGTAATATTTTTTCCAAGATAATTTTTGGCTTTATCTAATGATATAATATCCTGATAGTTTGATTTATAAAAAGTAACAGGATGATTACTAAGGTAAAAACCTAGTAATTCTTTTTCTCTTTTAACTAAATAATCTTTTGAATAGTCATCTACTACCTCGATATCAGGTTTTAATACATAGTCTGGATCAAGATTCTTAACTAATTCAGCATAGTTCATAATACTGTCTAAGTTATGATGAAGAGTTTGATGGTTATATCCCAATTCCTCAAAACATCCTACATCAATTAACACTTCAATAGTCTTACTATTAATACCACTAATTATAGTCTTACTAACGAAGTCAAAAATATCAGTATAACGATAATTACGATTATCAATAATACTTCTAGCAGTCTGAACTCCTATACTCTTAATAGCTGATAATGGAAAACGTAATCCATCTTTTTCAACTATATATTCAAGTCCACTCTTATTTATACTAGGGGGTAATATTTTAACGCCATGGGCTTTAGCTTCCATAATATAATTCTTAGTCTTAATTTCCCCATCAATTACAGAGGTTAATAAACTAGCATAAAAATATAGTGGATAATATACCTTTAAATAAGCCATTTTATAAGCTATTAATGAATATGCAACTGAATGTGAACGATTAAAACCATAATTAGCGAAGTTTAAAATCAAATCAAATATTTGCTTAGCTACATCTTTTGAATGCCCCTTTTCCACACTTCTTTGAATAAATTTAGATTCTTCCTGTACCAAAACATCCATTTTTTTCTTACTCATAGCACGTCTTAAAATATCAGCTTCTCCTAAAGTATAACCAGCATAAATATTAGCTATTTGAATAATTTGTTCCTGATAAATAATAATACCCTTAGTACTTTTTAAAATTGGTTCTAGACTATCATCCAAATATGTAATCTTCTCCTTACCTTCTTTTCTTCTAATATAAGAATCAATATTTGAAGCAGGTCCAGGTCTAAATAACGCAATAGCCGCAAAAATATCTTCAAAAGAATCTGGATGTAAATCTCTTAAAAATTTACGCATCCCATCAGATTCAAACTGAAAAATACCTAGAGTATCAGCTTTTCTAAAACACTCAAGTACCCTATCATCATTTAAAGGAATACTATTAAAGTCAACTACCGTACTACTACCCTCATTACCAGCATTAATATCATTAATAATATTCATAATAGTAGTTAGTGTTTTTAATCCTAAAAAATCCATTTTAAGTAGACCAAGTTCCTCTAAATATTCCATAGTATAAGCACTTAAATACATATTATTATCTTTTATTAATGGAATAACTTCATCTAAATCTTTTTTACACATAATAATTCCTGCTGCATGACTAGATGTATGTCTAGGAAATCCCTCTACCATTACTGCTATTTGAAACATCTTCTTTAATTTCTCATCACTATTTATCAAGTTCCTAAAGTCAATATTTTCTTTATAGAAATCATTTAATTTTTTCTTAGTAAAACTAGGAATTTTCTTAGTTATTAAATCAACTTGGAATAAAGGTACATTTAATACTCTTGATACATCACGTATTGCCTGCTTAGCAGCTAAAGTACCAAATGTTACTATTCCACTAACTCGTTTTAGTCCATATTTATTAACTACATAATCTATTACCTGTTCACGATAAACATCTGGAAAATCAGTATCTATATCTGGCATACTAACTCGCTCAGGATTTAAAAATCTTTCAAATAATAAATCATACTTAATAGGATCTATATCAGTTATCCCAATAGAATAACATATTAATGAACCTGCTCCACTACCACGTCCAGGACCAACTAATATTTTATTTTTCTTAGCATATTTAATAAAATCATATACAACTAAAAAGTAATTAGAAAATCCCATTCTATCAACTATGTCTAATTCATAAACCAAGCGATCAATATACTTTTGAGAAACTCGATTATTAAGACGTCTTACTAATCCAGCCTGTGCTAAATTAGTTAAGTATTCGTGTACTGATAGCCCATTAGTTTCCTTATATATTGGTAATAATAATTCTGATTTTGGAAACTCTAAATCACATAAACTAGCTATCTCATTAGTTTGAAATAAACCACTATTACTTGAATAATCATATATATCATCTAACTTTATCTCTTTATCATAAATATCATAATCAACAGTACTAGTTATAGTTTTAGAATCACGTATCATATATAAATATTTTAAATAATTACTATCCTGTTTATATAAATAACGTACTTCAGATACATATACTATTTTATTACTAATTTTACGGGCCAATTCTTCTTCATCTTTATTAGAATAAGATGTATAAATATCAGATATCTTATTATTAAGTAAGTTATATATATCCTCATATATTACTGGAATAATAGTAATTACATTTTTACTATAGTTAATAATATCTCCCAAAGTAACTAATCCCTCAGACTGAATAGTAGAAAGCTTTATAAGTGATTGATAACCAACATAGTCTTTAGCATATATTAATAAGATACCATTTTCTAATTTTACTTCTAACCCAATAATTGGTTTAATATTATTACTTTTACATTTTTTATAGAATTCCATAGTTGCAAACATATTATCATCAGCTATAGCTAATGAGGAAAAGTTATGTTCTTTTGCATATTTTAATAAGTCATCTATTCTAATAAGACTAGATAATAATGAATAATTAGTTTTTATATTAAGTGGTGTATACATAGCTTATTCCTCCCTAATAATATATTACCACAAAAGTATAGACTTATCTAAAAAAATATGATAACGTATGTGAAAAAAAGTGGTGATACTATGGGTTATATTAAATGGCATGATTATCAAATAGATGAAGACTATATCATACTTCAAGAAGAATTAATAAAAACTAGCTATAATAAAGCAGATATTAAAAATCCTAATTATTTTAAATGTTTTAATATTAATGAATTAATTGGCTCTAAAATAGCCAAAGAGATAAATCTAAGAACAGTTGATTACTATATAGCTAAATCAGAATTTAATGATATTATATTATCATCTCCTAGTTTTAAAAGAATGGGATATGTATATTTAGATCATAATAGTTTTTTAAGTTATAGACTTAGACGTGATAATTTTGAAAATCATATAGAGTTTTATCTAAGTGAATGTATTAACGATGCTAACAGGGAAGAATTTTTAGATGATTTTTTTAAACTACTAGCCCTAGATACTTATATGATGCAAAAAGATAGATGTGGGTGTAACTTAACATTTGAGATAAATGAAATAAATAAGTATTTAAGATTAGCTCCCATCTATGATTATGAACAATCATTTGAAAGAAGTATAGATAACTTCTTCTGTAGGAATCCATTATGGGACTTTATGGGTTTTACTGAATATTCTATTTTAATAGATCAATATCCAATATTTAGGGAAAAGTTAAAAGAAATACAGAAAATAAACTTAAAAAGTATAATTGAAAATATTGAGTTAGAAAAACATATTATTATTCCAGATAATATTAAAGAATACTATGAAAATGAGGAAAAAAATTCACATAAATTACTGCAAAAAATACTAAATTAACTATATTTCATTTGACTAAAGTAAAAATATATGATAAAGTTATAAGCGCAAGTTAATTATGTATCAAAGGAGGAATTGAAATGGCAGTTAAAGTTACTAGTAAAAAACCTTTATTCGGAAATAAACGTTCTCATGCTTTAAACAAGACTCGTAAAAAACAAGGTGTTAATCTTCAAGTAGTTAGATTAGAAGATGGAACTAAGGTTAGAGTTAGTGCTAGAGAATTAAGAACAGCACGTAAAGATGCAAAAGTTGAAGAAGTAAACGAATAGTTACTTCTTTTTTTACACATTTAAATTATAATAAAAAAGCACTTTTCATTTGCATGATGAGTGCTTTTTTATAATATAATTAACAATATTATTTCCTTAAGAAATACTGATTGTATGAGTTCATGAACAATAAATTTCTGAGATTTGTTGAGCTATAAACTCTGTTAATTTTTTTGTATTTCTTGTATAGTATGTTTCATTTTGACTAGTGTCTTTTGTTCTTGCACATAGACTGCAGTTCTAGAACAGCCAAACATCTCAGCCATTTGGTCTAGTGTTTTTTTGCGATCATCAAGGCCATATCGTAGTAAAACAATTTGTCGTTCTCTAGGAGTTAAACGTTGTAGAGCCTCTCGAACGATATTTATTTTCATTTTAGAAATAACATCTTCAAATAATTGTTCTTCATCAGTTCCAACTAAATCTTCTAATTTCTTTTCGCTACCATCTTTATTTTGACCTATTGGTTGTTCAAAGCATAATACATAGCTATGTTTATTATAATCCCTTAATTCATTTTTTATTTTATTCGTAATAGCTATAGAAATATATGTTCCAAATCCTTCTATTGGTCTTTCCTTATAATCAAATTATTGATTGCATTTAATAATCCTTCGTTTCCTGCTGATTTCAATTCATCAAATGTTAAGCCTCTTCCTAAGTATTTTTTAGCTATAAATACAACTAATCCACCATTGCAAACTGTTAAAACTTCTAATGCATCTCTATCAGCAAATTCACGCCATGCTCTCAAACATTTTCTGGTTTCTTCGACAGACAATATCCTAGTCATTTATTTCACCACCATTATTATTGGATTCTGCCAAGAACTCCTAATAACTAACTATTTAATTTTAGTACCAACGACTTTCTCAGTAACTAAAATATTTTTCTCATAGTTATTTTCCCTTTAATAGATTTTTATAGATCTACTATCTTCATTTATCAACTACATATTTCTTATTTCATATTTTAAAACTTTGCATTTATCATCTAATAAGAATTTTCCTTCAAACAATTCATCTTTAAACAAATAAGAAGTAAATTTTTCATTTTGATCAAACTGTTTTATCGATAATAAATCATCAATTTTTATCCACTCTAATTTACCTTCAGAAGAAGTCATATTTAATTTACCTTCATATTCTTCAGCAGTATATATAAATATAATTCCCTCTGCAGTATCTTGCCAATAGGATATACCCTGAAGTTTTGGATTTATTAAAGTTAATCCTGTTTCTTCATAAAACTCCCTTTTAATACAATCCAAAGGTGTTTCCCCAGACTCAAATTTTCCTCCAGGTGGAGCATAAACTTGTCCCCACTTTTTAGAAAATTTAATCATTAAAATTTTATTATCATTTTTTAAATAGCAAATAGTTGAATTTAAATGAGCAATTCTTTCTTTCATATAAACCTCCAAATAAGTTTTATTTGATTATATTTTATCATATTTGTAAAGAAAAGTATGCTCATAAATTTCAACGTAAGACAATAAACTAGCAAATTTTGCACCTAAATAGTAAAAGTTATGCTATCAATATTTTTGTTAATTTTTCAAAAATTGGAACATTACCTGAATAACTCTTTGGAGATATGGGACTAGGATGGTATATAGGCAGTATTTTATATCCATTAACCTCATACATATCACCAACTACATCTGCAAACTTTTTAAACTCAAAATCCAATAAATTTCTAGTTGGAAATTCTCCTAAAGTAATAATCAATTTAGGATTTAAAATTCTTAATTGTTTTAACATTATATTCTTACAATTTTTAGAACAAGTTTCTAAATTTTTTCTTTCAAGTGGATAACATTTAACAGATTCTAAAAAAGTAGTTTCAAAAATATCTCTATCAATAATATCAAATAATTTTTGTAAAACAACTCCACTAGGTAATACCTTGCCATTAACATCTTTCCATAATTTATGACTTTTTCTCCAACCATTGTTTGCAGGAGCTTCTCCAACTAATACGATATTATTATCTTTACCTAAAAACACTGTTGCATCATTAGAAAACTTATCAACTAATTTATCGCAAGATTTACAAAAATATACTTTTTCATCAACTTGTTTTAACAATTTTTTTATTAATCTTGCTTTTAATATGTTATATCTATTCTTTGTGTCATCAGTTAATATTTTTTGCCTATCTATAATTTGATAGTCCTTATAATCTATATTATGATTAAACTGACCTGAGGTTAGATCTATAATCTTATTATCTATCAAGTTGAAATAGTGACTAATTCCATCCACGTGAATCTTACAAATATCTCCATCAAAATAATCATTAATGATTAGAGATGTTATTGCACACATACCAAAGCATTTATTATTCTCATCCCAATCATCTTGAACTTTAGGATAACATAAATCTTTTGAGTAACATTCTAACAATACTTTTTGTATGTTTTTAATATTCACAACAACACCTCATTTCATTAATTTTTTCCTATAAATATTATACCAAATAAACTTTAGCATGTCTTAACATTCATATTATTTTTTCTTTATATTTTTTACTAACTTCATTAGATTCTTCAATCATTTCTTTCACTTCCTTTTCATAGTTCTCATTATTAATTAATACTTCAGAAAGCAAAGAATAAGGTATATCCTTTGCATTTTCTTTAAAATACTCTAACAAATGTGGCACAACTATTTCAAAGAAATAATTAATAAAATCACCTTCTTTCAAAATTTAAGTAATAAAAAAAGAACGATTTCTCGTTCAAAATTTATTATGCTACAATGATTAGACTTCTATAGTTTTTTCAATCTCTAATACTTTATAATTAATATTAAATCTTTCAAAATTTTCTTTCATATATTCTAAATTAGTTGGGTATGCATCATTATCCATATGAATTGGTAGTACTAATTTAGCACCTAATTCAATTGCAAATAAAGAAGCTTCATATGATGACATAGTAAGACCATGTGCTGTTATTGGTAATGCAACAATATCAGCTTTATAATCATTTTTAAAACAAATTGTATCACTTGTTATATATAATCTGCAAATACCATCATCAATTATATATCCAACATTTTCAAAAACTTCTTTACCATCCTTTAAGTTAGGATTATATCCATGAATCGCTTTTACAACTTCTACTTTTATATTGTCAAATTGTAATACATCATTTTCTTTTACAATATTAAATTCTATTTCTGGATAAGTATTTTGTACTTCTTGAGTAGAATAAATCGGTTTATTTAATTCTTTTAAAACATCAATTTTAATATGATCACCATGCTTATGAGTGATTAAAACTAAATCAACAGTTTTCCAATTATCTAGAAATTTTTCTTGATATTTTAATCCTCCAGCATCAATTAGGATTTTTTTATTGTTTGTTTCAACTAATAAACATGATTGTGGATATTTAGTTATTTTCATATTTATTTCTCCTTTATTATATTAATTTTTGATTAAATTCTTTTATTTCTAAATCATAAATTTTATTTTCTTTAGCATATTTTACTAATAAATGAGCTTCATAAGTTGCAAGACTTCTTCCAGAATTCCATGAATTATCTGATAAAAACCAATTATCACGATCAGAAAAACCATCTTTTGAGGAAATCATTGTAACTGAAATATTTGGATGATTCTTCTTTAATATTGCGTAACATCTTTTTAAATGAAATTCACTTGTAATAATAGAAATATGATTAACATCATTTGGTAATAATTTCATTGCATTTTCTACATTTTCAAAACTATTATTTGAAGCATCATCTATTAATATATCATCTTCATTTACACCTAAAGATACTGCTAATTCTTTCATTTTTATTGCTTCTGGAATAATAGAATTATTTTGGTTACTAACCCCGTTAGCTCCACCCATGAATATTATTTTTTTAATTCTACCTCTTTTATAGGCATCTACAGAAGTATTTACTCTTTCTTTAATCAACATACTATTTCCAAAAACGAGAGCGTATTCTGATGGTAGTTTATCATCATCAATATTTGAATAAACAATATTATCAATTTGTTCATCTGTTAACTCACTATCATCAATTTGAGATAATTTAATTTCTTCCATTTAAAGATCTCCTTTCTAATTTAATTCTATTGTTTCTAAATCATCAGGTATTAAAATATTATTAGAATAATACTGTTTGCCCTCGTTTAAATATAATTCTTTTCTATTATTTAGATGCGTATCTTCAGTATGAAATAATATTAAGTTTTTTATATTAAAATCTTTAAAATTTTCACACACTGATTTTACAGTAGAATGGTGTTTTTCATAAGGGTTAAAAATATCTTGTTCACTGTCTAAACAAAAGGCTTCATGCATTACATAATCACAGTTTTTTATTTTATCATAAATTTCTGGATTGCAAGTTTCATCACCAAGAAAAACAAGTTTTTTATTATTATCTAATTTTGTTTCGAGCCCATATAATTTATTTTTTCTTGCCTTTACATCAAAAAAAGTATAATCTTTGCCAGCAATATTTTTCGTTTCATTATCATTTAAAATAACAATATTTAAATATTTAGTGATCAAATCAACATATAAATTAGGAAATAAATTAGGATAAATGTTCCTTATTGAATTTGCTACTTCATCATTACAATATATATTTAAAGAGCCTTCATATTCTCCAGAACGTATCATCCCAGCTAATCTTTTTAAAATCCAAAATAACCCAAGTATATGATCAGTATGACAATGAGAGATAAATATATCATGAATTTGACCAAGATTTATATTTAGCTTTTGTAAATTCTGAACAATATGAGCGCTTCCTCCTGTATCAATTAGAAAATACTTATCATCATTTTGCATTAGAAAACATGTATTATAGCAATCAAATACAAATCCATGTCCTGTTCCAATCATTATTAATTTTTGCAAAAAAATCATCTCCATTTCACTTAATATTTTACCATATTTTAAGCATTAATTGATAATAATGTTAGAGTTTCTTTATCAAATCTCTTATCTTTTTTATTAGGAATTATCTGTAATAAATTATTATCTTTATTTAATTCTTCTAAATTAAGTGAATTAATATTTAAATTTCTTTGATTTATCTTATAAAATTCGCTTAATGATTTTGTATAATTTTCTATATCTTCATTAGATTGATAATTAGATAATATTATATTTTTATCATTAGAATTAATTACTAAATCAAAACAATTTTCTCTAAACATATATCATATATTTTCAATTTCATTTTTGTTTATATTAGTTTTTTTAATTGAAACATTTTTCTTTTTATCTATTTCAATGCTTACATTATCAATATATTTAAATACTAATTCTTGTTTCTGTTCTTTAGGAAGTTTATCCCATAATTTATTTTTTCTAACATGATAAGATTTATATTTTATTTGTTCTAGTTGTTTTAAATTATATATTAATCTCATTTCATTTTTATGATCTTCTGAACTTTCTTTTATAGATAAATCTTTTATTTTTTCTTCAGTCATTTTCTTTTGATTTTTAATAAAATCTAATTCATCTTTTAATTCTATTTCTTCAACAATACCATCTACAAATGCTTTTTTGATTCGTTTTTCTTTTTGATTTAATTCGTTAATTATTTTATTACATTTCTTTAATTCGTTTTCAGTTTCTTGATACAAATAAGGTTTATAAGTATTATCAATTAACAAAAAGAAATCTAACATATCATCTAGAAAGTTAATCATTTGTTTTTCAATTTTCTTTTCACTAATTCTAGTATTACATTTTGCACAATGATAATAGCAATGTTTTTCTCCAGTATGACTTTTACTAGAACAGCCACCCATAATAGTTTCACATTTAGGACATTTTATACACTGCATAAAAATATAAGTCTGTCTTCTTTTGTAATTTTTTAAATTCTTTTGTTTTTATACTTGAGCAATATTAAATACTTCTTCTTCAATAATTGCTGGTGATACACCTATAAATTTTTGAGTTTATTCTCCTTTAATAGTTTTCCTATGCACGTAATTACCAATATAAATTTTGTTTGATAGAATTCTATCTACCAAAGTAGGTATTCATTTTCTATTTAATACTTTTTCTTCATTTAATAATTTAGTAATAGCATTAGCAGCCATACCCTTAATATAATAATCAAATATTCTTCTAATAACTTCACTTTCAATATCATTAATAACTAATTTTTTATCTTGCTTGTCATATCCAATAGGAGCACGTCCTACAAAATGACCTTTCTTTACAGCACCAATCATACCAAATTTAGTTCTTTCACTTGTTCTTTCTATTTCTAATTGGGCAAGAATGGTAAGCATTCTTATAAAAAACTTACCATTTGCTGTTGACGTGTTAATATCATCGCACATACTTTCTAAACTGCAATTATTTTCTTCTAAAAATGTACATATCTCCTCTAAATCTTTGATAGAACGAGTAAGTCTATCTAACTTATAAACAATTATTTTGTTTATCTTTCCATCTTTAATATCTTGAATCATTTCTTGAAAAGCAGGTCGATTCATATTTTTAGCACTTATTCCTGCATCCTCATACACCTTATACACTTCATAATTCTTATAGTCACATAGTTTCAATATTCTTTCTTTTTGTTCATCTAGACTGTGACCAAATCTAGACTGATCCTCCGTTGAAACTCTTGGGTAAAGTCCTACTACAAATTTTTTGTCATCCATATTTTCTCTCCTTTTCTATATTTTTTAACGACAAAAAAACACAAGAGAATTTCCCTTGTGTTAGAACTACCAAACTACATAAATATACAACTATCTACAATTGTCGTATATTACCATATATACCACATTTTTTTAGGACATGCAACGGCCACTTTTTTGAAAATCATACCCAAAAATTGTCGTTAAGTCCTTATAAATAAAGGAAAAAATAAATTTTAAAATTTTTTTAATTTTTTTCTAATAACACCTTAATTATATCTGTTATCTCATTTATTGTAATTGTACTTAAATCATCCCTATAAAGCGTTGTATCCTCATTATAACAAAGTAATACTATTCCGTTATAATTATTACTAATAATAACTTTATGTGGCTCAAATAACCCTAAATTAGTGTTTTTAAAGATTATGTTCTTACCTGATATATATCCTATGTTTAGTTTAGTAATATCTTTAATCCTTAATATTTTATTTTTTATACACAAAGGAAATTCTAAAGTTTCTATGGACACATTCATTTATTATTCACCACCTTCGCAAAGAAAAAAGTCCATAATACCAAGTATTACGAACTTTTACTTATTTAACACACAAAGGTGTGCGTAAATTTCAAAATGGGGCGGAATAAGGGGATCGAACCCTTGCATACCGGAGCCACAATCCGGCGTGTTAACCACTTCACCAATACCGCCAAATTTGTATTTAATAAAAAATACACTCTTATTCTATCAATAAAAGTGTATTTTGTCTAGTCTATTTTCGTTAAAAACTTAAATTATATTACTTAACTACATAAGGATTAGAAGTTGTACCATTACCCTTTACATAAACAGCATCCTTAGCCAAATAAATTACTGGCCTAGCATATACAGTAGTAGAAGCTCTAGATAATGATATTTTACCATCAGTATTAATTCTATAAACTTTATGAGTAGTATCAGAATCACCCGTCATAGTCCACCAATTATATCCAACACTACCCAAATAATTATAATTAGCACATGACTGTGTTGAAGCAGAAAGACAATTACTATCTAAACTAGCATTAATATAATCAAATAATGGCAAAAATCCAATATATTTATTCTCTAATGTTTCTGATTTTTCTATAGAACCATCATTATAAGAAACATCAATGCTTCTTTTACCAATATATAAATTATGAGCAGTAACCACAAGCTTATCATCACTCTTTATTAACTCATCACTATTATATAAGTTAGTCAAATAATCATTAGCTCTACTAACAGAATAATTATTTATACCATCATCTTGATTACGTTCAACATTGAAACGATCATCCCAAGTAACTCTAGTTGATTTCTCATTTAAAATCAATTCTAACTGTCCATTTTCAATCTTAACTATATTCCATTTCTTACCAGCAAAACTAATATTATTATTAGGATTATCACCACGATATACTAAATCTCCATTCATTTCATATAATCCTTGACCTGATATAACTGTCCCATCAGTACTCTTAATATAATCAGCTATAGTCTTAGTCTCATACTTTTCTCCACACTTTAACTTAGAAACATATCTATAACTATCACTTATCTTAGTAACTGTTACTGTTGCGGTACAATTAACATTTTTATCTGGCACTAATTCATCTAAACTTTTTAAATAGTCACCAGAAGTTAAAGTAGTACTATTAATACTTACCTCATCATTAATATTTTTAGGTAATAAATTAGCATTATCTGAATAATATTCCTTAGCTGCTTGTAGTACCTTATCTTCAACTGAGCTATAACTATTCTTCTTAAAAAAAGCATTATATAAAAGCAGAATAATAATTATTAACACAATAGCTCCTACTATACTACCAAGTATTATTAATAATTTTTTCTTACCTATATCATTAATAAAATCTTTCATACATAACTCTCCTTCATTTATATATATCATTATACCAAATAATGCTTTCTAATACAATAAACATCTTTTATTTTTGGGATTTTGCCTATACAAGAATATGTGTATGTCATACATTATGTTGAGGAGAGATTTTATGAATAATAATTTTAATTATGGTTATCAAGATATGAATCCACATAATAATATATTTTTAAATCGTGAAAACCAAGTAACTAATAATCAAATGTTAGCTGAACCATACGATGGTTTTATTAAGGGTAATTTATTTAATAACTTATACCAGCAGTATAAAAATTATAGACCTACTAGATTAATACCAAATAATGAGCAAGCTGAATTATTACTTAATGTTGATCAACTAAGTTTTGCTGCTCATGAACTAAATTTATATCTTGATGTATATCCAGATGATACTAATATGATTGGGTTATTTAACAGATATCAAAGTATGGCAGATGAGGCTATTAAAAGATATGAAAGTAAATATGGTCCACTATCAGTAAATACTCCATCTAATAATAGTACTTTTAGTTGGGAAGCTTACAGTTGGCCATGGGAAATGGAGGAAAACTAAAAATGTGGAAATATGAAAAAAGATTACAGTATCCGATTTCAATAAAGAAAAAAGATCTACGAATGGCTCGTTATTTAATTACTCAATACGGTGGAGCAAATGGAGAAATGGCTGCTGCTCTACGTTATTTAAACCAAAGATATACTATGCCAGATAATCGTGGCAAAGCACTACTTACAGATATTGGAACCGAAGAATTAGCTCATATTGAAATGATATGTACAATGGTATATCAATTAATGCAAGGGGCTTCAATGGAAGAAATTAAAGCTGCTGGCTTAGATACACACTATGCTGAACATGATTCTGCATTATATCCAACTGACTCCAATGGTGTTCCATTTACTGTAGCTTACTTTGCTACTACAGGAGATCCAATAGCTGACTTATCAGAAGACATGGCTGCTGAACAAAAAGCCCGTGCTGTATATGAACACTTAATAGATTTAACGGATGATCCAGATGTAATTGGTCCATTACTATGGTTAAGACAAAGAGAAATAGTACACTTTAATCGTTTTAAAGAATTGTATGAATACTATCTATCAAATCTACCACAAGCAAAGTAAAAAATCCCCAAATTTTGAGGATTTTTTTATTTTTGGCTTTCTTCTTCCTGAATAATATCTTTAAACTTCTTATCAAAGTTAACAAGTTCTTTCTTTATAACATCTGGATAAATATTCTTAGAATTTTCTATAGCTCTACGAATATCGATAATAGTCACTTCTTTTCTATTAGCAAACACAGCCTGTGAAAAAGCTTGAGCAAGTAATGTTAAACATATATCAGGATAACGTGAACCAATACCATATATTCTCTTATATTCAGTAGTTATGTCCACAATAAATGCCATAATTTCTGATTGAATAAATTGTGTATATTTTAACTTGGCACCTGTAGATTTTTCGATTTTTGGTAATGTTCCGATTAATATTTTAATAGTTTGCTCTCGATTTGGTTCCTGAACTTCTACTTTTTGAAAACGTCTAACGAATGCTTTATCACGTAATATGTATCTTTCATACTCCTCAGTAGTAGTTGCTCCTATTACCTTAATACTACCACGTCCAAGACTTTCCTTAAACATATTAGCAAAGTCCAAAGCAGAATCATTAGTAGCCCCAATTAACATATGTACTTCATCTATAAATAAAATAATTTTATCTAATTGTTTCAACTCATCTACTAAGGTTTGAAGTCTAGTCTCACCAGTAGGTAATGTTCCAAGTAATGAAGCTGTTTTAACACTAACTATAACGTAACCTTTTAAAGCATCAGGAACATTATCTCTCTGTAATTGATAAGCTAACCCTTCGACTATACTAGTCTTACCTATACCAGGTTTACCAATTAATATACCAGATTTTTCAGGTGTAAGTAATATTAATATTAGCTGTTTTATCTCCTCAGCTCTACCAATAGCTGGATTAGTAACATAATCTCTACTGCAGAAGTCCTCACCATAGCGAGCTAAAATACTAATTCTACCATCTTTATCAGCTTGTTCTTTCAATTTATCAAGTAAATCTGATTTTTTAACCACAACATTATCAAAGTTTTGATCATAATCAAAGTTATCCTTTTTCTCATCATAAACCGTAGTAGGTTCACCCTCTTTTACTTCATCTTTCTTTTCTACAGGTTCCATACTACCAAAAGATACTCCTGGATTTTCAGCCTGATTAATTGGTACTACCATATTACTTAAATTAGGTACATTTAAAATATCTTCTATCATCTCATCAATATTCTGAGGTTTATTTTTGATCTCCTCATCAATATTAACTACTTGAGGTTGATTTTGGACTACTGATTCTTGATTTACTAATTTCTTTTCAAACATTGGAGAAATAGTAGGAATTTTATTTTTCTTCTCCCTAGTAATACTTTTACCACCAGCTCTATATAATGTTTCCATTTCACTTTCTTTAGGTGTATAGTGTAAATAATCCTGTAAATCTGGATTATTTTTTCTTCTTTCTTCTTCCTCTAACTCTCTTTGTTTAATTAGTTGTTGTTCAAGCTCTTGGTTTACTCCAGTATCTATAGATAAATTACTAACTTTTTGATTCTGATCCATAAAATTAGTAATAGCAGTTTTGTCTTCTTTAGGCTGCGTATCACCACCAATTATATACTGACTATTTTTATCATTTACTGCTTCTGGTATCTTACTTTGATAATCAACTATATTATCAATAATACTATTATCTACTCCTGTAGTGTCAACTTTTTCAACTGAAATATCACTACTCTGATCAACATCTTGAGAAATATCTGCTTGAAGAGTAAAATCATGATACTCAGGCATTTCAGGAACTCTACCTATATTAAGTGGATCTTCTTTAACCTCAGGTTTATCTAAATGTACTACATTTTCATCCACAACTGGCCTCTTTTTTATAATACTATTTCCAAGTGCACTAAAGAATGAATCTTCCTGATAAGTACTTTTTTTAGGTTCTACTGTTTTTTCTAATTCAACATCTTCTTCTGGAACACTATCTACTTTTACTTCATCCGGTTTAGTATCTGGTATTTTAGTATTAGCATCATGTCCAAAAAAATCAAAAGTATTAGTATCACTATACTCATTCTGTACTAATTGATCCATATCATTAGTTTGATGAATAGGTATATTACTTCCACTACTACTAGAATTACTAATAAATGGTTCTACCTTCTTAGCTACATCAAGACGATTATCATCTTCTAGAGGCATATCCTCGTAATAATCATTAGAAAAAATAAAACGATTCTGATGTTGTTGATTATCTTCCTGTGATAACTCATCATTAAAATCCATAATATACCTCCCTTATATTCTCTAATATTAGTATAGCATGTTTTAAGTAATAGATAAAATATTTTTTACTAATTTAACCAAAAAGAGGCCATCAGGTCTCCTAATTAATTAATAGCTTTACCATTTACATATAATTTATATCCATTAAAATCAATATTACTATAAGTACTATCACTATCATCTAAACTAGTAACATAGCTATCTCCAGTTAACTTAATTTTAGAATTTTCATCCAAAGTTATATTTATTTCTTCATCACTATTATCTAACTTTACTTCTACATCAATATCAGTAATTTTAGTAATTTCACTATCATTACTTTTATTTAAAACTAAATATATAACTATAAATAATACTACTAGTAAGATAAACAGTATTATTAATTTCTTTTTCTTTTTCATTACAAGTCACTTTCTTCTAATGGATGAGTCAATATAATTTTTAAATTACCATTTTTTACTCTTAACTCATCTATAAATTTTTCATTAATATCATCATTCAAACTAATACAATAAGTAATCTCAAACATACTCCCCATATTAGTCGTTTTTACCTGTTCTAATTTAACTTCTGTTGTATACTTAGTAAAAATATCATTAAATACTTCTGTATAATCTAAGTTCTCAGAAATAGTTATTTTTAATAACTTGCTCTTTTTATTCTGATCAAATAAACTTACTTTAGAAAACACTAATAAGCTGAAACATCCCATAATAGTTATAATTAACACAAATAATAAATATCCCATACCTGTAGCTAATCCTACAGTAATAGCAAAGAAAACACTTAGTATCTCTTTACTTGTTCCTGGTAAACTTCTAAATCTTACTAAACTAAAGACCCCCATAATAGCTACTGATGTACCTAAATTACCATTAACCATAATAATTATTATTTCTACTTCTAAGATTAGAAACAACAGTAATTCGTAATCCCTTATCATCATTACTGCAGTAACTAACGCGATCATAAGCAATATAAATAGCTGGTTTCAAACCATAATATTTAAAATAATAATTAATCTCATTCATAATCTGATTACTTTTATCATAATTATTAGTCTCTAAGTAATCATAAAAATCTTTCAACTTAATCTTAATTCTTTCTTTACCAACTACTTTCATATATTTTTCTTTTATTTCTGTCATCATTAGGTACTTGATAACTTCTAAGTCTTATTTTTCCTTAAATACTGGTTTTTCTAATGAATTTATAATTAAATCATTATTAACAGTATCAAAATAGATATTACAGATAGTACTTTTAAAATATTTATCATTTATCAAATATTTATTTATTTTTTAAATAGTAGTTTATATTCTTTTTCTGTTAAAAGATATTTCTGTTCTACTCTTTTAAAGATATTTTCATACATACTTTTCTCCTTTCTAATAAAAGTGTATTAGAGAAATATTAAATGAAAATTAAACAGAAAAAAATTAGTTATATTTCAAACTAATTTCTAACGAGGAAGTAATATTCCCATATAAATCATAAAGCATGTTAATAATAATGTTACTATCAAACCATTAGTCTTTTCAAAAGTAGTACTCTTATACTTAACCCCTAACGCAATAGTAATTAAAACACCACCTATTAAACCTCCAACATGAGCAAAGTTATCTACACCGCTAAGCATAAAACCAAACATTAAGTTAAATACAATTAAAGGAATAATCTGGCTTTTAATAACGCTACCTAAATATACACGATAATGATATCCAAAATATAGTATGCAACCCAAAAGTCCAAAAATAGCGCCACTAGCTCCAATACTAGCATATTTACTGAAGGTTATAGAGAATAAACTGCCCATTATACCGGAAAACAAGTAAATAATAATGTACTTCCATTTACCCATATAATTTTCTACCTGTGTACCTATAATCCATAAAGCATAACAGTTAAATAATAAATGTATTATATTACCGTGTAAGAAAATTCCAGTTAATAAACGATAATACTCACCACTCCTAATTAAAGGACCATATACACAAAATCTATCAACTATACTATCATAATTACCCATAAGCATAAAACCAAAATAAATTAAAAGATTAATTATTATTATAATAGATGTAGCAACAGGCTTCTTTGCTTCAAATACATCTTTAGCCTGATCAGCATTAACTTTATTTTTTTGGTTAATATCATTAGTAATCTTAATAAATAAATCAAGCCCTGTCTCATTAAATTCAAGCTTATCTTTAATATCTGGAAATGCCTTAAATATAAATTCATATTTATCTATATCATTCTCTTCATATAAAAACATAGAATCATAATTAATAGTTTTATCTAAATGTACATTATCACCTAAATCAGTATAAATATTTAATACTTTTACTTTAAAAGCAAACATCTTTCCCTTTATTTTCTTAACTATTTTTCCAGTTTTAAATAAATCAAAATTTAACTGCTCATCATTATGAATATAATTAGATACAATTCTAACTATACGATAAGGAGCATCTAAATTCTCTAGCCATATTTCATCCTCTACACCCTGTAAGATAATAGGACTATAATTCTTTTCAGTAATAAAGTAATGTAATAATTTCATAGTTATTCTATCTTTTCTACTAATTGTTTCTTCGTTCATAATAACCTCCTCGTATATACAAGTACAGCGAAAATTATATACTAGTTTTCTAATTTAGTCCATCTATTTTATCTAAATAATTTTTAAATTCATCAGGTAATGGTGTATCAAATTCTAATAATTCATGAGTAATAGGATGTATAAACTTTAATCTTTTAGAATGTAAGAACTGTCCAAAACTACTAGGATGTTTAGTTTTACCATAAACTGGATCATTATATATAGGATATCCAATATATGCCATATGAACCCTAATTTGATGTGTCCTACCAGTTTCAAGCTTACATTCAATTAGTGTTTGATTAGTACTATATCTCTTTAACACTCTAAAATGAGTAACAGCATTCTTACTATTAATATCAGTAACTTTCATTTTCTGCCTATTATTAGGATCTCTTCCAATAGGAGCATCAATAGTACCAGTTTCATGAGGAATAATTCCATCTACCAAGGCATAATATATTCTTTCTACTTCCTTCTTACTAATCATATCACTAAGTAATTCGTGAGTATAATCATCTTTAGCCACAACTAATAGTCCACTTGTATCTTTATCTATTCTATGAACTATACCTGGTCTAATAGGATCCTTACTACTTAATTCAAAACGATATATCAAAGCATTTACCATAGTACCGTGATAATTACCTGGAGCAGGATGAACAACCATACCTGAAGGTTTATTAATAACTAAAAGATACTTATCTTCATAAACTATATCTAATGGTATGTCTTCTCCTGTTATATTAATTTCAAAATCTAAGTTATCACTAACAGTAATAATATCTCCTAACTTAACTAAAGCACTAACATTTACTTGTTTCCCATTAAGAGTTATTCTACCATCTTTAATTAATTTTTGTATCTTGCTACGACTAATTTCTAGTTCTTCTACTAAATATTGATCTAAACGAATATTTTCTTTCTTTACTTCTATTTCCATCTTTATCACCCCAAATAATTTCTATTAAAATAAGAATAAATCCAACTACTATCATAATATCAGCTATATTAAAGATAGGATACTGATAACTAAAAATATGAATACTAATAAAATCTATCACTCCATCATATAAAACTCTATCTATAAAATTTCCAAGTACTCCTCCCATAATTAGCCCTAAATAAATAGTTTCTAACTTACTATAAATATCTCTCTTAGATAAATAATAATTAAGTCCTATTAAACATATAAAACTAATTAAGGTTAAAATAATTGGATAATTATCCATAATACTCCAAGCTCCACCAGTATTTTTTACATATGTAAGGTAAAAAAACTTTGGAATAATAGTTATTGTATCACCCATATCTATATTCTGTAAAACTATATTTTTAACAAACTGATCTAAAAAAAATACTAACAACATAATTTTATAAATATTTTTTCTCACTAGTAATCACCAGTAACTATTATATCAAAACAAAAGAGTATTAACAATTCCCTATTATTAATACTCTAAGTAAAGAAATTAAATATTGATACTTAATAAGTCCAATACATTTATAATGTTTATAATGATTGGCAAAATTTTTCTATCTCTTCTACTGATAAACCGGTAGTTCTAGAAATAAGCTGCATATCCAACCTTTCATTTAGCATAGCTTGAGCTATCTCTAATTTTTCTTGCTTAGAACCATCTTCTAGTCCATGTCGATAAGATTCTTTCTTGATAGAATTCTCTGTCTTTCTTTTGACCGCTTCAGCGTTATAATGTAATTTGAATTCTTCATCCATAGCTAATCTCTCCAATTCTTCTATAATCTTTATATCTCTTGGATTATTAGTTAGCTTCCTCATCTTATCAAAACTATCTGCACTAAATAAACTTAAGCTAACTTCTAATTCACTACTATCATAACATACTTTCTTATAATTAGGTAAATAAATCTCATAACTTTCTATATCTTCTATTCTTAATTTAGTTTTTGGATCTATAAATACATAACTTCCCATCTTTAATGATGGTATCTTCTTATTTCTATAGTTATTGAATGAAATTAGTTTAGTCTTTCTATCTTGATAATCTTCTCCTGTATCATATAAACTTCCAGCTTCACGGTACAAGTATTGGTAGTTCTTTGAATCTATAAATTCATAATACTCTTTATTCATTTCTATTATTATAGTATTCTTTCCATTTACTAGTTTTAAATCCATTCGATAATCTTTTACTTTATTACCAGTATTTGATTCATTATCTGTTAATTGATAATCTGTAATATCTAATAGAAATACTTCTTTAATAATAGTTTGTAACCAGCTTCTAGTATCTATGTTTTTATATAGATACTTAAATGTTGTATCAGATAACAGTGATACAAAGTTATCATTTACTAGAGTTTCTTTTTCAATAAGTGATATCACTATATTTTCCCCCTTTCCTTAAATATTTAAGTGTATCAATGATACACCCTAATATAATTATTATAAGAAAGTTGGAAGATGACTGCATAAAGTTTTAAAAAAGTTAAAAAAATAACCTAAAGTACTACTTTAAGCTATTTATTTTAAGAATTATCATATTTTATTTTAATATCTATAATTAATTATTTTCCAATAAAGATAATCTTTCTTTCTCTTCAGCTAGTTTTTTTCTATCCATTTCTACTATATTAGCTGGAGCTTTATTAACATAATTACTATTAGCTAATAACTGAGTACGCCTAGCTATAGAAGATTTTAACTTTTCTATCTCCTCTTGTTTTTTAGATGAATCTTCACTACTTCCCTCATAATAGTAGGTAATATTAATATTTTTAGACTGATAATTATTACTTAAGAAATCACTAACCTCTTCTGTAATTATATTATCTTCTTTTATTTTCAATTGAGAATAATAAATATCTTTTAAAGCATCATCTACATTAATCATAATTTTAGCATCCTTAGTTATATTATTAGATTGCTTTAAATTACGAATAGCTACTATATCTAAAATAATTTTATCCATAAGTTCCCTATCACTGCTATAGTCAATATTTTCTACTACTGGATAAGAACTAATCATTATTGATTTAGCCTCTTTAATAGGTAACATCTGATATATTTCTTCAGTTACATATGGCATGAATGGATGAAGCATTTTTAAAATAGCAGTTAATACCTTTAATAATACACTCTTAGTAGTATTATTCATATTTACTTTAGAAAGTTCAATATACCAATCACAGAAATCTTCCCAAATAAAGGTATAAAGTTCATTACCAACATTATGATATTCATATTTATCCATACTACTTCTAATACTAGCTATAAGTTTATTTAATTTTTCTAATATCCATTTATCACTTAAAGATAAGTTATCTAGCGTATAATCTTCACCTTTAAATTCTTCCATATTCATAAGTACATATCGTGATGCATTCCATAATTTATTGATGAAATTCCAAGTAGATTTTACTTTTTCTTCATCATATCTTAAATCCATACCAGGAGCACTATTAGTAGTTAAGAAGAAACGTAATGAATCAGCCCCATATTCATTAACTACATCCATAGGATCTACTCCATTACCTAAGGATTTAGACATTTTTCTACCAATCTTATCACGAATAAGCCCATGAATTAGGCAATCATTAAATGGCCTAGAGTTAGTAAAATGAAGTCCCTGAAAAGTCATACGATTTACCCAGAATGGTATAATATCATATCCAGTTACTAAGCAGTTATTAGGATAGTATCTCTTTAAATCTTCTGTTTCCTCTGGCCAACCCAAAGTACTAAATGGCCATAAAGCACTACTAAACCATGTATCCAAGACATCATTATCTTGTACCCATCCTTCCTCAGTAGGGGATTCCATTCCAACATATACTTGATCATCTTTATACCAAGCCGGTATTCTATGCCCCCACCATAATTGACGTGAAATACACCAATCATAAGTTATTTCCATCCAATGATTCATTGTTTTTTCATAACGTTCAGGAACGAAGTTTACCTTAGTATCTTTATTTCTCTGATTTTCAAGTACTCTATCAGCTAGTGGCCTCATTTTAACAAACCACTGTTTAGATAAATATGGTTCTACTACCGCATCACTTCTTTCACTATGCCCAACACTATGTACCATTGGTTCTATAGAAATAAGTAAATCTTCTTTTTTCAAGTCTTCTAGTAACTTTTCTCTACACTCTTCACGAGTTAAGCCACAGTATTTACCTGCATTTTCATTCATAGTAGCATCAGGATTCATTACTACTATTCTTTCCAAATTATGACGATTTCCAACTTCAAAATCGTTAGGATCATGAGCTGGAGTTATCTTAACCACACCTGTACCAAATTCTGGATCAGCATGGATGTCACCAACTATTGGAATTAATTTATTAACTACTGGTAAAATTACCTTCTTACCTATCAAATCTTTATATCTTTCATCACTAGGATTAACCGCAACTGCCGTATCACCAAACAAAGTTTCAGGACGAGTAGTTGCAACATCAAGGTACATACTCTTATCTTCTAAATAATATTTTAAATGATAAAAAGCTCCTTCATCATCCTTATAAATAACTTCTTCATTAGATAAAGCAGTCATTTGAACTGGATCCCAGTTAATAATTCTTTCTCCTCTATAGATTAAGCCTTCATTATATAAGTCAACAAACACACGTCTTACTGCTTTAGATAAGCCATCATCAAGAGTAAATCTTTCTCTAGAATAATCAAGTGATAATCCCAATGTTTTCCACTGCTCATGAATGTTTTCAGCATACTCTCTTTTCCAATCCCAAGCTACTTTCAACCACTCTTCTCTATCCATTTCACGAGGCTTAATACCCTGTTCTTTTAATTTCTTATCAACTTTAGCTTGAGTAGCTATACCGGCATGATCCATTCCTGGTAACCATAAAGTATCATAACCATCCATTCTTTTATAACGAATCATTATATCCTGTAAAGTAGTATCCCAAGCATGTCCTAAATGAAGCCTACCAGTTACATTAGGAGGAGGTATTACTACACAAAAAGGTACCTTGCTCTTATCTTTTCCTGCTTCAAAAAAACCATTATCTTTCCAAAAATCATACTTATTTTCTTCTACTATCTTATGATCATATTTTTTATCTAACATATTTATTCTCCTTTATATTTAACTAACCATAGTATCTTTTTAAATAAATTTTTTCTTTACCATTATCTAAAATTATTATTTCATCTTCCTTTAATAAATTGATATCTTTTCCATCAGTATTATTAATTAAACCAAATGATAGCAATATTTTTTCTTTTAAAAGTTTTTCATCTAGATAAAGATTATCTCCTTTTTTAGGTAAAATATTTAAATCATAGAATTCTATTTTTAATTTATACTCCATGTTACCATCTATTAAATAGTAGATATAGTCTTCTTTATCTTTTACAGTTACTTTTTTCATTATTATTCTCACCTTTTTTTGCCTTGTTTTAATATATTAAATAGCAAATTAGTTTTTATTTTTTTGGCAAATTTAATTCTTGTAGTGATTGATTGCTAAGCAAAAAACTATTTTCACATCGTTCTAGGCTTGGTAAATTTAATTCTTGTAATGAACGATTATAATATAAAAACTTATCTCCACATTGTTCTAAGTTTGGTAAATTTAATTCCTGTAATGAGTTATTTTTAGACAAAAAACTATCTCCACATTGTTCTAGGTTTTGTAAATTTAATTCCTGTAATGATTCATTATAATATATAAAATTATTACCACATCGTTCTAGGTTTGGCAAATTTAATTCTTGTAATGAGTTATTTTTAGACAAAAAACCATCTCTACATTGTTTTAAGTTTGGTAAATTTAATTCCTGTAATGATTCATTATAATATATAAAATTATTACCACACCGTTCTAGGTTTGGTAAATTTAATTCTTGTAGTGATTGATTGCTAAACAAAAAACCATCTCCACATTGTTTTAAGTTTGGCAAATTTAATTCTTGTAATGATTCATTAGAAAGCAAAAAACTATCTTCACATCGTTCTAGGCTTGGTAAATTTAATTCCTGTAATGATTCATTAGAAATCAAAAAACTATCTCCACATCGTTCTAGGCTTGGTAAATTTAATTCCTGTAATGATTTATTATAATATATAAAATTATCACCACATCGTTCTAGGTTTGGCAAATTTAATTCTTGTAATGACTCATTGAAATACAAAAAATCATCATCGCATCGTTTAATATTATTATTTTTATATTTTACAATCCTATTTTGTTTATCTAATTCAATTATAATTTCTTCCCCATTTATAGGGATTAAATGAATTGCTTTTCCATTTTCTAACTTTACAATATTTATTTTATCTATATCTACTATTCCATCTATAAATGAATCATCTTCCACTTCTGTTAAAATTTTCTTTTCTTTTAAATCAAGTACAAAATAATCGAATACAATGTATCTCTCATCATCATATTTTTTTACATCAAAATTATCTATTATAATATTATCTAAGCAATAATAAACATTATCAATTTCATAATTATATTTATAATATTTTCCTTTAACATTAACATAATTTTTTAATTCAAAATCACTATTATTTTCTTGAACAAACCCATATTGATTTTCAAAACTTTTTGCTAATCCTTCTATTATATTATCTAGATTATTTGAAAAAGTTGCATCTGGATTATTTACTGTATGATTATATCTATTCTTAATTGATAAAGCACAACTTCCTTTTGTAAACTGAATACTTATAACAGATGTTCCATATTCATCTTGTCTCTTAGGTTTAGAAAAATTTTCTCTTTTTATTTCATCTACATTCTTTTTAACAGCAAAAAATACATGACATTTTTCTAATCTTCCACCTTTAAATGTACATAGTTCTTCACCTTTAAAATAATATTTTTTAAATGATTGAATATCTTCCTCTGTTTTACATTCATAAAAATTATAACCAGCTTTACTTAATAATTCTTCTGGCGTTCTATTTTCTAATTTTTCATTATTATTTTCAACATCAATTAAACTATATATATAGTTTTTAAATTCTTCTAGTTTACCCTCTTTTTCAATATCATCATATAACATATGACTTTCATTAAAATGTTCTAAAAGTAAACTTGGTAATAACCCATCATTTTCTAAAATAGTTGATAATTCTGATCTACAATAGTGCATCATTTTTTCGCCATACTTTTCCTTTATTAATTTTAAATCTCTCTCCATTAAATCACCTCCTATAATTTTTTATTTAAAGAAGTGGTATTACTACACAAAAAGGTACCTTGCTCTTATCTTTTCCTGCTTCAAAAAAACCATTATCTTTCCAAAAATCATACTTATTTTCTTCAACACTCTTATGATCATATTTTTTATCTAACATATTATTTCCTCATAAAATTACTATGTACATTAATTCTGTTTTTATCTAAAGCCAACAACACTTCATTAATACTATGTAGTTCAGCACTATCAACTCCATCACTTAAAATATATCCATTTACCATAGCAGTAATAGCAGTATTAGAAAGTTCACTTTGATTATCTCTAAACCAATTTAACTGTCCTACTGTTACTTCCCTTGGAATATATATTATTACTTGTTTATCTATATTATTCTTCATAACTACCATATGTCCCATCTCTGCAAGTAAATAAGCTGAAGTAAAATAGTCATCAATATTAAGATTTAATTGATATCTATTATTAAATTCTCTTAAAGCATTACTATAATTATCAGTAGAAGATACATCTTTAGTAAATACACTAGGTTGTATCATATTTTCATTAGCTATAATCCATAATTTATTTTTCATTATTTCCATACTACTACCTCCTCTTTATATTTTCACTGTATGCCATATTTTTTTTATTAATCTCTAGCATAATTTCATTCATACCATGTAATGTTTTCCACACTATTTCCCCATCTAAATATCTTAGTGAGTATCCACCAATTAATTGATAATTAGAAAACATAAATTGATTTTCACAAACAAACTCAATCTGACGATTAGTAATTACATCTGGAATATAAAATATTAACTGAGATACATCATCTGTTGACTTAATAACTAAATGTCCATCTTCAGCAATCATACATGGCCCCTCATGGTAATCAGTTTCCTTAACATCTAAATCTAAACCATATTTTCTAATAAATTCTATCATGTGTGTAGTATGACTAATACCATCACCAACTTGTTCCTTAAATAAAGGCTGCATAATTTTATTTTCATCTGGCACTATCCACAAAGTTCCTCTTTCATTCATTTATATCTACTCCTCTATTAATTTTATCAAAGCATAATTCTCTTAATTTTTTCCATAACTTTTCACTATCCTCTGAAACTTCAACTACTGACAAATATAAGTCAAAGTTATCAGTATCAACTAATATATCATAACTTTCATTAAAATTAAAATCATATATAAAAGCCAACTGCGTAATAATAGCATCACTCTTACTTTTCTCAATATTAATATCTATTAATTTACCTATTTTAAACTTTTCTAATACTTTTTCATTAACTTCTTTAGCATCAAATTCCATATGAAAGTGAATAGCCATCTGTTTATAGATATCAACTTTATCCATATCACATATCATCTTACTAAACAAATAAACATTTCCATCTAATACTGGTAATTCTAAAACATTATGATACCAAATAGCATTCTTAATAATATCATCATAACTATTATCATCTAAGTAATCACGAATATGTCCTTCATCAAATAAATATTTGCATCCCATCTTAGCATGATCAAAGTTCTTATCAGAAAAAGATTTATATTCCTTATACTGTTCAAATCTACCAATATCATGAAGTAAACCAATAATTCTAGCAATCACTATCTGTTCATCAGTTAGCTCTAACCTATAAGCAAGTTCTGCCATTAAATCACTAACTGCATAACTATGATACTTTTTCAAAAGGATCATTTCACTATTACCAAAACTATCTACATACTTATCAAATTCTTCTCTAACATTAAAATAATTCATAAAAAAACTCCTCCCTATATATAAGGACGAGTTAACCCGCGGTACCACCTTAATTCATTCTAAATTAGAATACCCTCAATTTCTTATAACGGCAAGTACCGTAATTAGCTACTAAACTCACTAATTAAACTCCATCGCTACCAATAAAAGCACTTTTACTTATTTTCACCCACCATAAGCTCTCTACTAAAAATATCTTTTATACCTCGACTTCTATGTTTTTATTTATCTTTTTCTATTACTAACATTCTGTTCAATAGCTGAAGTAACAGAATCAACTACACTATTTTTATCCACATACCAGGTATTAAACATACTAGGACTAGTAGTTAAAACATTATCAACCCTACCAGCTAAATAATCCCAATAACGAATATACCTATCCTCATCTAATCTAACTAAAGCTATATTAGTATGAACATCAGTAGCTAAACTACCATCATTCTTTAAATATTCTCTTCTAAGTTCCCCGAAACAGAACTTATTTCCATTAGATTTATTATCATAATTAATATCCATAGTAACACTTCCTAAAAACATTATAAAGTAATTAAGATTAATTGTCAAACTAGTTTGACAGGCATATATTATAGTAGGTGAAATCTTATGTTTAAATCAAAAAGACATGGCTTTTTCTGTAGATGTGAAATGTGTAAAATAAAAAGAAGAAGTAGTTTATGGTATATGGGTATTCTTCTATCATTATTAATTATATTAATGTGGCAAGTAATATTTACTATTTTCATAACTACTAGATTAAATGCTATATTAATATTCTTACTAATGGCTTGCGTTATAATTGGCTTTATTAGAATTATATTTTAAAACAGAGAGATTAATTTCTCTCCGTTTTAGGTAAAATATGATTATAAAATGTATTATTAATTTTAAGCATATATTCAACTATCTTTCTAACATTTACTACATTTAAATATTCAGTATCCATAACTTCTAATCTATTAGGAATCAAAACCAAACTAAATAATAAATACTTTTCATCATGACTCAACTCATACTTAGATTCATAAATATTAAGCATATCTATTAAATCTAGTCTAATAAAGTTATTACGATAAAGATTATTTAAATCGTATATTGGATTATCTATCTTAGCTTTATCCCAACTAATTAAATAAATATCTTCATTTTCTATTATATGACTACTATCTAAATTACCATGAGTCATAGCATATCTTAATCTTTTTTTATCTTTTATAATATCATACCACTTATCAATATATTCTTTACTTAGTCTAATACATTTATAAAAAAGTGAAATATTACGTATTAATAAATAATGACTAGGAGACATATAAACTTCAGTTTCTATTATATCTTGTATATTCATATAGTACTGATAAACATCAGTCTGCATGTTAACTATCTTTTCATATATTTCTTTAATAGTATCAGTATCTAAATTCTTATAAAAAGTAGTTTTAGCATGTAAAATACTAGTTAAATATATTAAATCTTGAGCTCTTTGTTCCATTGGTACTTCTATATCATCTATATAATCTACTATTTCATAAGAATCAGTATTATTAGTAATAGAATTAGGAAAATTATTAAAATTTCTAACTCTTAGGTATTCATAAATATTACTATTATTAGTCTTTTTAATTACATATCTACCATTACTACAGGTAATAATATCTACATGTTTCTTCTTTTGATAGTATAATGGCTTTATACTATATTTATTTAATACATCTATTTTATTCATTGTGACATGGAACTATTACTTTAGTACCAATCTTTATATCATCTAAGTTATTATATAGTGATAAATCTTCTCTAGTAACATGATATTTATCTAAGATAGTTTCAATGGTATCAGTTTCCCTAACTATATATACATAGTATGTAACGAATGTCTCATCACCAGATATAGTATCAAAAATAGTATTATAGTTTTTATTAGTATTAGTATTAGTATTAGTAGTATTAGAAGTAGAAGTATTGGTATTTATATTAGTATCTGTAATTTTAAAGTTAATTTTTTCACTATCTAAAGTAGTATTATTCTTATTAGTATCAACTACTTCTTCTTTAATATCTTCTTCTATCTCATCAATACTAGGTATTTCAATTTTTTTTGGTTGTTCATCAACCTCAATAGGAATTGGTTCTATTTCTTCTCTAGTACCAACTTCTACTTTTTTCTCATCTACATCATATATTTCTAATTCAACGTTTATTTTTAAGTCTTCTTCATTAATAATTTCAAAGTAAAAATCACTAATCGCAATACTAGCTTTAGAAATATCATATTTAGAGTCTACTTCTATAGTAAATGGTAAATTATAATGGAATTTTTCTTCTAATTGACTAGCTTCATGTATTTTATATCTTCCGTCTACTAATATATCACCCTCAATCGTATTATCTTCTTTAATTTCTAAGTTATGAGTTACCTCAATATCAGTTACTTCAGCAATCATTGTTTTAAAATGAATCTGTTTAGTAAAAGGCACCATTTTTTTCATCTTATCCCTCTTTTCTATTTAAATATATGATAAGAATTAAAAAACATGCAAAAAAATCAATTAGACTTTACTAATTGATTTTAATAGATTATTGAACTTTATATGGATTATCAGCTGTACCTGTACCAGTAACTATAGTATTGGCTTTAAGATTAATTACTGGTCTAAGTATACATGGACCATATTTAACAGAAGTATCACCTAAAAACTTACCAGAAATTAAAACCCATATTACAGCATCTTCATTTGCAGTACCAGCTGGAGACATCGTAAACCACTGATTAGAATTAGTAGTTCCACCATATAGATAAGTATTTTCAATTGAAACATGTGCATAACCACCAGCATATACTACTTCATCATAAGTAATTAACCCAATATTAGCATTTACTAAGCCATAACCATTTCCATCAGTTTGACATTTAAATTCTGCAGTATAATCGCTATATAATGGCATAGTAGCATTTTCAAAGCCATAGATAGCATTTGTTCTAGTTTTAGCCTGCTCACAATAATAATTACCTGTAACTACATATTTGGAATATTCTTCATTAACTCCTATATTAGTATTGTACCAAGTATCAAGGGTAGTTTTAGCTTCACTATTTGTATAATACATAGTTTTATAATATTCTCCTAAAGTACCTTTAGTATTATAGTAATTAAGTTTATTATCATTAATTCCATCTTGCATAATCATACGAATAGTACCATCTTCATTTACTCTTACAATTCTCCATGTTTGACCTGCAAATGATACATAGTTATTTTCTACTGCTCCTCTAAAATAATAAGTTGCAGCTCCTGTATTAGTAGCAGTTGAAGAATATAATCCACTTGCATCACCAGAGGATGAAATATTTTTAGTTAATGTTGGTTCTGCTTCTACTATAGGATTCTTCATTATTTCATTTTTTAAAGTAGTACTAGTGTTTTCAGTTACTTTAGCATTTGAATATACATTTACCATTCCTGTAAATGATTTCCCATTTATATCATTTTGATTACTATTTCCATCTATCCACATTCTTAATCTAAATGTCTTTAAATAATTATTAGTACTCGCTGCTACTTCTCCTTTATATAGAGTCTTCTCTATATTAGTTCCTACGTCTATATTAGTTTGTGTTAATTTACTATATAGAGTTGGTTCTACTATATCAGTACTCTCTGTTTCATCTGTTAAATATACTTTTACATTATCTTCACTCATAGTAGAAATATCTTTCTTTCTTAGTGTTACTTCATATGGTATTACTTCACTACCTGTGTTAGTTGCTTCCACTTTAAAGTCAAATACATTATTATCTCCTACTAAAGATTTTCCTTGTGTATCCGATATTGGTTCTGCTTCACTTATATTTATTCCAGTACCTCCAGCACTATTTTCTGTATACAAGAACTTTAATGTACCAGATGTAACTACATTATCTGTAGTTCCTTCCTTAATATAAGTAAATACTGCATATGTTACTCCCAAAGTAATTAATATTAAACTAATAATTCCAAGTATAGATGATAAAACCAATCTATTATTATTTTTATTATCCATAAAAAACTCCATTTTGTTGATATGTTATCTATTTCTAATTACCAATAGTATCACTAGCTAATTTAGCATTAGCATATACATTTACAGTAGCTTTAAATGTCTTACCATTGACTTCCTCTTGAGTACTATTACTATCTACCCACATTCTTAATCTAAATGATTTAAGATAAGCTACCTCACCAGATTTAACTGCACCAGTATATAATGTTTTTTCTATATTATCATCAACATCCACCTTAGTTTGTTTAAGATTACTGTAAAGTGTAGGTACTAATAAATCACTATTATCATTAGTATCTTGTAAATAAATTTTTATATCATTTTCATCCATAGTTGAATCTTTTTTCTTCCTTAATGTTACTTCATATGGAATAGTATCACTTCCTACATTAGTTCCTTCTACTTTAAAGTCAAATACATTATTATCTCCTACTAAAGATTTTCCTTGTGCGTCTGATATTGGTTCTGCTTCACTTATATTTATTCCTGTTCCTCCAGCACTATTTTCAGTATACAAAAATTTCAAACTACCAGTACGTATAGTATTATCTGTTGTTCCTAATTTAGTATAACTAAATATAGCGTATGTTACTCCTACAGTTATTACTACTAAAAGTAACATTCCAATTACTAACATAAACATTTTATTATTTTTATTATTATCATTATTCATAATTTTTCTCCTATTTATTAATCATATTTTAACTAAAGACAGATTTCTTTTTTATACAGTTGGTGTTAGGACTATACGAAAAGAATTGACCATGTACGTAGTGTCTAAAAAGCAGTTAAATGCAAATACACAAGATTCAGTACCATTGTTCCAATTGCCCCGTGTAGGAACCAATGGTTAGAAGAATTAGCAAAGTGAGCAAGTAACACTAACAAAGAAAATTGAGTTGTTATAACCATATTCCTACATTTGTACTATGTATATTTCAAACATACAAACGTCATAATTTGGCCACATCTTTTCATAAAAAGAGAAAAGCTATAGCCTCATATATCAATAGTTTTATTTAATTTAATGATTTATACTTTTCTCCAATTCCTGTTTACGCGAGGGTTAACAGCACCTTCGGTGCCTAAGGAGCAAGCACTACACGGAAAGACTTGTACGCGAGCTCGTAGTGCCTGAAAAGCTGCTGAATGCAAAGGCGCCAGAAGCAGTGCCACTGCTCCAATTGCCCCCGCGTAGGAACCAAGGATTAGAAGAATTAGCAAAGTTAGCGAAATCTCCATACCAACTTGATTTTTGTCTAGAACTATTATCTGGATCTTTTTCATTTCCAAATGGTCCCATCTCTCCAGTTGCATCTCCTAAAATTCTATTATTATACTGTGTATTAGTAGTTGATGTATACTTATCCCAATATTTTGTATAAGTACTATTAGTAAAGAAGTTGGAATATAAACTAGCTATTCCACTACTTCCACCTACTGTTGTTGATCCAGTTGTATAGCCTGCTACACATTCCCAGGCTCCTCCGGACATATCATAGATTCCACTTTTGTTTCCTGTAGTTGATGCTACAGTTGATTTACTATTTAAATAATTTACAGTATATGTTCCATCTTTTCCTAATGATGTTGATTCATATCTATTACCATCTATACTTGATGAACTGTACCCTTTGGTTGGTTCTTCAGTACCCATATATCCTGTAATAAAAGCACTATTATTATTTAATCTTACACTAGCTTGACTACCATATATTGAATGTTGAAGGTATGCTACAGCTCCCCACTCGGTATTCTTTATCATATGACTATCTAAACTTCTTTGATAATCATAACTATTTTTAAATATATTCCCTACATTTATATTTCTCCATGAATATACATTAGGCTTTATTATTATTTTGCTTGTATCTACACTATTTACTTGAGCTGCACTAGTACTTGTAGCCCCATCATATCCAGTTTCAAACTTTCCTACCCAGAAACCATTTGAATCAAAGCTAGTAAATGCTGGATGTGTTAACCATGTACCTTTAGTAGTTCCATTTGATGGAGTTGTATCTTTATTCTCAAATACTACATTTATTGTTTGAACTTTGTTTTCGATACTAGTTAATCCTGTATAATTTCCTTCATCAAATATTTGGTACTTATATCTAGGTATCCATACAAAGTATGATTCAATATTTGATTCTGGTATTGTTTCTCCATTATTATATGTTTTTGTTTCATCTTTTAGTATTACGGCATTGGCCCATTCTTTATTTTCATAATTATACCATTCCTGATATAAGTCTGCTTTTGTTACTGTTCCATCACTGGCTATTTTTATTGGTACTAAATTATCCTTTAATACTGGATCTGTTCCATTTAATATTGATTCTTTGTATACAATTTTTTCTTCTTTAACTTTATCATTAGAGTATACATTTACTGTCGCTGTAAATGTTTTATTATTATAATTACCACTAGAAAAATCTAAATTTTCATCTATCCATATTCTTAATCTAAAACTCTTTTCATAACTCTTAGTATTAGCTGCTACTTTATTAACATATACTACCTTTTCATTATCACTACTCTGTACTGACTGAGTTAATTCACTATATAGAGTTGGTCCAATTAATACTGTTTCACTATTTCCTGCTACTTCAGTTAAATATACTTTTACTCCTTCATCTACTAAAGTAGAATCATTTTTCTTTTTTAGAGTTATTCCATATGGTAAATCACTATTACTAGTATTAGTACCTGTTACCTTGAAATCAAATACATTCTTATCTCCTACCAATTCTTTTCCTTGGGTATCTGATATTGGCTCTGCCTCACTTATATTTATTCCTGTTCCACCGGTACTATTTTCTGTATATAAGAACTTTAATGTACCTGTAGTTATCGTATTATCTGTAGTTCCTAATTTAGTATAAGTAAATATAGCATATGTACTTCCTAAAGCTATTACTAAAAGTACTATTATACTTATTGATAACAAGAGTATTTTCTTAGAATACTGTGAATTTTTCATCATACCCCTACTCTCTATTTTTTCTAAATTAATTCTACCACAAAATAATACTAAACATCAAGAATAAAGGTTAACTTTTTGTAAATAGAAGTAAAATAGCTTAATAAAATGATACTTTTATTAAGCTAATATCAAAAAATATTTTAAAATTTCCTAACTAAGTCAATTAAACGCGTATTTTTATAAATACTCTCTCTCCCAACTTTTTCATACTCAAGTAATCCCACATCAACTAGTTGATTTAAATATGTAACTGCAGTTTGTCTTGTAACATTACATCTATCCTCTATATAGTTTATTCTTGTATAAACTTCAAAAAATAAAGAATCAAGTAATTTATCAGAATATATTTTTGGTAGTTTATCTATAAACTCTTTCTTATAAGATTCCATTTCAAGCTGTACTTGCTTAATTAACTCAACTGTATTTTTAGAAGTTTCTTCTATCCCTTTTAAGATGTATATAATCCAGTCTTCATAATTATTTTTTTCTCTAAATTCAGTAAATAGTCTATAGTAATCACTTTTATTTTTATTTATATAATTACTTAAATAAAGAATCGGACTATCTAATAAGTTATTTAACACTAAATATAAAATATTCAATATTCTTCCAGTTCTACCATTTCCATCATAAAATGGATGAATACTTTCAAATTGGTAATGTATTAAAGCCATTTTAATCAATGGATCTACATCATCATCAAAATCATTTATATAATCTTCTAAATTTTTAAGCAAGTCTCTTATCTCATTTTCTGTTTGTGGCGGTGTATAAATAATTTCTCCAGTAGCACTATTGACTAAATTAGTACCAGGTGTCCTTCTTATACCAGTTTTGTTGGGCTCAATCATCGCCTGAAGTTCCAACAAAATATTAGTAGAAATAAAGCCCTTTTCACTAATAATTTCATAGCCACGCCAAATAGCACTTCTGTAATCCACTACCTCTTTTGCGGCATCTTCTTTGAATCCACTTTCTGTTAATACTTTATAAATACTATCATGTGTAGTAACAATGTTTTCTATAGCACTACTATCCTTAGCTTCATTAATAGTTATTGCATTAATCAATATATGTTGATTTGGAATTGAATTAGCAAATCCTTTCAATTCTGCAAGTGATCTAGACGCATCATTCAATGCCTCAAGTATTCTAGGAGTTTTTAAATCATAATCTTTAAATGGTAATAACTTCATATTTTCATCTCCTCATATATAATATTACACCTATTATTTAACATATACAAGAAACATGTTAAATTTTTTTGATTTTTTTAACATATTTAAATAACGCGTTAAATTTTTGAAAACAAATTAACATTTTATAGCAGAAAAAAAGCCTTGAAATTCAAGACTTTTAATATTCAATGGTCGAGATGACAGGATTTGAACCTGCAACCCCATGGTCCCAAACCACGTGCTCTACCAAGTTGAGCCACATCTCGATGGTGCGCTCGAAGGGATTCGAACCCCTGACCTTTTGGTTCGTAGCCAAACACTCTATCCAGCTGAGCTACGAGCGCAGCTTCGAACTTATACGTTTCAAAATTATAATGGTGGCTTCAACTGGAATCGAACCAGTGACACAAGGATTTTCAGTCCTTTGCTCTACCGACTGAGCTATGAAGCCATATGGCGGTCTCGACGGGAATTGAACCCGCGATCTTCTGCGTGACAGGCAGACGTGTTAACCCCTGCACTACGAGACCACATTGGTTGCGGGAATAGGATTTGAACCTATGACCTCTGGGTTATGAGCCCAACGAGCTACCAGACTGCTCTATCCCGCGATATCAGATGGCGGAGGAAAAGGGATTCGAACCCCTGCGCCGCTTGCACGACCTCCCGGTTTTCAAGACCGGTCCCTTCAACCAGACTTGGGTATTCCTCCGTATGGTGCCTAAGGCCGGACTTGAACCGGCACGAGTGTTGAAGCTCGCAGGATTTTAAGTCCTGTGCGTCTACCAATTCCGCCACTCAGGCACAAAATATGGTGCCTCGTTGGAGATTCGAACTCCAGACCCTTTGATTAAAAGTCAAATGCTCTACCGACTGAGCTAACGAAGCGTATAATATTTTTAAATGGCTGCCTCGGCTAGATTCGAACTAGCGCATGTCAGAGTCAAAGTCTGATGCCTTACCACTTGGCTACGAGGCAATCTAGTGGTGGAGAGAGATGGATTCGAACCATCGAACCGTTAGGAACAGATTTACAGTCTGCCGCGTTTAGCCACTTCGCTACCTCTCCAAAATAATGGTGCCGAAAACAGGAATCGAACCCGTAACCTATTGATTACAAATCAATTGCTCTACCAATTGAGCTATTTCGGCATAAATATAAAAATGGTGGGCGATACAGGACTCGAACCTGTGACCCCCTGCTTGTAAGGCAGGTGCTCTAACCAACTGAGCTAATCGCCCATGAACTAATCACTTGACGTTATCAAATATAACATTTATAAAAATATTTGTCAATATAAATAATTAGAAAAATAAATTTTTTTATTCATTTTTTGAATTTTCATCAATTTTCATAGATATCCACCCATCAAGATGATTTTTTAGTGGCTCAAATCCACTCCCAATTTCTACTATTTTATTTCTTTTTTTATTACAAATACGATACTTAATATTACGAATACTCAATTTAACATGATAATGATCATCATCTGTATCTAGAATCTTAACTTTTATTGTTTCCCCAACATTAACATAGTCATTAATATCTCTCACAAATCCATCAGAAATCTCTGAAATATGAATAAGTCCACTATAAAATTCATCTAAGCCTACAAATATTCCATATTTCTCAATACCAGTAACACATCCTGTTACTATCTTACCCTTTTTGTATTTCAACATCATTATCGCCTTCTTGGTGTTAATTATACCAAACATATTTGTCAAAATCAATAGAATAGAAATTGCATTTACATAGCATTTATCATATAATGTATACAGGTGATAAAAATGAAAGACGAAGAAATAGTAAAAAAAATCAATGAAATAATTGATAAAATAAGACCATTTTTAATAAATGATGGTGGTGACATTGAATTTATTGAATATAAAGATGGTATAGTATACGTAAAATTACTTGGACACTGCCAGGGATGTCCTATGATTGACTCTACTTTAAAAGAAGGCATAGAATTATCATTAATGAGTGAAATACCAGAAATTAAGAGTGTAGAAAATGTAATTGAATAGTTACATTTTTTTTATTTTAAGCCAGCTTATTTCTTGCATCTGAAACCAACTACTCAATATTTCAAATATATCATTTAAAAACATATTATAATTTTTAATACTAGTTTCTAACATATAAATAGTATTACTCTTTTTACCATTTATTATACCCTCTAAGCAATCGAAATAAAAGCTTGGGAATAATAGTCTACCAAATAATAAATGAGCCCCTAGCCTAGTTAAATTATATTTTTTAAGATACTCTCTAATAGTATTAATATCATAATCATTATTTAAAAACGAATACTTTAAAAATTCAGCTACATCTCTACTACGATGATCTATTATCAATAATATTGGATTATAAAAATCAATTAATGACATATCAGTAGTAAACCTTCTATGTGAAGCAACAAAATCATTACTATAATTTTCCTCTATATTAGTTATAGCTTCTTTTATATATATAACTGCATTCTCTGCTAATCCAACATAATAATAGAAACTATCTAAATAAATATAATATTCTGACTTCTTAGTCATTATTATATTTTCAAAATAATCTATTTTATTTTCCCAATAATCTATCCAATGAAACTTCAATAATAAATCAAAATCTTTACTAACATTTATATAATCTTTACCCTTAATATCATAAATACTTATTTTATCACCCACTACTTTACTAAGTTTTAACATTACATATTCTTTATTCTGAATAGTAGTAACAAGCAAATAATCTTTATTATATACCATTTCATGATAATATTTATTATAATAATTTAACTGTTTAGATAGTTTATATATACTATTAATATATGGCTTTATCCCAGTACATTCACAAAACATATATTTATCATTATTATAAGAAAAAAAATATTTATCTCTACATAAGCGAATATCAGTTACATAAAAATGATAATAATAATTTATATAATTTTTCATGATATTCACCCATTAAAGTATATGAAAAGAGTACTAATAATAGTACTCTTTAATGTATTAAGCAACTTTCTTATAAGTTTTTTCTTCTTCATTAACTACAGAAGGATTATTAAGTTCTAATGGATTAGATAAAGCTTTTAGAATTGCTTCTTTTCTAGCTATTTCATTTTCCACTTCAGTTAAGTCATTACGATCTTGATCTATAGTTCTTTGAAATTCAACTATCTTATTACTATTTTCTTGAGCTTTTAATTCTGCTTGTTTTTGTAGTTCATTTATTTCGTTTTGAGATGTTTCTTGTTGCTTTAGATATTTTTCTTTAGCTAATGTTAAAGCCTGTCTCTGACTAGAGAAAGCTGCAATAATGGAACGATCTATTTCTTGTTTTCTTGTTAATGCTGCTTCTTTTCTAGCACGCATTTCTGCTTGTTCAGTACTCTTTTCTAATACCTTAGCATCTGATTCTTCCATTTTTTGTTTTATTTCTAATTTAACTGTTTCAACACTCTTTTGAGCTTTTAATGCAGTTTCTTTAGCACGTAATGTTTCTTCAGTCTCTTTTTGGATTTGTTCATAAACTTTATCAATTTCACTATTATCCATAGCTATATCGTTACTACTTTGTTTACTAGTTTCTGCTACCATAGGCACTACTTCTTCATTTTTCTCTTCTTTATCTTCAACTACTGGTTCATTCTTTTCAGTATCAATAGTAGGTACTTCTATAGTTGTATCTTCCTGTTCTTTCTTTTCTTCCTGAACAGTTGGAGCGATATTTAAATTTTTCTTAATGTTATTAAATTTTTCACCCTTTAGCATAATTGGTTTAGAAGGAGCAACCATTGAAACATTATCTATATTTACATCACTTATAGTATATCCAGAATCAGCATTAGTATCAGTAGCTTCTAAAGCAACATTTTTACTATAAGTAGCTAGTTTTTCTAAAGCGTTAGCATAACTAGTTTGACGCAAACGTATACGATTAGGATATCCAACTCCATTAAATTCTTTACCATCTGTAATTCTATTTTCAAAATCAACAGTAGTAAACTTTAAATTTTCTAAGTCTGCCATAAAACTATCACCTTTCTATTTATTGATTCTTTGAAAGTTCTCTTAAAACATCTTTAATCTTAGACCAATCTTCATCAGTTTCAACACTACCAAGTTTTATATCATCGCCATCGCGAATAACTGATGAAACATAAATAGTTATATTTCCACTTTCATCCTTTTCATTTTTTGTATATACAGCATATTCCTTTTTTGTATCATTGAACTCAAAAGCAAATAATAGTTCAACTGTATCAACAGTACCATCTTCTAGTACGATAGACATATTCTTTTTAGAATCTTTTGATTTAACTTCTGACATTTTTTATCCTCCTTTATTATCTATATATCATTTTACCATATTTTACATATAATTCAACTATTTTTATTGACTTTTTAGATTTTTTTTAATAAAAAGTAACGGCATTCATAAGAACAGTAGTTTTTTATATAATCTTCCATATTTTTAATATCATTAAATACTTGAACGTTACTATTATTTGATTCATAAAATCCCTTTAGACGTAACTTATCATATGAAAAATCACCAAATATATAATCAAATGGTTCAAAATAATCAGTATATTTTTCAACTACTAATTCTTCGTCATAACCATCTTTATAATTATTAATAATTTCATATTCATTATTTCCTAATTTAATTGTTTCCATATTTTTACCTCATCCTTCTTTTAATTACTAAATGGAAGTGAATAAATAGCTGAATCTTTTAGTAATCCATTTCCATAATAACTTGGTACTATTCCTTGCACAATCTTAATAACGACTGGGATATTATAGTCAAGTACTTTCTTCTTAGTCATTAATGGCAAAATAATTTGAGCTGTCATTTCTATATGAATTCCTACTTCTATCATAGCATTATTAATACCATACTGAGTTATATTAGTAGTAATATTACTATTAACATCCCCAAGATAATGCAATCTTATCGGTATCTTAGGACCCAAGTTAGAAAATAAGCTATTATTAGACACAACTCCCATAGGAATACGCATAATAATTCCCTTTTCTAAATCATTTATTCTGTTTTTAGAAAGATCCATATCATAAACTCCAATGGATTCTAATTCACCACTCTCTAAAAGTTTTAAATTACTTTGTACTACTGTAGTTGCAACACTTAAAATTTGATTTACTATCACTGGATTAAAATCTATAGTTTGTATCTCATCATTTTTGTTTTTAGACATTTCAAAAATGTTATTAGCATTAATTTTATCCTCAAGTACCTGAGAAATAGCCTTATTCACTATAATAGTAGAAAACTTATTAACTTCAAGTTCAGCTGTTTCAAGTAATATTGGTTCAATCTTCTTACTAATATAAAATAGTAATGAAAAAATACTAATTATAGTTACTAATAATAAAATAAAAAATAAATTTTTCTTTTTTATTCGACTAATTCTTTTTCTCCTAAAGTGTACTCTTCTAGTTCTCATAGGTATCACCTAATAAAATATATGAAAAAGAAAAAGTTTAACTACCATATTTTATAATACTTGGTAAATAATAAAGACAATAGCTATTATAATTACTATTACTAAAATAGCTACTATTATTTTTAATAATCTAGATTTATTATTATCATCTTTAAATGAATCATCTAATTCTTCATCAGATACTAAGTCTTCTCCTGATAAGTCCATTGATTTAGTAAAAAATGATGGATCAAGTTTAGCAGTATCTGACTCTTCCATACTATCTGTAGTAATAGTATCAGTGCTAGCTAATTCTATTTGTTGTTTTAAATTTGAGGAAACAACAGTTTCATCTTTGTCAGTAGGCATCAAATCTTTAAATAGTTCAGCATCTATTTCTTGACGCATAGTATTTGAGGTAATAGTATTAACTAATTCTTCTAATTCATCCTTTTCTCGTTCAGATAAAACCTGTCTTTTCTTCTCTTTATGTTCTTTTAACTTCTCTTCTGTAAGATCAGCTAAAATATTATATTCAGTTGTACGAAGTTTTCTTTTTTTCTCTAAATCATCTACTTCTACACGACTCTTTTTAGCATGATCCAAAATTGAATTAATATCATAGTTTTTAAAACTAGGTGTTGAAGTAGGATTAGTCTGATATGATGTGACTTTAGGTATTTGATAATCATCATCTTCATCAAAAGTAGACATGTCTTTTCTTTTCTGATATTCTTCTCTCTTACCAATCTTATGAGATACATCACTACTTAAATCAATAACGTTACTAGAATTAATATCAGTAAACTCAGCATAACTAGAACTTGTATACAAATTTTCATAAAGTTCCCTATTTTTGGACAAACGACTATTATTACTAGAAGAGTTATCATTATAACGTTCCATTCTGCTTACCATACATCCACCTCTATTCTATATACCAATATCATAGCATAAAATAAAGAGTAAAGAAATAAAAATTTTATATTTAAATAATTGTAGATTTATTTTTTTTAAGTTATAATAAAGATACAAGGAGGAAATTATGAAAGCATTTGTTAAAAAAGATGTATGTATTGGTTGTGGTGCTTGTACTGTTATAGCTGATAATGTATTTAAAATTGGTGCTGATGGTCTAGCTGAAGTAAAAAAAGAAATAACAGACAATATAATTAATGAAAGTGATATTGATAGTGTAAAGGATGCTTCTGAAAGTTGTCCTGTAGGAGCTATTGAAACTGAGAAATAAAAAAAAGTTCATAACTAACGTGAACTTTTTTTCCCTTTATTATTAGTAGAAGCCAAAGCATATAGCTGATGAACTTCTTTTTTATTTAGTTCTCTATATTCACCTGAATTTAAATGTAATACATCTAAAAAAGCAATTCTTTCTCTTTTCAATTTATCAACTCTAATACCAAGTGATTCAAACATCTTCTTAACCTGATGATTCTTACCTTCATGAATCGTAATTTCTACCAAACAATTCTCATTGTTATAATCTATCTTACGAACCTTTACCCTAGAAGCCTTTACTAAAACATTATCATCTATCAATACACCCTGTTTTAATTTCTTTACTTCATCTGACTTAATAATTCTATCTAGTTTAGCTATATATACTTTATCAACCTCATTTTTAGGGTGCATCATTAAATTAGCAAACTCTCCATCGTTAGTAAGTAATAAAGCTCCAGTAGTATCATAATCTAATCTACCAACTGGATAAATTCTTTTATCAGTAGTAATAAGATCTAATACAGTCTTACGATTCTTATCATCACTAGTAGTAGTAACTACTCCACGAGGTTTATTAAGTAAATAATATACTTTGTCCTGTTGTTCTACCTTAATATCATCAATTTCTATTAAATTCTTTTCACTAACAGAAGTACCAATTCTAGCTATATTACCATCAACAGTTACCCTACCAGCTTTAATTAATTCTTCAGCTTTTCTACGTGAACAAACCCCACTATTAGCTATAACCTTTTGTATACGTTCCATAAGTCTACCTCCAGACATTTTTTACATTGCTTAGATTATAACTTTATTTCATAGAAAAAGCAATTTTTATTTTAAAAATCATCTTCCAAACACAATACTAACTAACATAATACTAACAATTAAAGTAACTAAATCCGCAAACAATCCAGCTTTCAATGCATATCTAATATTTTTAATCCCAATACTTCCAAAGTACAATGAAATAACGTAAATAGTAGTGTCCGTAGCCCCTTGCATAACAGATACAATTCTACCTATATATGAATCAACCCCATATGTTTTCATAATATCAATCATAACCGCAAAACTAGCATTACCTGATATTGGTCTAATAATAGCCATAGGCAAAATAGGTGCTGGCAGATGAATAAAATCAAGTATTGGTTTAAATAAAGATAATACCTGATCTAAAATATTACTTCTAAGTAAAATATTTATTCCAAATATCATTGCAATCAAACATGGAAAAATACTAATAGCTAACTTAATACCTTCACCTGCTCCTATAACGAATTCATCAAATACAGCTACCTTCTTCTTCATAGCTATAATAATAATTACTAACACAATCAAAGGTATAAAATAATTACTAATATTAGTTATCATTTTCTAGACACTCTCCATAAAAATCTATCCATCAAAAGAGCTAAAGTTGTATTTATAATAGTAGCTATAATAGTTATTCCTAATAACTCAGCTGGATTACTACTACCCATAGAACTTCTAATAGATAATATATCAGTAGCTATTAATGTAACTCCACTAGTATTTAATACTAAAAATGTAATCATACTACGAGTAGCAGTCTTTTTATCAGGATTTTCTTCCTGTAAACACTTCATTGCTTTTAATCCAAAAGGAGTTGAAGCATTATGTATGCCTAACATGTTAATAGTTAAATTAGAAGCAATATATCCTAAAGCCTTATTATCTTTTTTTAAATCTGGAAATATAATTTTAAAAACAGGCATCATACATTTAGCTAAAAAATCAAGTATACCAGCACTCTTAGCTATATTCATAATTCCGCTCCATAAAATCATAAGTGGAAACATACTAATAAATAGTTTTAAACTACTATCACCACACTCTATAATTTCTTTATTAATACCACCTACATTACCCATTATAATAGCATATACTATCCCAATTATAATAAAACTACCCCATATCTTATTAATCAAATAACCACGACCAAATCCTAGAAAATATATTTTTCTTCTTCGTACTTTCTACTTTAACATATACTTTCTCACTATATATTTCTTTATCTCCTAGTTTTACTATAACTACTCCAACTTGATCCTTATCACGGTACTGATTTAATTTAGTTAACTTAACTAATACTTTTACCTGATCCTTTTCTTCTTCTGTTAACGGATAAGTAAATTGATTAAGGATATAGACTTTATCTGGATAATAAGCATCATCTATCTTAAACTTTTTAGGATTAAGAATAACGTAATTTTGATATTTAGAAAAAGCATATTCATATAATTCTTCATGAGTTTGATATTCATTACCATCATTTAAAGTAACTACTGTTAGGTTCAAATTATTTTTACTAGCATTTGTTACTAAAGTCCTACCAGCACTAGGAGTATAACCAGTCTTACCACCAGTAGCATAGCTATAACTAGTTAATAATTTATTGCGATTATGCCATAAATAACTCTTTCTATCACTCTGTACACTATATTTTTTAGTTCCAACTATTTTCATATAAATTTCATTATGAGAAGCATAACTAGATAGTAATGCCATATCATAAGCTGTTGATTTATTCTGTGTTACTTCATCTAAACCATGAGAATTATTAAAAACTGTATTTGTCATTCCAATAGCCTGAGCTTTTTCATTCATCATCTTCACAAAGTTTTCTTCATTACCACCAATAAAAGTAGCTATTACGATAGCTGCATCATTACCACTTCTCATCATTAATCCATATACCATATCAAGTAACTTCATCTTTTCTCCAAGTTCAATATAAATGTTAGAACCATACATAGTAAGCACTTCTTCCCCAACAGTTACTTCTTCATCAAGTCTACCTGATTCTATAGCTATAATAGCTGTCATTATCTTAGTAATAGAAGCTATAAGTCTAGGATTATCCTTATCCTTAGCATATAAGACTCTACCAGAATCACTATCCATTAAACAGGCACTACGACTACTAACACTTATTCCATAAACTGGAGATGGAATTAATATTAAAATTAATAATAAGACTAAAATTTTTCTCAAAGCTATCACCTATAAAAGCATATGAAAAAAGGAACTAAATTAGTCCCCTATTATGAATATAAACCATGTAACTTTTGACGATCTATTTCAGTAATATCATCAAGAATCCACTTATCATCAGTTTTAGTAAGCGTAAAATTAATGGTATACTTTACTTTATCTTTTACTAAAGATAATTGTTTTAACTTATAATCCATAAATTTTTCATCATCTACTTCTTTAGTATCTTCCTTAATAAATTCCTCTTTATTAGTAGTAAGATATGTTTCTGATTCAGATATAGAAGATGCATAATCATATACTTCAATTTCTACTTGTACTGTAGCATTATTACCATCTATAGTCTCATCTTTTATCTTATAACTTAAATTCTGATACTGTTTTTTCATCAAATCTCGATATTTATCTTTTTGATCTTTAGTCATAGTACCGCTACTATCAATAACTTCATCTAATTGAGCTAATACTTTCTCATCCTGAGTTTGATATTTACTTAAGAATTCCTCTACTTTCTTAGTAGGAGTATTCATCATATTACCACAACCAACTGCTAAAAAAAGTACCATTATACCAACAAATATTTTTTTTACTTGCTTCATATTTATCCTCCTTCAATAATATCATTTACTAAAAAACATTTTTTATACAAAATTATTAAAAATATGATAAAATAAAAACCAGGAAGTGATAACATGGAAAAAACTATTTTAACTGGAATACGTCCTACTGGTAATTTACATTTTGGACATTTATATGGTGCTGTAAAGAATTGGATTAATCTTCAAGGTAAATATAATTTTTTCTTAGAAATAGCTGATGTTCAAGCTTTAACTGATAATTTTAATAATCCAGAAAAAGTAAGAACTAATGTAAGAGAAATTACTTTAGATTTATTATCAGCTGGAATCGATCCAGAAAAAGTAAATATATTTATTCAATCTCAAATACCTGAAATTGCTGAACTAACAGTTTTTTATTCTAATTTAGTTACTATGTCTAGATTATATCGTAATCCAACAGTAAAGAGTGAAATAGCTCAAAAAAAGTCACTATTTGGTAAAGATGGTGAAGGCGTAACTTATGGTTTTGTTGGTTATCCTGTTAGTCAAGCTGCTGATATTACTTCTATTAATGGAACACTTGTGCCTGTTGGAGAAGATCAATTACCATTAATTGAACAGTGTCGTGAAATAGTACGTAAATTCAATAATATTTATGGAACTACTCTTGAGGAACCGGAACCATTATTAAGTAAAACTCCACGTATTAAAGGACTTGATGGAAAAGAAAAAATGGGTAAGAGTTTAGGAAATGCCCTATATTTAACTGATGATAGTGAAACTGTTAAAAATAAAGTAATGAGCGCAATAACTGATCCTAATAAGATTAAGAAAGATGATCCTGCCAATCCTGATATTTGTATGGTTTACTATTATCATAAATTAGTAGATAATCCTAATTTAGAAAATGTATGTAGTGAATGTAAAAAGGGAACTCGTGGATGTGTTCAATGTAAAAAAGAATTAATTCAAGAGTTAGAAAAAATACTTACTCCAATCAGAGAAAGAAGACATAAATATGAAGAAAATCCTGATGAAGTAAAGAAAATATTAAAACATGGCACTAAAGAAGCCAAAAAAATAGCTGAAGAAACTATGAAAAAAGTAAAAACAAGTATGAAGATAGATTATTAATCATACTTGTTTTTTCTTATGAGATAAGCATAATAAATTATATAAGTTTATATGCTTATCATCTAAATCATTAGTCATACTATCTATTAGTGAATTAACCATAACTTCTGGGTTAGATTCATTGTCATCAAAATATTCTGTATATAAAAATTTAAGTTTATTTAAATTCTTATTACGATATGAATCTTTAATTTCGTTAATTAGATATTTACGCATTTTAATCTCTTTACGTGTTAAGAAACGATTCATAACATCTTCTTTTATTAATTCAAATTTTATCTCAGTAAACTCTAAATTAGTAGCTAAGGAAGCTATTTCTTCTTCTTCATCAAGTAATAATTTACTTTTACATTCACTAATACCATTCTTATTAAATTCCATAGCTAATACTCTAACTCCATCAGAAAATAAAACACAGTAATCTAAAACTTCTATACCTTTATTTAAGTAAACCTCACAGGTCTTAAATATCTTAAGTAAAAAATCACTATCTATTTTTATTTTATAATTTAAGAATAAATCAAAATCTTTTTTACTAATTTTAGCTAGCTTTATTCTCTTCATATTATCAATATGATCACTAGTATTCCATTCATAAAACTCATATAAAATCGCATCACTAAAATTAAGCAAAATATCATAAATATAAATCATGATTTGACCTCCCACTAGTTAAAATAATTATACTAACGACAACTAAGCCAATAAAGCCAAATAAACATTCAATTCTATTAATAATAAAATGGATATAATTAGAAAAAGAGTATCCAATAGACAATAAATTAAGATATGCTATCATGTAAGTAAAACCTATTACCATTAATCCAAATCCTAGTAAAAAGAAAAATACCCTCCACATCACAACCACCTACTTCATTGTATTAGAAGTAGTTCATTTATAGTATTAATTTTTTTAAAAAAACTATACTTAATTTTTATTAAATAGATAAAAAGCCAAGACTAATAATTTAGTCTCAGCTTCAGCTTATTCTAATATTAAAAATTAAATAATACTAATTATTGGCTAAGTTTTTTATATCATCGATTGATAATCCGGTATATTTGGAAATAAGTTCATAATCTTGGATATCTTTTAGCATAGCTTGGGCTATTTCTTTACGTTCTTCTTCACGTCCTTCTTCACGTCCTTCTCTTAATCCAGCAGCTCTAGCTCTTTTCTTTTC